>NZ_CP040887.1:1259433-1574291 GCF_006337125.1 Serinicoccus chungangensis
TGCCGGGGTATGCGGCCACGCGCCCTCGTCGAAGGCGCGGCGAGCGGCCAGGACGGCCGCCTCGGCGTCGTCCGCGGTGGCCTCGGCGACCACACCGACCTCGGTCTGGTCGGCCGGGCAGAGGATCGTCCGCGTCCCTCCGTCCGAGGCGTCGCGCCAGGTGCCGTCGATCAGGAGTTGGCTCATCGCTCATGGATACCAGGAAACGGGCACCCCGTCGACATGCCGTCCGGACGGGGGTGCGGGTTGGCCGTGCGAGCGCGGCCGATCTGGTGTTGCGTAGGTCTGATCCCCTTTGCCGATCAGGAGGTATGCATGAGCAACGTCACGGAGTCCGTGGACGTCGAGGTGCCGGTCAAGGTCGCCTACGACCAGTGGACGCAGTTCGAGTCCTTCCCGCACTTCATGGAGGGTGTGGAGTCGGTCACCCAGGTCACCGACACCCGCAACCACTGGGTCGTCGAGGTCGGCGGTGCCACCCGCGAGTTCGACACCGAGATCAGCGAGCAGCACCCCGAGGAGCGCGTGGCGTGGACCACCGTCGAGGGCGACACGAAGCACGCCGGGGTCGTCACCTTCCACAAGCTGAGCGACACGACCACCCGGGTGACGATCCAGATGGACTGGGACCCGGAGGGCCTGCTGGAGAAGGCCGGCGCCCTCGTGGGCGTCGACGACCGCAGGGTCAAGGGCGATGCCAAGCGCTTCAAAAAGTTCATCGAGTCGCGCCAGGTGCCGACCGGCGGCTGGGAGGGCGACGTCCCCCGCGACTGAGCCCGCTCACCACGCAGCGACCGGCGCCCGTCCCCGTCCCGGGGGCGGGCGCCGACGCGTGGGCAGCATCCTGCGCCCGGGGGTGGTCGGTCCTGGCTCAGACCGGGGCGAGCTCCTCGCTGCGGCGGCGCGTGAGCGTCAGGTGCAGGGACAGGGCCGCGTAGTACACGACATACCCTCCGGACAGCGCGACCAGCCAGCCGTTCGGGGACGGGTACTGCGCCAGCACGGCGGCGTAGAGGACGAACCACAGCGTCGTCAGCGTCATCGTCGGCCACCAGGCGGTCTCCGTCCGGGACGGGTAGACGTAGCGGACGGGGACGAAGACCAGCACGGTGAGCACCAGGAGGGTGATCGTGGTGGCCGTCGTCCCGGCGCCGAGCACCACGAGGTAGAACGCCGCGATGTTCCAGTAGCTGGGGAAGCCCAGGAAGAAGTGGTCCTCGGTCTTGGCGTCGCTGCGGCAGAACTGGAAGCACGAGGCCAGCAGGGGGACGGACGCGACCACGCCACCGAGCCAGCCCGGGGGCAGCAGCCCCGCGCTCCACAGCAGGATCATCGGCGCGAAGGCGTAGGTGATGTAGTCGACGATGTTGTCGAGCAGCGCCCCGTCGAAGCCGGGCACGAGCTCCTTGACCCGCCAGCGACGGGCCAGGAAGCCGTCGGTGCCGTCCACCACCATCGCGGCGAGGAAGAGCCAGAGGACCAGCTCCACCTCGCCGGCGTAGGAGAAGTGGACCATGAGCAGCGCCAGCACCACGCCGAGGGCGGTGTAGACGTGGACGGCTGCTGCCGCCAGGAGTGCGGGGGCGGCGGCAGTCTGGGGCGTCATGACCCGACCCTAGTTGCGCAGGCGCTCTCAGGCGTCGGGGCGAGCCGTCCCGGCCGTCGGGACGAGTGCCGGGAGCACGGAGGCGAGCTCATGCCACACCTCGGTGGGGGTCACTGGCACCAGCCGCAGGTCGGTGTCCGCCTCGACGATCCACAGACCGCTGTCGCGTCCGTCGACCGCGGCGAGCATGAGGGGTGCCTCGTCCGAGCCGACCGCGGCGGCCACGAGGCGCCAGGCCCGGTCCGCGCCGTCCTCGGCACCCGCCCGCCGGGCGGAGGGCGTCCCGTGCGTCTCGGCACCGTGCCCGACGGGCACGGGACGCCGGGGGGCGGCTGCCTCGGTGGGGGCCTCGGCGGCCGGAGCGAACCACGCCTCCAGCTCGACCTCCTGCACAGGCCGGGCCTGCCGGTCGGCCGGGGCGTGAGCCCGGGGCGCCAGCCCCACCATCCTGGCCAGCGCGGCGGCCAGGTGGTCCGGCGGCAGGACGAGCAGCCGGCGCTCGTCGTCGCGGCCCAGGTCGAGCAGGACGGCCAGGGCGTCCTCGCCGACCCACGCCTCGTGGGTGAAGACCCCGCCGGGGGTGGCGGTCTGCACCTGGACGACGGCCCGCGGGTCGCGCCCGGCCTCGAGGGCCTGCTCACCACCGGGGACGGTGGAGGCCACCTGGGCCAGCTCCGGGTCGACCTCCTCCGCTCCCGCCAGCCGTGTCCACGTGCCGGTGTCGACCAGCAGCGCGTCGCCCTCCACCCGCAGCGTCATCGGCCCGCTCCCCGGGGCAGGCGCAGGCTGGCGCAGCACGCCGACAGCTCCTCGGCCACCAGCGGGTAGCGCAGGACGTCGACGGTGGCGGTGAGGGTGAGGCCGAGGCCGTCGGCCTCGGTGAAGCGCTGCTCCAGGACCAGCGCCCGCCCCTCGGCGTCGACGTGGTGGGCCAGCCGGGTGCCGGCGGGCCGGCCGTCGACCTCGACGGCGTGCAGGTCCAGGACGAGGTAGTCCGACAGCTCCTGCGGCAGCAGCGCCTCGGTGCCGTTCTGCCAGTCGCGGAACGAGCGCCCGCCGGTCCCCACGGCGGTGAGCACCAGGTTGGCGCGGACGCCTCCGCCGGGGCGCTCGGGCTCGAGCACCACGAGCACCTCGGGCCGCCCGGTGTCCTCGACCTGCCAGCCGTCGGGTGCCTCGAACGTCGCCCCGGACGCCTCGTGGACGACTCTCACCGCAACCACCTCTCCTTGCCGAACCGCCGGGCGATGCGCTCACGGGCCCAGCCGGGCACCGACCAGCGCGGGTAGGGGAGGGCGAGCGCCCCCCAGCCGAAGACCAGCCACAGCCCCACGGGCGCCAGGACGAGGGCGAGGAACCCCAGGGCGGGCACCTCGGCGATCCACGGCGACAGGCCGACGAGCAGGCTGAGCAGGCCCAGCCCCGGCAGGACGAACAGGGTCCCCCGGAGCCCGGCCTCGGTCGGGCTGCGCAGCCAGGCCCGCGCCTGCTCGCCCCGGCCCCGGCGCTCCCAGAGCGCGAGCCCGAGCAGCAGCAGGCCCAGGACGAGGCCGACGACGGTCACCACGGTGGACACCACGGGGTCACCAGGGGGTGATGTCGTCGATGAAGTCCCCGGCGCTGTCCAGCGCGTCGCCCACCCCGTCGGCGATGTCGCCGCCGATGTCCTTGAGCTGGTCGCCCACCCAGGCGCCGGCCTGGGAGCCCACGAAGCCGCCGATGAGCGCCCCCAGCCCGGCCCCGATGACGGTGCCCACGCCGGGCATGATCGCGGTGCCGATGGCGCCGCCCGCCCACGCCCCGGCCTTGGCCCCGACGAGGGCGCCGCCGGTGGTCGCGGCCGACACCGTGACGGTCCGGCCGACCCGCTCGTCGGTGGGGTAGTTCGCACTCTCGTTCCACTCGTTCCACCCCGAGGTGGCCGCGGTGAGGACGGTGCCGCCGCGCCCGAGCCAGCGCCCCGCGGTGCTCCAGCGCGACGCCGGGGCGCCGTGCCACGGGCGGGCGCTGAAGTGGCCCCGGGGGTCGAACCCGCGGACCCGCTGCCACGGGCTGAGCCCGCGGGCGGTCGGGAACCGGCCGGCCCCGTGCCGCAGCCGCTGCCAGAAGCCCATGCGCGGGGAGACGACCCGGCCCGCCGCGTCGATGGGACGGAAGTGGGAGTAGCGCTGGTCGGCCATCCAGCTGGCCACCGTCGAGGCGCCGAACTGGACCTGCCCGAGGGTGAAGAGCGTCATGCTCACCGAGCCCTCGCCGACCGGGGGACGGAAGCCCAGCCAGGAGTCGAGGGCGGTGTCTGCGACATCGGCGGCCGGTCGCGAGACCGACTCCAGGGCCTCCCACGCGCTCTGCGTGGTCAACGTGCCGGTGGCCAGCGGCGTCCCGGTGCCGGACACCCCGGTGCTCCCGTGCACCCGCAGGGCGACCTGGTCGGGGGTCAGCCGACCGGCCCCGGGCACGAGGATCTCGGTGCCCGCGTCCAGCGCCGCGGCGGTCGCGGTGGCGTCCCGCTCCACCTCGTCACGGATCTCCTGGGCCTGCTGGCGCAGCCGGGCGACCTCGCCGTCCACCTGGCCCTGCAGGGTGTCGTGACCCTCGTCGTCCGGGGCCACGCCGTCCATCCGGTCCAGCTGCCCCTGCGCCCGCCGCTCGAGGTCCTCGATGTCCTCGATCGCGTTCTGCAGCCGACGGGCATACCCGCTGACCTGCTCCTGGGCGGCGTCGACGATGCCGGAGGCGCCCCCGAGGGTGCCGGCGATGCCGCGCCCCGCGTCCTCGAAGTCGCGGGAGCGGGTGGCGCGCCACGTGCCGAGCGTCTGCTCCACCCCGCCCTCGACGTGGCCCTGCTCGGTGGTCAGGTCGCCGGAGACCGTGGCCAGGGTGGTGGCGAGGGAGTCCAGCAGCGCGGGGTCGCCCTGCGGCGGTCCGAAGCCGGCGACCATCAGCCGCCCCCGGCGGCGTCGAGGTCCTGGGCGGCGGCGTCGGCCAGCGCGGCGGCGATCGTCGTCTGCGTGCCGGTGTCCTCGACGGCCGTGCCGACCGCCGACCCCAGCCGGCGGACGGCGGTGGAGAGGTCGGCATACCCCGCGCCGGAGGCCTGCACCTGCGCGAGCGCCCGCCCGATGTCCTCGACCCGTCCCCCGGTGCGGTGCAGCGCACGGGCTCCGGCGCCCATCTGCTCCGGGTCTCCTCCGACGAAACCACCCACGGTCCCACGCCCTCCCTCCGTCATCAACCGAGGCCCGACGATAGTGCCCGCTGCGACGGATACCAAGCCGTGGCACCCTGGCGGCATGAGCGCCTCCACCCGCTGGGACGACGTCCGCACCCGCCTCGTCGACGAGCTCGCCGCGCTCGACGACGGGCAGTCCCTCGTGCTGTCCGAGCCCGACCGGGCGGCCCCGCCGCCCCGTCGCCGCTGGTTCGGCCTGGGTCGGGGCTCGAGGCCCGCCGCGTCGGCAGGGCGCTACGTGCAGGCGTCCCGCCTCGGTGAGGACCTGCTCTGCGAGAGCGTCTCCGCCGCGTATGCCGACCTCACGCCGGAGCAGACGGCCGCGCTGCAGTCGCAGGGGTGGTCGGACCCGGAGGAGCAGCCGCAGGGGGTCACCTCGGAGAACCACGTCTACGTCGGCCGGGTCGAGGACCCCGCCGACAGTGCCGACATGCTGCTCGGTGCCCTGCGGGCGCTGGGGACCGGCGTCCCCGACGCGCGCTGGCGCTGGGACCGCGTCGCGTAGCGCGACGATGCTGACCAAACCTTGACCTGAGAACTCCTGCGCAGGTCGCCCTCCGCTGCTAGGTTCATTCCGTAAGCGCTTACGAAAGGACTCAGCGATGAAGCTGGCGACCGGCGCGGCCACCCTGGCTGCACTTCTCATCACGGGGACGCAGGCAGCAGCCACACCCCCTACCCCGAAGCCCTCCGGACTGGAGGTGAGCACCGTCTCGAGCGCCCCGGACCTCGTCACCGCGGGGGACGCGCTGGTCGAGGTGTCGGTGCCCCGCACGGTCCCGCAGCAGCGGGTGCGGGTCGACCTCGACGGCACCGACGTCACCGACGCCTTCGAGTGGGACGCGCAGCGGCGCGTGCTCGTCGGGGTGGTCGAGGGCATGGAGCTGGGGGAGAACGTCATCACCGCGCGGCCACCGGGCCACGGGCGGGCCGGTGACTCGCTCACCGTGGTGAACCACCCGGACGAGGGGCCGCTGTTCTCCGGGCCGCACGAGGAGCCCTTCATCTGCGAGACCGACCTCTTCACGCTGCCGGTGGTCGGCGGCACCCTGGGCGAGCCGCTCGACGAGAACTGCTCGGTCCAGGACCGGGTCGACTACTTCTACCGGACCACGGACGAGACCTACGAGGCGTGGCCGGCGGACGCGACGGCATACCCGGAGGACCTCGCGACGACGACCACCACCGAGGGGGTCGAGGTGCCCTTCATCGTGCGGATGGAGACCGGCACCGCCAACCGCGGGATCTTCCAGCACACCACGCTGCACGACCCGCTCACCGAGGCCGAGCCGTCGCCGGTGGAGCGCGGCCAGGGGTGGAACGGCAAGGTCGTCTACACCCTGGGCGGCGGGTGCGCCGGCGGGTGGTTCCGTCAGGGCAACAGCACCGGCGGCGTCACCGACGCGTGGATGCTCGGCCAGGGGTATGCGCTGGTCTCCTCGAGCCTCAACGTCTTCGGGCAGAACTGCTCGGACCTGCTGACCTCGGAGACCGCGCAGATGACCAAGGAGGAGTTCCTCCAGCGCTACGGCCGTGACGAGTTCACCATCGGCTTCGGCTGCTCCGGCGGCAGCTACCAGGCGCACCAGGCGGCCGACAACTACCCGGGGATCTTCGACGGCATCGTCGTCGGCTGCTCCTTCCCCGAGGTCGGCTTCGGCACGGTGAACTTCATCACCGACGCGCGGCTGCTCGACCACTACTTCGGGCAGACCGGCACGGCCTGGACCGACGAGGAGAAGCGGCAGGTCACCGGCTTCCAGACGCTGGCCACGATGCGCAACGTCGCCGGCGGCGCGCAGCGCATCGACCCGCGGGTGTTCTGCCCCTCGGTCCTGCCGGAGGAGCTGCGCTACGACGCGGAGACCAACCCCGACGGCGCCCGGTGCGACGTCTACGACCACACGGTCAACGTCTACGGCACGGACCAGGAGACCGGCTTCGCGCGGCGGCCGCTGGACAACGGCGGCATCCAGTACGGGCTCGCCGCGCTGCAGGGCGGCACCATCACCGTCGACCAGTTCCTCGACCTCAACGAGCAGGTCGGCGGCTACGACCAGGACGGCGGCTTCCAGGAGGCGCGGACCCAGGCGGACCTGCCCGCGGTCGCGGCGGCATACCGGACCGGGCGGCTGACCAACGGCGGTGGCGGGCTCGCCAGCACCCCGATCGTGGACTACCGCGCCTACTTCGACGACCAGCCGAACGGCGACATCCACGTGCGCTACCACACCAACTCCATGCGGGAGCGGCTGCGCGCGGCCAACGGGTCGGTCGTCAACCACGTGAGCCTGCTCGAGGACGACCGCCACGGGCTCTTCAGCACCGGCAGCCCGCTGCTGCAGCACGGCTTCACCCAGATGGACGCCTGGCTGAGCGGGCTGGACCTCGAGGGCGAGCGGCCGACGCTGGACGAGATCGGCGCGGCCCGGCCGGAGGCGCTCGTCGAGGGCTGCCAGACGCGGGACGAGGACCCGGGCTTCGTCGCCGAGACGCTGGACCGCGACCCCGAGGGCACGTGCGAGCAGCTCTACCCCTCCGCCAGCTTCCCGCGCGAGGTCGCGGGGGAGTCGGTGAAGGCGGACGTCATCGACTGCCGGACGACCGAGCCGGCGCGCGGCGACTACCCGGAGATGAGCGACGAGCAGTGGACGCGGCTGGGCGAGGTCTTCGCCGACGGCGTGTGCGACTACTCGGTGCCCGGGGTGGAGCAGCAGGGCCTGGCCGGGACCTGGCTGCGCTTCTGAGGGGTATGCCGTGCCGTGGCCGGCCGGGTCGTCCGCTCAGGACGTGCCTGGCCGGCCACCGGCCTCGGCGATCTGCCTGATGCGGTCGAGCGTCACGGGGATGCCCTCGTGCGCGGCGCGGGTGCGGACCTCGATCTCGTGCTCGGCCCGGTCGCCGTGCTTCTCGCGGAACATCTCGAGCCCGGCGGGCAGGAACTCCCACGACTCGGTGAGCCGGGTGCCGTCCTCGACCGGGTCGAGGGTGAAGCCCCAGCGGACGAAGGCGCCGCCGACGAGCCAGGCGAACTCGCGGCCACGGTCGGCGGCGACCACCTCGCTGCGGGTCTCCCAGGTGCGCTCGGGCGTCTCGTTGCGGCCGGTGAACCAGTCGCCGACCTCACCGGTGGCGCCCTCGTCCCACCAGCAGCCGGTGCAGATCGGGCTCCACTCGCCGGTCCGGGTGACGTCGGAGACCAGGTCGTAGAGGTCCTCCGGGGTGGCGTGGACGGTGACCGACTCCGTGTGGGTGAGTGAGCTCATACCGCGATCGTCGCAGACGTGGCCCACTCACCCCCGTGGCGCCTCACCGCGCGGGCGTCCGGTCACGCTCCTAGCGTGGAGGGATGCGAGCACTCACATGGCAAGGACTCCAGGACGTCTCCGTCCAGGAGGTCCCCGATCCCGTCCTGCAGGACCCGACCGACGCGATCGTCCGCGTCACCTCGACCGCGATCTGCGGCTCCGACCTGCACCTCTACAACGTGCTGGCGGCCTACCTGCACCCCGGTGACGTCCTCGGGCACGAGTTCATGGGCGTCGTCGAGCAGGTGGGCAGCGCCGTCGACACCCTCGAGGTCGGCGACAAGGTCATCGTGCCGTTCAACATCAGCTGCGGGAAATGCTGGATGTGCGAGCGCGGCCTCTTCGCCCAGTGCGAGACCACGCAGAACGTCGACCAGGGCAAGGGCGCGAGCCTCTTCGGCTACACCGACCTCTACGGCGCGGTGCCCGGCGGGCAGGCCGAGCTGGTGCGGGTGCCGCACGCGGACTTCGGGCCGGTGCGGGTGGACCCGGCGTTGGCCGACGAGCGCGTGCTCTACCTCACCGACATCCTCCCCACCGCGTGGCAGGGCATCGAGTATGCCGACGTGCCCGAGGGCGGCACCCTCGCCGTCATGGGTCTCGGGCCGGTCGGGCAGCTCGCCGTGCGCGCGGCCCGGCACCGTGGCCTGCGGGTCATCGGCGTCGACCTCGTCCCGGAGCGCAACGCGCTCGCGGCCCAGTGGGGCGCCGAGGTCGTGGACCTGGCGTCGACGAAGGACGTGGGCGGAGCCATCCGTGACCTGACCGACGGGCGGGGCGCCGACGGCGTCCTCGAGGCGGTCGGCATGGAGGCGCACGGCAGCCCCGTGCTGGGCGCCGCGGTGTCGGCGGCCAAGCGGCTGCCCAAGCCGCTCGCCCGGGCCGCCATCGAGACCGCGGGGGTAGACCGGCTGGCGGCGCTGCACGCCTCCATCGACGCGGTCCGCCGCGGCGGCACCGTCTCGATCAGCGGCGTCTACGGCGGCATGGCCGACCCGATGCCGATGATGGAGCTCTTCGACAAGGGCGTGCAGATGCGCATGGGGCAGTGCCACGTGCGCCGCTGGACCGACGAGCTCTACGAGCTGGTCAGCGGTGCCGAGGACGTCCTCGGGCTGGAGGACCTGGCGACCCACCGGGTGCCGCTGGAGCAGGCGCCGGAGATGTACAAGACGTTCAACGACAAGCAGGACCACTGCCTCAAGGTCGTGCTCACGCCGTAGGGGCCGAGCCCGGGCCGCGCTGGTTGAAACGCTGCGCGGCCCGGCTGCCCAGGGTGGTGAGCCTGCTCACCACGCCGGACCCCAGCTGCTGCGCCGCGGTCCGCCCGGTCACCGGGCGGGCCGCGTCGCGGTCCGCGGGGGCGCCGGGCAGCAGCCGGGACGTCAGGCCCATGACCCGGATGGTGGTGGCGGGCATGAGGCCGTGCACCCGCATGCCGATCTTGGCCAGCGGCGTGAGGACGACCATCGGGCGGCCGCCGAGCACGGCGTCGACGATGCGGCGCGCCGCCCGCTCGGCGTCCATCGAGAGCAGGGGGAGCGAGGCGGCGGGGGCGAACCAGGCATACTCCGCGGCGCGGTCGCCGGTGAACTGCGCGTTCTCGTGGGATCCGGTGCGCATGAGGCCGGGCAGGATCGTGGTGGCGGTGACCCCGGTGCCGGCGAGCTCGCTGGCCAGGCCCTGGGTGAAGCCGGCCACGCCGAACTTGGCGGTGGAGTAGGGGAGCAGGTGGGGCGGGGCGACGACGCCGCCGATGCTCGAGACCACGCCGAGCCGGCCGTGGCCGCGCTCGCGCATGCCGGGGAGCACCGACCAGAGGGTGTTGAGCGGCCCCATGAGCATGGTGCCGATCGCCTGGTCGAAGTGGTGGAAGGTCATGGTCTCGGCGGGGCCGACCTGGATGATGCCGGCCACGTGGATGCACACCTCGGCCGGCCCGAGGTCGCTCTCGACCTGCGCCACCCAGGCCTGGACGGCGTCCCGGTCGGCGACGTCGCACTCGTAGGCGACGACCCGGCCGGCGTCGTCCCCGGCGTGCTCCCGGGCGCGGGTCTCGGCGATCTCGGCGCCGCGGCGCGTCTCCTCGAGGTGGCGGGCGCAGACGGCGACGTCGTAGCCGCGCTGGGCCAGCTGCTGGGCGACGAGGAGCCCCAGACCACGGGAGCCTCCCGCGACGAGGGAGACGGGGCGGGGGGTGTGGGGGGTGCTCATGCCTCCACGCTAGGAGGCGGCGGGGTATGCCGCTTGCTGAGTCGGTAGGCTGCTCCTAGCGTGGGGGCACGAGGTCCCTGTCCGGGGACGGGGAGGGAGATCACGTGCCCATCGAGCGCGCGGACGTGGGCTGCTGGGTCGTGCGGGGCAACGCGGATGCGGGGGGCTCGACGACAGCCGCGGCGACCGCGACCGGCGGGACGACGGCCGCCGGCTCGACGCCGGCCACGACCGGGCCGGCGTCGCAGGAGTGGTGCCTGGCACGCACCTACCGGAGCCGCCTCGTCGAGCCGGGCGACCTCGTCGTGCGCTACCTCGGTGGCCAGAAGACACCCGGGATCGTCGAGCTCGGCCGGGTCACCCACCCCGTCGCCCCCGCGGCTGGTGACGACAAGCCCGTGGTGCGCTACGCCGCGGTGGCCCTGCGCGAGCCGGTCACCCGGCAGGTGCTCAAGGACGACCCGGTCCTGTCCGGGTGCGAGCTCATCCGGCTCGGCCGGGCGGCTAACCCGCTGCACCTGACGCCGGAGGAGACGCTGGCGCTGACGGCATACCTCGAGACGAAGGACCTGGAGCGAGCCGGGTGGCCGCAGCGACGCGCCGAGAACCCCTTTACACCGTCGGACCGCCAGGACTAGCGTCCCTCCCACGCATCGTCTCCCGACGGACCTGACCGCCGGGGCTGGCGCCCGGTCCGGTGGACGGGCGCACCTCTCGGTCCCTCTCCAGGTGTGGACGTATGGCCGACCTGCTCGCCCCTCGCGACCTCGCCGCTCTCACCGACCCGCGGGCCGGTGGCATCGAGTGTCGGCGGCGGTTGCTCCGGTCCAGGACCTGCGATGCCGTAGTCCTGAAGTCCCACCGTGCCGGCGGCCGTGCCCGAGCCGACCGCCGGACCGGCGTCGTAGGCACGGACGTGGGGAGAGGAGGACACCGATGTGGGACTTCACCCTGACGCCGACCCCCTTCACACCGCAGGAGGGGGACCTGCTCGCTGACGACCTCGTGCGGCAGGGGTCCGACCGGTCGCTGCTGGAGCTGCTCTCGGCGACGGTCGGGGTGAGCAGCCGGTGGACCCGGCCCAGGGTCCTGCGCGGGTTCGGCCCTGACGGCGACCTGCGCGGGGCGGCGGTCGTCTTCCTCTGCCGGGACGCCGGCCTGAGCTTCGGCATGACCGGGTTGGTCCGCTCGGGGCTCCGCCGGGGACCGTCGATCTGGTACTGGGAGCGCACGTCGCTCGGGACCGACGGCCACGCCAGCCCCGGGCTCGTGGTGGATGGGGTGGACCGGGACGAGTTCCGGGACCAGGCGCTGCGCTGGTTGCGGCGCCGCCAGCTGCTGGGCGTCGTGGTCGAGGACCGGGCCGACCGGCCGCCGCGCGCCTCGCTCAGCACCCGCGGGCTCGGGGTCAGCAGGGTGTCCGTCGAGGCGACCGGGAACGCACCGCTGCTGGAGCAGCACCGCAATCTGTCCCGCAAGACGCGCAAGTTCCGGAGCCGCGGCGGGACACTGCACCGCATCCAGGGAGCGTTGCCGGCAGACCTTCGCGAGACGCTGCTCGAGGCGTATGCCGTGCCGCGGCCCCTCAACCCTCCGTTCGTCGAGCTCTATCCTCAGATGGTCCGCGCCCACAGCGCGCTCGACTCCACGCACGCCTGGCACGTCGTCGCCGAGCTGGACGGCCGGCCCGTCGGCTACCACTCGTGGTGGCACAGCGGCCATACCCTCTCGTTGCTGTCCGGGGCGTTCGTCCGGCCCCCGGGCGGCACGGTGCATGCCTACGAGAACGTCCTGCTGGAGTCGATGGCCCTCGCCGGCGACCTCGGGTGCCGGACGGCGCAGCTCGGGCCCACGGTCAACGGCGTCAAGCGGGCTCTCTTCGGCAGCGACCCCACCGAGCTGCGCTTCGTCTCGGCCCTGCCGCCCATGCGCTGGGGCGTGGGCCTGGTCCTGCCGCACAGCTCCCTCGCGCCAGCCGCGATCGAGCGGGTCACCGGCGGATAGGCGCAGGAGCTGTGATGCACGTTTTCACGGACGAGGCAGCGTCACCGTCGCGCGTCGAAGGCCGCGCGGACCTCGCGCGGGATGCGCCCGCGGTCGGACACGGCATACCCGTGCTGTCGCGCCCACTCACGGATCTCACCGGGGCTGGCGGTGCGGGCGGAGGTGAGGGGCGAGGCCTCTACCTCGACTTGGGTCTCCTCGCCGGCGTGGGAGAGCGCGGCGGCGAGGAAGCGGTAGGTCCACTCTTGGGCGAGCGCGCGGGTCTCGCAGAAGACGATGGGCACGGTGGGGAAGCGGGCCTGGCACTCGCCGAGCGCGTCGGCCACGACCGCGGGGCGGACGTGCTCGAGCTTGAAGACGGCGGAGTAGCGGTCCTCGACGACGACGGCCGCGGTGGGCAGCGAGGAGAGGTCGGCGAGCAGGTAGCGCATCCGGCCGCTGGTCAACGTGGAGACCAGGTCGACCAGGCTCTTGCGCTCGACCGAGGCGAGGACCCGGCCGGCCACCTCGACGGCGTAGTCGCCCGCCGGCAGCCCCTCGCGGCGGGTGGTGACCTGTTGGTGGTCGAAGGACCAGGCATACCGCTCATGGCTGTCGACGACGATCTCCAGGGTAGTGATGCCCGAGCCCCGCGCCATGGGCAGGCTCACCCCCGGTCGCGCCTGCTTGGCGGTGCGCGCGGTCTGCCAGAAGACCGCCTCACGACCGCGGGCTCGGGTCAGGACGAACTGCGAGCGGTTCTCCCGGCCGCGGTCGAGCACGAGGTCGATGCTGGCGCCGCGGCGCACGCACGAGCGGGTCGGGACGCGCTCCAGGAGGTCGGGCTCGCTCGGCCAGCCGGTCGCGCGGTGGCAGTAGACCTTGCCGGTCCGCGGCCACGTCTCCTTGGCCTTGAGCACGATGCCGTCCGGCCCGAGGGGGATGCGCAGCAGGTACGGGAGTCGCGAGCCGTCCTCGGGGTTGTGGGCGATGAGGAAGTCGTCCGGCACGAGGTCAGGGTATGCCGCCGCTCAACCCATGCCGCGGACCCTGGCCGGGCTCACGTCGCGACTCGTGCCGCGGACCTTCACCAGGCACCCACCGCGGCTCGTGTCGCAGCCACATCGGGGCCGCTGTCATGGTGACGCGCAGGCCAGCGACCCGGCCCGCGCAGGGTCGGGTGTGGGGCGGGGTCATCGCAGTCTCCACCGGACACCGGTCGCGTCGACGTCGGCGGTGGTGTCGTGCTGGTGGACCCAGGTGTGGTGGCGGGGGCAGAGGAGGGCGTAGTTGCCCAGGTCTGATCGGCCACCTTGGGCCCAGTGGACGACGTGGTGGGCGTCGCACCAGGTCGCGGGCACGTGGCACCCGGGGAAGGTGCACCCGCCGTCCCGGTGGGCCAGGGCACGCCGCTGGCCCGGGGTGACGAGCCGTTTGGCGCGTCCGAGGTCCAGGATCTGCCCGGTCTCGCCGAGCACGGCGGGGATGATGTCGGCCTCGCACGCCAGCTGCCGCACCTGGTGGGCCGGGATTGCCCCGTCGTGCATCGTGTGCCCGGCACCGCCCAGGGCACCACGCAGCTCCTGCAGCCCGATGGTGACCATGACCTGCGCCTTGGGGGTCGTGGGCTGCCCCTGCGTTCCGGCCACCCCGCGCCGGAAGACGGTCATGAACGCGTCGTACCGCCGCTGCCCCGCCGTCCGCAGGTCCAGCTCCGCCACCGACAGACCACCATCGCCGATGCCGCCTGCCTGAACAGCGTCGGCCTGCCTGGCGTCGCTCCCGATGCCGCGCCCCGGGACGCCATGTCGCCCGGTGTCGCCACCCTGCGCGCCGTCCTCGCGCCGCACCGGCGCGGCCAGCGGTGACATCAGCACCGCCCGGATGGCCTCGTAGTCGGCGTCGCTTCCCACGGTGACCACGAACCGGCGCAGCGACCCGTCCGCCAACGACGACTCGTGCACGTCCCGCAGCTCGTGCCGCGCCTGCGCGCGGGCGATCTGTTCCTTCTCGGACAGGCACGTCGCGACGAGCTTGGAGGTGATCCTGGCCAGGTCCTTCTCGTCGAACTCGGCCCGGCCCGCGGCGACCGTCAGCAGCTCGGTCGCCTGCACGTACTCGGCCTCCCCCAGGGCCGGGCGGATCCTCGTCAACGCCCGCAGGACCTGCGCCGCCCGGTGCACCGACACCGCCCCGCCCTGCACGGCGTCCGCCAACGGGGCGTGCACGCGCTGCTGGGCGGCGCGGGCGACCATCGCGATCTCGACCGCGGTCCGTGACGCCAGGCCCGGGCATACGCCCCGGACCCAGTCCACGTCGGAGAACCCGGCCTCCTGGTGCAACCCGCGTGCCAGGCCCTCCCGGACCACCGCCACCAGCAACGCGTTCGTCCGCGCCGCCACCCCGTCCAGGGCGCCCAGCACCTCACCCAGCTCACGCTCCTGCAACAACGCCGGCGACACCAACGCCGTTGCGGACCGCTCGACCGCGTCAACCACCTGCGACACGGCCGCAACCGCACCACCCCCGGCGCCGCCGTCCCGGCCGCCGGTGGCCTCACTGCCCCAACTACCCCTCATAGAACAAATGTACGAGCCAGGTCTGACATACCTCACCAATGACGGACGCGGACGCACCTCGGGCCTTCGGCCACTGACGGCGCCTCAGCAAGGTCAGTCGGGCCTTGCGCCGCTGACAGGTCATGGGCGGCTCTCACCGGGAGTCGAACGCCGCGCGGAACGTGCGCGAGAGGCCCCCTACCGTCCCACGTGCCGTCGTGGACTGGTGGGCGATGAGAGCCAGCATCCGGCACGGAATGCGAGTCTGACGTAGGTCGTCCGACGTTCCGGCCGGGTCCGACGCTCAACCGCAGGTCTCAGCGGGACACGTCCCACTCCTGGGCCTGAGCGTGCCGCCTGGCCCGGTCCCGCGCCAAGGCCCCGGATGCCTGCGCGAGCAGGAGACTCTCCTCGAGCCACTCGAGTCGTTGCGCCGGCGTCGTCGCCGCGCGCGCCCGGATGGCAGGCCCCGCGTCCGAGGTGCCGCACCAGAGGTCCTCAGCCTTGGTCGTGCTCATCCCTCACCACCCTAGGTGCGCTCGTCAGCTGCGACAACGCCTCGATGTCAGCCAGGTCCTGCGCGCGCCCGGAATGGCGTTTCATGGTCACCAGGTGCTCGACCGACGCCACGCGCACGGGGACACCGTCGACGTCGACGAGGTCCGAGGATGTGCGGAGGGCGGCGAAGGGCAGGGGGATGTCCGCCAGCAGATCCACCTCGCGCAGCGCGTCGGAGGGGTCGTGCAGCGTGAAGGCCACCAGGTTGCGCTCCTCCACCCAGGCGCGTCGGGTGTCCGGGTCGGCGAACTGTTCGGGTGCGACCGGGAGCCTGGGCACGAGCCCCTGCGCCTTGAGGACGTCGAGGGCGGCGGTGAGGTTGTCGGTCGTGAGGTCGAGCGCAAGGTCCAGGTCGACCGTCATGCGAGCGTGACCGCGCAGCACGACCGCGACGCCGCCGACGACCACGTAGTCGACGCCCGCGTCGTTGAGAGCGTCCAGGAGATCCAGGATGCGGCGCACGTCAGCACCCTATCGGCGACACGTCGCGGTATGAGGTCGTCCGAGCGGTCGGCGGACGTGGGTCAGGCCGGAGGGAAGGCGGCGGCCAGTCGCTGGTGGATGGCGGTGATGCGCTCCTCGGACAACGGACCCGGCCGCGTGATGATCGTCGCCAGCTTCTTCGGCCAGGTCACCGTGACGTCGCGGATGACGAAGTCACCGCCGAAGAGAGGCCAGTCGGCCTCGACGAAGCAGAGCATGCTGCGCACCTCGACGGTGTCGTCGTCCAGTGCTCTGCGCACGAGGTCCGCCTGCTTCAGGCCGGCGTCCACGAGCCGGGTGCAGTCGCGCCGGCCGACGACCAGCTTGTCGACGCGGGGCGTGAAGAAGCCGCCCTCGACGACGTGATGCGGTCGACCCTGGTAGCGCTTCGCATCCACGACGAAGACCCCGCCGGCGCACACCACCAGGTGGTCGAGGTTGGCGCGACTCCTCGGGATGCCGCGGTCGTGCAGCACGCGCACCAGGGGACCGGCGGTGGCGTCGAGCCGTCGACCCAGCCGTTCCTCGCCCACCGCGCCGGTCGCCCACGCCTTGGTGCTCTGCGGCTCGTCAGAGAGGGCGAGCAGGAGCCCGCCCAGCCTGGGATGCCTGCTCCGGACCCGTTCCTCGCGCTGGGCGACGCGACGCTCGTGCTCTCGGCGGGCCGACGAGCCCGCAACGCCCGGCGAGGTGTCGGCTGCAACCGGCGCCTCTACTGGTGGGGGTGTCGGTGCGGGCGCCCGTGGGGGTGTCGCTGCGGGCGGCTGCCAGGTCTCCCCGTGCCCCGTGTCACCGACTATGGTCTCCTCGCCCGGTGACCCTGCGTCGTCGGTGGCCGGGACCTGGCAGGTCAGGCAGCAGACCGTCTTCGTCCCCGGGTCGTAGACCGCACGCGTCCCGCGGGGAAGCTCGGTGGCGCACCCGCGGCACCGACCGGCATACCTCAGTCGCATCTCGCGAGGGGCGACACTGGGGGAGTCTGTCGCTGTCATGGTGCTCCGCCTCTCAGAAGGCTTGCCGACGGGTGGTGGACATGGACCTGCTCGGCCGCGCCCGGCACGGGCAGGGTGTTGCACGTGTACGTGCAGGCCGGGAAAGTGCTGCGGCCCCAAAAGTGGCCGGTGCGGCCGGACCGCTGGCGGAGCACGCCGACCCGGCACCCGGGGCAGGGGGTGGCGACCGGGCGGGGGCCGACGTCCCGCACGAGCCCGTCCTGGATGAGCTCGGTCACGAAGGGGGAGGGGTTGTGCTCAGGGCTGATGAGCAGCACCCCGCGGCGTGCCCGGGTGAGCGCCACGTAGAAGAGCCGGCGCTCCTCGGCGTGCGGGTAGGTGTCGCCACCGGTCATGGCCAGCGCCAGGACCGGGTCGTCCGCGATCCGACTGGGGAAGGCGTAGGACCCTGCCGACAGGTTCGGGACGACGACGTAGTCGGCCTCAAGGCCCTTCGCGGAGTGGATGGTGCGGAACGCCAGCCGAATCTCCGACGGGGCTGCGTGCGGCATGAGGCCACGGTCCTGGTGGTAGCGCCCGAGGACGTCGACGCTCACCGAGTCCGCGACGATGGCGCCCCCGGGTATGGCGTCACGCAGCTGGGTGAGGAAGTCGCCGATCGCGCGGGGGACCTCGGCGGCGCTCGCCACCGTGCGCAGCTGCACCCCCTCGTGCGCCGCCCGGTCGATCGGCCGGTCGTGCACCGACACGACAGTCTTGCGGACCTGGGCGGGATTCTTCCGGACGAAGCTCGCCGCAGTGTCGGTGATCGACTGGTGGCACCGGAAGGTCTTGGTCAGGTGCACCGTGGGGCCGGGGCCGAACTGGTCGTGGAACCCTGTCACCACGCTCAGGTCGGCCCCGGCGAAGCGGTTGATGGACTGCCAGTCGTCCCCGACGGCCAGCAGGTGCCGGCCGGGCTGTGCGACCAGGGCTCGGGTCAGGCGGGCCCTCGCCTGGCTGGCGTCCTGCAGCTCGTCGACCATGACCAGGCGGTAGGGGCTGACGTACCTGCCGGACTCGAGGTGGTCGGCGGCCTGCACGAGCATGTCCTCGAAGTCCACGTAGCCGCCGTCGGCGAGCCGGGCCTGCCAGGCGTCGTGGATCGGCCAGTAGAGGTCCAGGAAGATGCTGGCGCGTCTCCGGTTGCGCACGAGGCCGGCGCCGAGGCGTCGTCCCACCTCCTGCCGGTCCAGCGAGTTCGCCTTGACGTGCAGCATGAAGGTGCGCACGAGGCGGAGCATGTCGGCGTCGGTGACGACCTTGACGCCTCTGACAGGTGGTCGGTCGGGGTCCCAGTCGAGGCGTATGCCGTGCCCGACCAGCTCTTTCTCCAGACGCGACAGGCCGTCGCCCTCCATGACCTCGGCCCACGTGGTCTCCACCAGGGTCGTGCCGTGCTGCCGATGCAGCTGGCGCTTCCACTCCATCCCGTCGAGGTAGTCGGTCCACCCAGAGCGGGGGTTGCCGTCGGCGTCGAGACCCCAGTGCTCGTGCCAGACGTCGATGTCGGGGTAGTAGAAGTCGGGGTGGTACTGCCGGTGCTCGGCGTCGGCGGTGTCGTGCGGGTAGGGGCGTTCGTACTCGTAGGTGACGCCGTGGAGGTAGAGGAAGTTCGCGACCCAGCGCTCTCCCTCGCTCTTGACCGTGGTGCCGTCCATGGCGCGGTACCCGGTCGCGCGTCGGGCCGGGTCCCAGGCGTCGGGAGCTGCCGGCTCGGTGAAGTTCTCGTCCGGCCGGGTGAAGAGCAGCAGCCGGAACCAGTCCCAGGCATACCTGAACCGGGGATCGCTGTCCTTCAGCTCCGCCACGATCTCCGACAGGACGCCGAGCTCGTCGCTGTTGTTGGTCAGCCACGGCGCCACCGTCGGCTTGCGACCGGTGGCCCGCCCGATGACCTTGAGCCCGAAGGCGTGGAAGGTGGTCGCCTCGACCCCCTCGGAGGGCAGGCCGGCTGCCGCGAACCGGCGTCGTATGCGCGTCTGCAGCTCGGTGGCGGCGTCCTTGTTGAAGGCGAGGAGCACGATCTCCTCGGGCCTCGCCAGGCCGCGGGAGACGGCATACGCGGCCCGGGCCACCATGACCGACGTCTTGCCGGACCCGGCTGCGGCGATGACGTTGACCCGGTTGTCGTAGGTCACGACCGCGCGCGCCTGCTCGTCGGTCAGCGGGCTGCTCTCGACCGTGTCGAAGAACTGGCGCTGCTGCTGGGCGATCGCAGTCGCGATCTCGTCGTTGACGGTCCGCAGCCAGCTGCGGGTGCCCTCCTCGGTCAGCCAGAGCGGTCCGGCTCTGCGCGTGTGGCCGGCGACGGCTGGCTCTTGGTCGGCTGTGGCGGGACGGGTGGAGAGCAGCGCTGCGACCTCCTCCTCGGTGATCCACTTGAGGTCATGCCGAGCCGTCTCGATCGTGGTCGAGAGGTTCTCCGTCCAGACCGTGAGAGAACTGGACAGTGCCTCCTGCACGGCCTGCTCGAGGCGCCGGCCCTCCTCGGCGGACAGACCGTTGAGGACACGGGCTCGCTCCGGCACCCCGGCCACGGTCAGGGTGGTCCGCCACCATCGGCGGGTCACTGAGATGCGGTCGGACCCCGAGCCAGGAATGTGCATCTCCTCGTGGCCGAGACGCAGGGCGAATCCGTCGTCACGACGGACGAGCACCCAGTCCTCGCCGTGCGGCGTGGTCCCGCGCCAGATGACGGGAACCGCCATGGTCACACCCCTTCGTCGTTCAGGGTGGGTGCCCACGGCCCCTTACCCCCTCGGACCGGGCCAACCCGCCGTTCGCGCATCCCTACGGCTCTTGCTGGCACGGCCCGGAGGGCGGGACACTAGCAGAATTCTTCGCCAGGGATTCCTGGATGTGCAGCCGCTCAAAGACAGAGTGAATGACGAGCGCAATTCTGCGCGGAGCAGCTAGTGTCAGGCGACACCGGCAGGGGAGGACAGTGGAATGCCCCACACATCAGCGCTCTTCATCGACTTCGACAACTTCTTCAGCGGGCTGCTCGCTGCAGATCCGGCCGCGGCTCTTGACGTCGTGACCAAACCGTCGATGTGGCTCAACCGCCTGACGAGGGACGACGGCGGAGAGCCCGCACGCCGCTGGCTGGTGCTGCGCTGCTACGTGAACCCAGCCGGCAGCGTCAGCCACCCGACGAAGGCCAACGAGCGGCTGTACTTCTCGACCTTCCGTCCCTATTTCACGCAGGCCGGCATCGAGATGGTGGACTGCCCGCCGCTGACCAAGAGGGCCAAGAACGGCGCTGACATCCGCATCACTGTCGATGTCATGACCGCGCTGCGCGGGGAGACTCGCTACGACGAGTTCGTGATCGCCTCGAGCGACGCGGACTTCACCCCGTTGCTTCAGGTCTTGCGCGCCCACGACCGACGGGTCACCGTCATCTCGACCGGCAACTCCACGGCCGCATACGAAGCGCTGGCCGACCACCTGCTGGACGAGCAGGACGTGATCGAGCTGACGCAGCCCGGCGGCGAGCAATTGAGTTCGGAGCGAGTGATGGAGACCGTCCCAGATCCCTCTCCCGCGGCCGGGGACGAGGTGTGGGAGGAGTCGGAGTACGAGAAGTTCGCATCGATCGTCAGGTCGCACTATGTCGAAGCGGACGCTCCGATCAACCTTGCCACGCTGTCTATGCGGCTCAGAGCAGAGCTCGGGGACGTGACGACACGCACCGGCTGGTTCGGGGCGGGGGGTTTCGGGAAGGCTCTCCGCAGCCTCGAGTTGCCAAATGTCGAGTTCTCTCAGCACGTGTTGTTTGATCCCGACCGTCATGAGGCACCACACTCGTCCACCCCGACACCAGCTGTGGCCCGCCCCGCGATGGATCTGCCGCCGGTCATCGCGAAGTTTCGCCAGATCACGAAACTGCCGGCGCTGGCGACCACCGACTGGGTGCAGGTCCATCAGAGCCTGGCAGCCTATGCCTGCCTGCACGAGTTCAACTTCACCGAGGCGACGCGGTGGGCACGGGATCACGCCGCGGAGGCTGGCCACGAGATCTCCCGGGCCGCCTTCACCTACGTCACCCGGGCGTGCAACGCCGTGGGACCACCGCTGTATGCGGACCCGCCGCCGACCGAGGACCAGATCGCCGCGGCGCTGCTGGAGAACGTGCTGAAGCTCGCCCGACAGTCGGGCGTGGACGTCACCGACGCCGATGTTCGAGCTCTGGCTGAATGGGTGGGGGCTGAACCTGGACCGGTCTCGGATCTTCAGCCCTGAAGTCAGGTGAGCGGCTCGTCCCGCTCGGGGTCGAACTCGCGAGCGCCGTCCGGCCACGGCTCGTAGAGGGCCTCGTCGTCCTCGTCGAAGTAGTAGTAGTTGGCGATACCGGAGCTGTCCAGGATCAATCCAACGGGCTGAAAGTCTGCATCGACGGCCAGGAAGATCGGGTACCCGCCGGAGGCGCTCCAGAACCATGCCGAGGCTCCAAAGCGCTCGTCCTCGACGATCGGCAGCCGGCCCGGGGCGGCACCGTGGTAGATGCGGTGCCCCTCCTCGTGAATGAGGTGGCTGGCTCCTGCGGGGCCGATGCCCACCCATCGGTTGGGGCCGCGCACCACACCCGCTTCGACCGCCCCGACGATCGTCGACGGGTCCCCCCATACGAACCGGAGAGTCAGCGCCCCGTTGCCCGGACCCTCAGAGTCAGCATTGACGACATCAATTCGGTAGTCGCCGTGCAACGTCATTCCGAGGTCGATCTCGCCGTGGCCGAGCAGGTAAATGGGGCCATCGAGGTGTAGGTGCTTGGTCACGACGTGCAGCGGCTTATTCGGCAGCCCGGCCGCGTCATGGACCAGGTCCTCCGTGAAAAGTCTCGTGACGGTGGTGTGCAGCCGGACGGACCCTGGGTCTGCAGGCGGGGTGAACTCGCCGCCGTCGACCAGCGCCTGGAACTCGCGCATTCTTCGTCGCTCACCAGCTTCAGCGTCCAGCGTCGTCAGAATGCCGGCGGGGTCGTAAACGCCGGCCGAGTCCATCTCTGACGCATCCTGCCGCGCTTGTTGGATGCCTTCTACGGCAGAGCGGGGAAAACGGGAGTCGAAATGGTCGAGGTCTGGGTAGGGAGCCGTGTTCAGGTCGCCATCCTCGGCTCCGTGACGAGCAAGGAGTCGCCATTGCTCGCTGAAACCGCTTCTGAAGGTAGACATTTGAGCTGTCCACTTCTCTTCCGGAGGGTAGGACTCGGGATCGTAGGGGTCCTGCAGCCAGTCAATTGCCATACTTGTCGTCTCTTCTCTTCTCGTGCTGGCGCTGGGGATACATGTCCTTGAGGAGCGGCGCGCGCCTAGTACCGTGGCCGATCGTTGAGACCGGTTGTCCTCATCCTCGACGCTTCCCGCCCTTCCACCTCGACCCTTGGTGGAGCCTCCGAGACTTCTAGTAACCGCTGCACCTGTGTCAGCAGCGCCCGGACCTCGCTCGCGTTGGGTGCCAGCTCGAAAGCGT
The DNA here is from genome assembly GCF_006337125.1 of Serinicoccus chungangensis. Taxonomy (GTDB): domain Bacteria; phylum Actinomycetota; class Actinomycetes; order Actinomycetales; family Dermatophilaceae; genus Ornithinicoccus; species Ornithinicoccus chungangensis. The sequence continues at coordinate 1,281,846 of NZ_CP040887.1, forward strand.
GCTGGTGGCAGGCTCCGGACAGCCGGTTCCAGGCAAACTCTGCGTCGGCGGCGCATTCGTCACCCAGGACGGACAGACATGTCAGACGGCTGCGCATGGACGCCCGCCGGGTGTCGTGTCCGAGCCGCTCGAGGCGCAGGACGACCCCGTCCTCGAGCGCCGATCGCGCCAACCACGCCGCCATCCGGCTCGAGCCCGTGAGCCCGCTTGCCAGCATTCGTTGGGCTCGCTCCAGGTCGGGGTGTGGATGGCTCATGACCGGTTCCCCTGCTCGACGTCGCTGACGAACCTCTTCGCGTCGTACACAGCATCCTCAAGGTTTGCTCGTGCTCCCAGACCGTCGTGCATTCCCGACGTGGAGATCCCCATGGTCTTCTTCCGGTAGGGCGCGCTGAGCCAGGACCCCAGATCGGTGCGGACCTCGTCGAAGACGGCGAGCGAGACCCTCTCGCGGGTGAGGCGGTGGGCTGTCCAGAGCGCCTCGACGTCGTGCAGCGCCCCGCCCTCGCTCAGGCGGGAGGCGAAGAATCGGTCCCGTGCCGCCGCCTCGACGGCGAACCTGAGCACACCAGGAAGCACCTTGCGCAGGGTGTCATCCGGGAGCTCTTTGTCCCGCACGAGCGCTTCTGCGTCCCGGAGGTAGCGGCGGGCCGGGGCCTCGGACTCACGGACGCTGACCTGCGAGCGCTCACCGCGCGTGACCTCGAGGATCCGCACCGGCACCTGTGCACGGCGGGCGGCAGCGGGCAGGCGGTCGTCGTGCGAGAGCACGATGACCTGGCGCGTCTCGGCCAGCTCTGACAGCAGCTTCACCAGACCGTCGACCTTGGCCGGGTCCATCGCCTGCACCGGGTCGTCGAGCACGATGAAACGAAATGGCGACTCGGGCAGCGCCGCACGGGGGAGGAAGAGGGCAAGCGCGAGCGCGTGCAGCTCGCCCTGGCTCATGACGGTCAGCGCCCCCGCCTCCTCTCCGTCGACGCTCGCCTCGATGCTCACCCGTCGTCGGGTGGCGGTTCCCTCGAGGGTGACGCTGCCGAGGTCGACGTTGCTCTCCTGCCGCAGCATGGCCCAGGCGTGGCGGGCGTGATGGGCGATGGGGGCGATCCGCTCGTTCTTGAGCGCCACGTCGTTCGTCTTCAGCCACTTAAGGGCAACTCCGACCTCGTCGACGAGTGGCTTCTGGGTCAGCCACTGGTCGCAGTCGTCGGCAAAGGTGGCGAGCCGTGTCGCCAGTGGTGTCCAAAGGTCCTGTCGGGCCTTGAGCTCCGCGGCAGCTGCGGTATGCAGCGCGACCAGGGCCTCCTCGAGCTCACCTCGACGCTCGCGCAGGTGGGTGACCAGTTCCGCATCGCCTGATGGGGAGGCAGACCAGGCGTCCCAGGCGTCGCGGGCGCGTCGGGTCAGGTCCGCCAGTCCATCAAGAGGAGAGCCGTTCAGAGCGACCGGGCGGGGTGTGACCAGGCTGTGCGCGGATCGGCGCGCGAGGTCCAGGTCCTGCCCCGCTCGGTCTAGCTCAGCGAACTTGATGCGCTCGTGGGCTATGTGCTGCCGGCTGCTCTCCGCCCAGCGATCGTCGAGCTCACCTGCATTGCACACGGGACATGTCATGTCTCCGAGCTGCGCGTGCAGGTGGAGCGCCTGCTCCCGCAGCTCGACTCTCCGACGCTCGCGCTCAAGCCTGTCGACGCCGGCGTCCACCATGCCCTGGATCGCTGCGGCGAGCTTGGTCGCTGCGGTGTCGACCTCCTCCCCCCGCGGACCTGTCAGATCAATGACCGAGCGCAGCCAGGCCAGCGGACCGGAGTCCTGCGGTTGCGAACCGGTAGCGAGGGTGCGCAGGGCGGCGGGGTCTGGAGCCGACGCACGGAGGAGGGAGCCTGCCCTTCTGGCCCTCTCGTCGTCCATCTCCTTGAACTCGGCCTGCAGCGACTTGCGCTTATTCGTGAGCTCCTTCTCCGGTGCCTTGAGCGCCTTGGCCCGGGTGTCGAGCAGCTTGATGGCGGCCGCCAGCTCCTCGACCCCGAGTGCTGCGGACAACGCGTCGTACAGTCCGCTCGGTCCGCCCTCGAGCAGCCCGCCGAGCTCGTCGTAGGACATCATCGGACGGTAGGTCTGCAACGCCTTATCCCATCCGAGCGGCGTGAGGCCGGGCTGACGCTTCTCGGCCGGGCGCTGCACCCAGGTGGCGAAGGAGCTGGCCTCTGTCGCGGTGTCCTCCCACGACAGCCCGATCGTCGTCTGCCCCCGCCCCTCCTCGACGACGCGGACCTCAACGCTGGCGGGGGCAGGCTCGTGCAGGTTGCGCCACTGCTCCTTCCACTGCACCGATCCCTTGCGACCCCACCGGTATGTCGATCCGGTCAGGGCTACCTCGAGCGCCTCAGCGAGGCTGGACTTTCCTGAGCCGTTGCGGCCCGCGACGATCGTCAGGCCTGGCTGCGGCTGCAGGTCGACCTCGACCTTCGGGCCGATCCCACGGAATCCCTGCACGCCCAGGCCGGACAGGAAGGCGCCCGCAGGCTCCTCTTCCTGTGCGCCAGCAGGGTCGCCTGCCTGCTTCGCGGCCTTCGCGGGCTCATTTCCACCCGCAAGGTACTCGTCCAGCGACTCGTGGCCCTCAAGTGCCGCCAGCACCAGCAGCCCGGCCTCGTCTGTGATCAACACATCGGCATCGAGGCGCTCCTCGACCCAGCGCGACAGCTCACTCCCCATGCCCATTCGCTCCTTTGCGACGACGATGGGAATACTCTGCACCAGAGCACCGACATTGCTTGGAACCGGGTATGTGGAGCCCACGCGTCATCTTGCGAGGACCAAGCATTGACATTGCAAAGACTCCACGCATCTGCGCAACGAAGAGATGGACGGGCGCCTCCCAACGAAGCAGCATGGGTGGTAGCGCTGCCGGATGCCACCACTACCACTCGTTGGGACTTCGTCAGGGGTGCCGCCTATGCTCACCGCATTGTCCCAACGTCCTAGGAATCTCCGTTGTCCCACGCTGTTGTCCTGACAGACAAAGCCGTCCGTCTCTTCACGTTCCTGGCCAAGGCGCAGCAGCTGCGACAACGACCCGTGCGGGACGTCGATCAGTACACCCGTGACGGTGTCGTCCGGTGGTTCGCCGACCTTCCTAAGCACGACGCGGTGCGGTGGGGCGCAGACGGCGACTGGGACGAGCACCCCTTCCTGAGCGTGGATCGGCTGGTCGCTCCCGAGACCCCCGAGGTCCCCGACGAGCTCCGCTTCTGGCTGCGTGGCGACGCCGCGGGGCCCGACGGTGACCCGCAGCTGCGGGATGAGCTGGCCTCACCCGATGCCCCCGCGGAGAAGCTCGAGGAGCGCCCCGACGTCCAGGCGGCCTACGACCGTTGGCGTCCACGGTGGGACGCCTGGGCGCACGAGATGCTCCGTGACGAACCGGTGCGCAGTGCCTACGCAGACCTGTTCAAGGTGTACGTGCAGGCGACGCAGAAGACGGAGGAGCTTGAGCTCCTCCTCGGCGTCGGACTGCTCTCCTGGGCCCCCGATGGGCAGGACCGTGTGCGGCGACACCTCTTCACGGTCGCCGTCACACCCCGCCTCGACGACAGCACGGGCCGCCTCGACTTCCACCTCGACGAGGCGGCAACCGGCTTGCACGCGGAGTTCGACATGCTCGACCCGCAGGTCATCCCCGACCAGTCCCTCGTGCACACCGTCGAGCAGCAGGCGCAGGGCTTCGACGGCGACCCGCTCGATCCCGAGGCTCTCGCCACCCTGGCCCGGTCCGTCGCCGTGCGGCTGCACGCCCAGGGGAGATGGGACGACGCGGCTCGTATGCCGCACCCGACGGACCATCCCGTGGTCGCCTGGGCTCCCGCCATCGTGCTCCGGCCACGCAACCGCACCGGTCTCGTGCAGGCATTCCAGGACATCGCTGCCCAGATCGAGGAGCGCGGAGAGGTTCCTGACGGTCTGCTCCCGCTGCTCGACCCGGACCGGCTGCCGCCCGTCACCGACAATGCGGCCCCAGGGGCCCTCCTCACCGTGGACGACGACGTCGTCGCACCGCTGCCTCTTAACGACGTGCAGCGCAACATCCTCGAGCGTGTCGACACCCATGCCCAAACCCTCGTGCAGGGTCCGCCGGGGACAGGCAAGACGCACACGGCTGCTGCCTTGCTGTCACACCTGCTTGCCCAGGGGCAGCGCGTGCTAGTCACCGCACACACCGACCGGGCGCTCCACGAGGTCCGCACCAAGCTGCCCGACCAGATCCGCCCCCTGGCTGTGTCGGTCATCGGCGCCAGTCGCGACGACCTGGCCGACCTGCGCACCGCGGTCGACACCATCGCCCGCCGCTCCACCGAGCACGACCCGCAGCAGGCGGAGCGGAAGGTGCACCAGGAACTGGCTGAGGTCGACCGGCTCAAGCAGGAGCGGCAGCTGCTCAACCGCCAGCTCGTCGACGCCCGCCAGGCGGATGTCTCCACGCACAGTGTGCACGGCTACGAGGGGACTCTCGCCTCGATCGCCAGGCAGTACCAGGACGACGCTCAGGCGCGGGCCTGGGTCGCCGGACTGGTCACCTTCCGCCCGGACTCCCGCGCACCTCTCACCGACGAGGAGGCCCTCGAGTGGCTCAGCCTGCTGCGTGACGGCTCCCTCGAGGAGGACGCAGAGGACAGCCACCGCCCCCGGGTGGCGGTCGCCGACCTCTCGGCACCAGAGCAGTTCGCTGCCCTTGTCGTCGATGAGACGACGGCACGCACCGGCACCGAGGGGTACCACGACCTGGCTGAGGGTGCGCTAGCAGTCGCCCTGCGGGCGCTCACCTCGTCAGCCCGGCGGGAGCTGCAGGAGCGCTGCGGGCGCATCATCGCGGGCTTCCGTGACGCCGAGCGACTTGCGGCCTCGTGGGTCCCTCAGGCACTGGCCGACGTGGCGGCCGGGGAGACTGCCCCGTGGCGCGGCAGGGCCGCTGACCTGCGTCAAGGGGTCGAGCAGGTCGACCAGATCCTGGCGCGAATGCCGATCAACACCCGCGTCGACCTTGACGGGGACCCTGACCACTTGCGTCGGCTCGCGATCTCCCTGCGCGAGCACCTGGGGCCCGACGGCTCGCTCAAGACGGACCCCGGTGGCCAGGTCAAGATTGGCTTCTTCGCCCCGCCAATCGTCAAGCAGTGCCGACCCCTCCTGGAGCAGGCGCGCGTCGACGGGCTACCACCAGCGACGGCTGCCGCGCTGGACACGATCGTCGGCCACCGCGACGCGTGGACGGCGCTGGACCAGATGGACCGGCTCTGGCCCGCTTCGGTCACGATCCCCGAGGAGGACACACCGCGCGAGAGGTTGGAGTGGCACCGCAGCCAGCTCGCCCTTCTCGACCGGGTCCTTGCGCTGGGTGACCTCATCACAGCTGAGGAGCAGGCCCTCCGCCAGGCCCGCGTGCCGGCGCCCGACTGGCGGGAGCTCTCGGACGTCGAGCGGGTGGCCAGGACCGTCGACGCCGTCGAGGCCGAGGTCGGCCTGGCCACCGCCCGCGAACCGCTGAGTGATCTGCACGCCCATGTGGAGCCCACGTCTCGGTGGCAGAGCGCCGCGCCGGCGGTCCGCAGCCTGCGGACCGCGATCGAGCAGCGCGACCACGAGGCCTACGCCACGGCATACGCGCGCCTGCAGCGGCTCGAGCAGGTGACCGCCCACATCCAGCGACGAGACGACCTGACCGCGAGGGTGCGACGGGACGCGCCCGCGCTCGCCGAGTCGGTGGGGGCATCGGCCGACGAGCCTGAGTGGGACAAGCGCCTGGCCGGGTTCGAGGCCGCATACCGGTGGGGCACGGTCGGGGCCTGGGTGCTGGCGCAGGAGCAGGTCGACGTCAACGCGCTGCAGGCCAAGATCACCGTCATCGACCAGCAGCTGCGCGACAGTGCGGAGCGGATCGCCGCCCAGCGGGCCTGGAGCCATGCGGTCGGACCGGACAGGCTCACCCCCGGCCGGCGCGCGGACCTGCGCAACTACTCCCAGCAGGTCACCCGGCTGGGCAAGGGGACCGGCAAGTATGCCGCTCAGCAGCGGCTCGCGATCCGGCGCGCCATGGACCGCTGTCGCCCCGCCGTGCCGGTGTGGATCATGCCGATCTACCGCGTGGCCGAACAGCTGGACATCGAGGAGAATATGTTCGACGTCGTCGTCGTGGACGAGGCGTCTCAGGCGGGTCTGGAGGCCACCTTCCTGCAGTACCTGGCTCCCAAGATCGTCGTCATCGGGGACGACAAGCAGGTCTCCCCGGCCGCCGTCGGTGTCGACCAGCAGCAGCTGCGAGACCTGGCGAACCAGTACCTCTACGACGACCGCTACAAGGACACCTGGCAGGACCCGCAGCGCTCCCTCTTTGATGAGGCCCAGATGCGGTATGGCGGTCAGCTCACCTTGGTCGAGCACCGTAGGTGCGTGCCGGAGATCATCGGCTTCTCCAATCGGATCGCATACGAGCCCAACGGCATCCGGCTGGTGCCGGTGCGGCAGTTCGGCGCCCAGCGGCTCGAGCCCTTCGTCGTTCGGCACGTACCCGAAGGTTTCGAGGAGGGCACCGGCGGCAAGATCAACCGTGCTGAGGCGCGAGCCCTCGTCGACGACCTGAAGCGGTGTCTCGACGACCCGGCCTTCGACGGTCGCTCGATGGCGGTGATCTCATTGGTGGGGGATCGGCAGGCCAAGCACATCGAAGGCGTGCTTCTGGCCGAGGTGCCGGCCGAGGAGTGGGCTCGCAGGGATCTGCGCGTGGGCACCCCACCGGACTTCCAGGGGTCGGAGCGCGACGTCGTCTTCCTCTCGATGGTGTCCGCGCCCGATCCCGGGAGGCGTCTGGGAGCGCTGACGCGGGAGATGTACGTCCAGCGGTTCAACGTCGCGGTCAGCCGCGCCAAGGACCAGGTGCGGCTCTTCCACAGCGTGAGCCTGGCCGAGCTGACCAACACTCAGGACCTGCGCCACCAGCTGCTCGACTACGCCTACGGAGTGGTGAGGCGTTGTCGCGAGTTGGAGCCGGGAGAGTCGCCGGTGGTGCCGGAGGACCAGCGGGTCGCCGGCTTCGACTCACTGTTCGAGCAGCGGGTGCACAACCGGATCGTCGACCGCGGCTTCACGGTGCTCAACCAGGTCGAGTCCCAGGGCTATCTGATCGACCTCGTCGTGGTCGGGGCTCGGGGTCGGCTGGCGGTGGAGTGCGACGGCGACGAGTGGCACGGGCGGGACGCCTACGAGCGCGACCTTGCACGGCAGCGAGAGCTCGAGCGCTGCGGCTGGACCTTCTTCCGGGTGCGTGAGTCGGCGTTCTACGTCGACCAGGCAGCCGCGCTGGCGCCGTTGTGGGACATGCTCGAGGAGATGGACATCCGCCCCTCCGACTGGATCGACGAGGACGAGGAGGAGGACCTCCTGCCCGAACCGCACGCGGAGCCCGAGCCCGAGCAGGGCGCCGACCTCCCGCAGCATGGACATGCCGGTACACCGCTGGATGAGACTCTAGAGAGCGGTGTGCACACCGGGGAACGCCCTGTCGAAGAGGCCCAGCCCGCCCCCGTCGAAGACGACGTCCACGAGGAGGAGGGGGAGCCGGAGGGGCATGACGACCCGCTCTCTCCACTCTGGCGCCACTCCTCGGCCCACGTGTCCTTCGAGCGGCGGTCGGTCGGCCAGCTGCTCCACCAGGAGCAGAGTGACGCGGATCTGGACCTCACGGTCGAGGACCCCCGCGACGCGGGCGACGTGGGGGAGCTGCCTCCTTACCCGGAGTACGACGGCAGCACGGTGCCCGTGCACGAGGCTACCGACGCGCAGATCATTGACGGCCTGGTCGAGATCGTCGCCGTCGAGGGACCGGTCCGCGGCAACCGGCTGAGGACCGCCTACGTGCATGCATCAGGCGGCCGTCGGGTGGGAAAGGCCATCGGACAGCGGTTGAACGCGCTCATCTCCCGCGCACAGCGATCGGGCACGTTGATCGGCGACGACCCGCTGGGCCAAGGCGGGGTAAAGCTGCGCACATACCGGCTGTCTGACCAGGCTGAGACGACGCTGCGCGCGCTCGGACCGCGCACTCTGGACGAGATGCCGCCTACGGAGCTGAGCGCGGCAATGACCCGCGTGTTGGAGGAGCAGCCCGATGCCGGGCACGAGCAGCTGATGCGGCAGACGCTGCGGCTGCTCGGACGCACGTCCTTGACCCAGACTGCCCGCGAGGCGCTGGAGCCGACGCACGAGCTGTTGCTGACTCAGCAGGATCGTCAGCGGTGGGACCGCGAAGGTGAGGACCGTTGAGCATGCCGGAGGTCAGGCAAGACCATGGAGTACGCCTGGAGGCGCGACCTCTCGGTGACCGCTTCCCTGTCCTGCGCGAGCTGATCGACCAACCGGTCGAGATCATTGCGGCGGTCATCGGCACGGAGCTCTCCACTCGGGTAAGGACCATGCTGGTCAAGGGCAGGATTCAGACGTGTCAGGACTTGGCTGAAGTCTCGGAGGAAGAGCTCGGCGATCTTCGTCACGTCGGGAAAGTCGCCGTCGACGAGGCCCTCGGTCTGCTGAGGGCGTTCGAGGAAGCGCTGCCCTCCCTTGGCTATGCCACAGGGGCGGCACAGACCGTACGGGACGATGCCGCAGCCGACACCGAACTGCAGACGGCGCTGCAGCGTCTCAGGGATCAAGGCAACCCGGTCAAGCCGATCGAGCCGCACCTCCACTTGCTCGCCCAGTGGTCCCTCTTTGCGGGCCGCGGCGCTACGCTCGGAGACCTGGTCGATGCCGTCTCGACAACTGAGTCTTTGCCGGCGGACGTGCGGGCGGGGTGGGAGGCAGTGCGGGCCTTTGACCTGGAGGTCATCCCCATGCATCACCACCACGTGCTGACCACCTGGCTTGAGTCGTTGACCCCGCGTGGGCGCGACATCGTGACGCACCGCATCGTGTGGGCGGACCGGACGCTCGATGACGTCGGCCAGCTGCACGGCGTCACGCGGGAGGGCATCCGGCAGCTTGAGCGGCGGCTGCGAGTCTCTCTCGAGGAGCGTGTGGCCCACGACGACTGGCGACCCGTGCGATGGGCTGCCCATCGACTCGCCGCGGCGGTCGGTGCGTGGGCTCCACTGGCGGACACCGCTGACCTCGACCCTTGGCTGGAAACTGACCGACTCCTCCTTCTTCTGGCTGGTCTGGAAGCTGACGATGAAGAGGAGTGCGTTCATCAGCGCGGTTTCGTCCTTCCGCTGATGGACGAACTTGTCTACCGTCAGCCAGAAGGCGAGGTGCTCGATGACGACGACGCTCGGCGTCGGCTGGCGAAGCTTGGTGTGCTCAACAATCACGTCGGCCATGCCCTGCGTGCCATCGGCCTGAAGCAGATTGACGATACCTGGGTGCGGTGGTCGCGCAGCTATGTCGACCAGTCGGTGGCCATCCTGGCCGTCGTGGGCGAACCAATGACGGCTGACGAGCTTACAGAGCGCACGGGATCGGGCAGCGTGCGTTCCTTGCGGCAGCGATTGTATGAAGACCGACGGGTTCAACCGTCAACCGCACGGATATGGGACTGCGCAGCTGGGGTCTCCCCGAGTACACGAGTGCCGCCGAGCTCATGCTCAAGGTCATTGCTGACCGAGGCGGGTCGGTGCCTGTGACTGACCTCGCGGCCCATCTGGAGAAGGTCTACGAGGTCCGGCCGGGAACGCTCAACGCGTATACGGCAGCACCCGCATTCGTTGTGCAGGACGGGAACATCCGCGCACGCGCACGCAGTGAGCAGTACGAGGTGGATGCGAACCCGATCGGTGTTGCGGGGCTTGAGTTGCTCGAAGAGGACAGGTTCTCTTACGACGTCAAAGTCGACCATGATGTGCTCCGAGGCAGCGGGCGATCCGTGCCCGAGGCGATTGCGGGGCTCTTGGGCCTCCAGCCTGGTCGTTCGCTGCACTTCATCGCTCGAGACGTTGGGCGCAGCACGACGGGGTCGGTCGTGGTCGGCTGGTCGCGGACGAGCCACATGGGGCCATACTTCGGGAGCATCCGCGCTCTGGCGCTCCACGACGGGGCCGAAGAAGGCGACTTCCTCCGGCTGACGTTCGATGCCGTGTCGGCGGTGGTCCACCACCAGCGCGTCCCTGGCCTTTCAGAGGGAGACTGAGCACGTGGAGGACGAGTCCGCGCAAGCCCAGGCCGCAGGTGCCCATATCGACCCTGCCCGACTCTCGCCCCCCGCGCTGGGCCGCGGCTGGCACGAAGCGCTGCAGGAGCAGCTCAGCTCCACCTTCTGGCCCCTGCTGTTGGAGTTCCTGGCCACCGAGCGGTCGCATCACAACGTTTACCCGCCGCGATGCCAGACCTTTCGTGCCTTCGAGCTGACGCCCCTCGCCGAGGTGCGAGTTGTCATCCTCGGACAGGACCCCTATCCGAACGAAGGGCAGGCGCATGGACTCGCCTTCTCCGTCCCTATGGGCATCACACCTCCGCCCTCACTCGTGAACATCTTCCGGGTCCTTCAGGATGATCTGTCCGCCGCTGGCACGCCCGTGGCCGCACCTCAGACCGGCGACCTCTCCGGCTGGGCGGAGCAGGGCGTCCTGCTTCTTAACACCGTGCTCACGGTGCGGGCAGGGGATCGGACGGACCGGCTAAGCCATCGACGATGGAGGGCAGCGGGCACGCGGCAGGGCTGGACGACATTCACCGACGCCGTCATAAGAGCCGTCAACGCAAGGACCGACCGAGTCGTTTTCCTCTTGTGGGGCAACGATGCGAAGAAGAAGGCCAGGCTGATCGATCACCCGGGACGTCATACAGTGATCACCTCGTCGCACCCCTCGCCGCTTTCGGCCTGGCGCGGCTTTCTGAAGAGTCGACCCTTTACGGAAGCCAACGTCGCCTTGGGTCGGGAGCGCCAAATCAACTGGGGACTCACCGAGTCCACGAGTGAGGTCCAGCGATCAGATCGCGGTTCGACGCCACGCTGAGGTGTTTGGAAGCACTGCCATCGCCAGGCTGTTCGATGTGCTCATTGACTCCCAATCTCGTTCGGCGGCGAGTGACCTCGAGCGGACCTGCCCTTTGTCGCCGCCCATCTGGCTCAGAACAGCACGGGATCGTCGTCAACAGTGGGCGTTGTCGGCGGCTCCGGCAGCCACGAGCATTTCCTGCGGTGTGCCTGGAGCACTGCCGGATCGGGACGGCTCTGCCTATCCTCCGGAAAGCGGGCCGCCGTCCCATCGAGCTCCTTGTAGATGGGCTCTGACACCTCGGGAGCCACCCTGATCGTGCCGTCGTCCTCCAACGCTAGGAGGTCGAGGTCAAAGAGGCGATGGATGTCCTTTCGGAGGATCAGTCCGTTGCGCACCTCGTTGGACTGCACGCCCTTGTATGGGTAGATGTGTGCGGCGTCGAGCGCAGGTGCGAACCGGGTCCCGGTCACGGCGCACCCGGCGTATACCTCTAGGAGCGCGTTCCGAAAGGCCGTCTGTCCTTGTCTGATGGCAATAAGCTGCTTGACCAGGTCGCGTTGATCGTCGCTCAGAACGTGCAGATCGAGTCCTGCAACAACACCCGGCGTCGCGTTGTCGTCGAGGAGTTGCTCCATGACCCGTTCTGCGACGCTACTCGAGAAGTAGGACGCGAGCACAGCCTCATCATGAGGGTTGCTCCACGACCGGGGGCCCTGCAACGGTGGGTTCTTCGTCAGACGCGAGCCGACCGCGCCCCACTTCGGGGTCTCCAACGGAGCATCGGACATCAGCTCGAACCTGAAACGGGTCGTGTACGGGTCGCGCCCGTCGTCCCACGGCACAGTGTCGCGGCTGGTGAGCGGCCGAGCATCGGAGGTTGCCATGCCTTGGCCAATCAGCGGCCCGCCGGAGACGCGGAAGTAGACGAGGTCTCCTTCGCGGATGCGGAAGTTCTTGGGCATGTCCCACAAGCCGTCACGCCGCGCATAGTCCCAATGCTGCCGGTACTCCTTCGCGATGGTTATGACCCAGCTGGCCATGGCTTCGCCTCGTGTTCATCACGGGGGAGGCGTCTCCATCAGCGGAAGCCTGTCGATCCGTCGGTATGTGGTTGTGGTCAAGGGCGGTCCAGCCGCCCGTTACCCCCGGACGAGTCTCCGGAGGAAGTCCCTTGTCTGCGTGTCCGTGGAGTAGATCCAGACGCTGCGCATCCCTCGCGTCAGCAGCACCTTGTAGACGTTGCGCACGAGCCGGTCGAAGTCGCGGTCCGACACCTTCGTGCGGTTGCGCAGCGCCGGGTCGCGGTTGCCCTCGCGCACCGAGCGCCACCGGCCGTCGCGCCATACGAGGTCGGGCCCGATGATGATCCCCGCGTGGTCGTACTCGAAGCCCTGCGCGGTGTAGATGCACCCCACCTGCCCGAAGCCCGCAGGGTCCGTCGCCCACAGCGCCGCCGCCGGCGCGCCGCCCACCGAACGGTCGCCCTTGAGGTTCCACGGCCGCGACCAGTCGCCGATCCGCACGTCCTGCACAAGCGTCCCGTCCGGATCGGGGTCCGACCACGGCCAGCAGTAGCCGGCCGCCATCCGCGCCGAGTAGGCGTCCTCCTGCCGCAGCGCCAGCACGTGCTCGAGCTCGTCGGGGGAGTCCACGACGCCCACCTCGAGCGCAGGATCACCGCCCCACCGGATGGGCCCGCCGGGCGCCAGCCCGAGCAGCCGCTCGACCCACTCGACATACAGCGCTGACCCGCCGCAGCGGAACTGGTCGTCGAGGTCGATCTCGTGCACGTCCATGCCCAGCGACTCGGCATACTCGGTGATTGCCTGGACCGTCCCCATCTCCCCGGGCCGCACGACCTGGTTCTGGTCCAGCAGGAAGACCGGCACCCGCGCGGCGCTGAGCAGCTCGTCGAGCTGCGGCCGGCCGGTCCGGTGCTCCTTGCGGGTGTAGCGCGACTCCGACGTCTCCCGGATCCGATGCGCCTCGTCGAGGATGAGGCACTCGAGCTCGTTGGGCTCGGCCGCAATGAAGCTGTTGAAGTAGCTGAACATCTTGCGCACGCGCGGCGCCCGCGCCGCGGCCACCTTGCGCAAGGTCTTGGTGAACGACTGCGAGCCGGTCGCGTGCATGACGGCACGCCCCTGCCGGGACAGCTCGCCCATGATCGACAGAGCGATGACGCTCTTGCCGCTCCCCGGCCCGCCGCTGACGACGATCGCCGTCTTCGTGGTGCCCCGCCGCGCCTTCTCGACCGCGTGTAGCACCAGCTCGTAGGCGTCACGCTGCTCGTCGAGCAGGACGAACTGCTCGCGCCGCTGCACCTCGTCGGCGGCGAGGGCCAGCAGTTGCTTGGAGGGTGCGATGCGGCTGCCTAGGAGCCCGTCGGCATACCTGGCGCCCGGCACCCCCGGTGCGAAACGGCTCTGGAGGAAGTCGACGAACTCGGTTCGGTCCTGGCCGCTGAACATGCGTGCCGGCGTCGTGGGGTCGGGGACGGCCATGTCCCGCAGGTCCGCGATGCCCAGGTTGGTCGCGTTGTGCAGGTATGCCGTGCCGGCGAGCTCGTGCTCGTCCTCGGCCAGCGTGACGACGAAGTCGGTGAGGTAGTCGCAGTAGCCGCGCACCTGCTCCAGCGGGTGCAGCACCGGGTGATTGCCGTAGCCGTCGATTCGCACGAGCACGTCGCTGTCCTCGAAGCGCTCTGCCTCGCTCCACTGCTTGAGCTCGACCACGAGGTATGACGCGCGCCCGGTCTGGGGATGCTGCCCCGCGAGCACCACGTCCGCGCGCTTGCTGGTGAGCGGCAGCTGGTACTCGACGAGCATCTCGACGTCCCCCAGCCCGGCGTCGAGTAGGTCGGCGCGCAGGCGGGGGAGACTGCGCTCCCACGAGCGCCGTTCGGAAGGTGAGGCCGACCGACCGGTGGTGCTGGCCATCTGCTCCGCGATGTGCTGGGACAGCTGCGCCTCGCCGACGGTCAGTCCCTGCGCGGACGATCGGAGCAGGAACACCGGCAGGACTCCCCAGGCAGCACGAAACTCGTGCGGGTGGGGGCGTGTCCGGAGAGGAAGCCCGTCGGGCCGCGTATGACGTGCCCAGCCTAAGCGACGCGGCTCACGCATCGACCAGCCGTGCCCCCACCTGACATTGCTGGCCCCTCCTTGCCCAAGTTCTGCTCGTTGGATTGTCCTACCAGTACGATGCCCGCATGATCGACGACGCCCTGTTTCAGCCGCCAGACAGCCTTTTCGCTGACGCAGATGACGATGACCCTGAACTCGGCGGCGCCGCAGGGCTCGAGTCCGAACCGTCGGGCAAAGAGTCTGAAGATGACCTGTCATTTTCGGATGACCTTAGTGATGTAACTCTCGCGCCCAGCGACTGGACGGTGGAGACCGTGCTCTTGCAGCTGCAGCAGGGCACCTTCGAGCTTGACCCGGAGTTTCAAAGGCGGAACGCTTGGACGGATCAACGAAAGAGTAAGTTCATTGAGTCACTGATTCTTGGTTTACCAATACCTCAACTCATCTTCGCGTACGAAGAGGATCGATCGAGTGGTGAGGAACGCTACGTCGTGATCGATGGCAAGCAGCGGTTGTTGGCCATCAATTCGTTCTTCAGTGAAGAAAAGCCTTTGCGTCTCGGTCATCTTACGGTGCTGCATCAGTTGAACGGCTTGACCAGGGAGGAAATTCTTCAGGATCCGGCGCTGGCGAGGTATGCAAAGCGTATTCGAAACCGGACCATCCGAACCGTGGTAATCAAACAGTGGAAAAGTAATGATTTCCTGCATCTAGTTTTCCACCGACTCAATCACCAAACGTTGCCCCTGTCTCCTCAAGAGTTGCGGCAAGCATTAAACCCTGGCCCATTCACGTCGTTCGCCGACAGCTTCGCCGCGGCCAGTGATCAACTCCACCGAGTCCTGGGAGTGAAGGAAAAGCCGGATTTTCGAATGCGCGACGTCGAACTCCTTGTCCGCCACCTATCCTTCCGTACGCGGCTGGAAGACTACGCTGGCAATCTGAAAGTCTTTCTGGATGAAACGTGCAGGACGTACAACGAGGCTTGGGATGAGACTAGAGATGTGCTCTTTGCGGAGTCACAAGAATGTAATGATGCAATTGACGCAACCTACACGATATTCGAAGGTGACGCTTTTCGCAGATACGCTGATGGTCACTACGAGAGCCGATTTAACCGAGCCATCTTTGACATAATGACCTATTATTTCGCTCAGCCAGAGCTGCGCGCGAGCGCCCTGCAGGCGAAGGCCTCCGTGAAATCGGCGTATGAGAGTCTTAGCAACTCCTCGTCGAATTTTCAGGCTTCAGTTTCCTCAACCACCAAGACAACGACCGCTACTGCTATCCGTCTAGCGGAATGGGGCGAACAGTTGCGGAAAATTTTGTCGGTCGATATTGCCGTGCCGGCGCTTGGGTCGGACAAGAAGATCCACCTCTGACTGTCATGTACGACTTAGCGCCAACCGTGCGTCGGCTCTCCCTGCTCTCAAAACACTTCATGCCGAACTTAAATAAGCCTGTCTATACGCCTGCGGAGGAAGATGCGATGCATGCCTTTCGACTCCTGGCCCACGCTGAACTGGAGAGGTTGGTAGAGCAATGGGCGGAGCGGATGAATCAAGGCCTGGCGAAGGCCAATGCAAGAGGCTTGCCAGTCTTGGTAGCGCATCAGGTGCTACTGCACTTCGATCAGTCGCAGCAGAACGGGTATCCACCGCGGCACGTTTCTGCGCAGAGGGTGATGCGGCAAGTAGGAAGGAAGATGCCGAAGGATCGTATTGTGTCGGCGTTGAATGCTCACTCGTCGCTGATCGAGCGAAATAATGGCGTCTCCCAGAAGGACTTGTTGAAGTTGTTCCTGCCCATCGGGGTGGATATGTCTTGGTTCAACAAGGAACACAAATGGCTGGACGCAATGGATGCACTGGCAAGCGCCCGAGGCGAAGTGGCTCACGGTGGCCTCGGGGTTCGAACGGCACCAACCCCAAAGTCCGAACGCTCACTCTTGGTTGAACCAGTTGTGGGGCTTCGACGTCTGGGGGGTGAACTCCGTCGGTTAAATTCGACCTTATGACTTAATATTCCTGTAGGTCCTGATAGATCGCACCGGAGTGCGTGCTATGTGCGAAGCGGATGGTCGGTCCGCCGCTCGCTCTCCCAGCGTCGCCGCGGCCATCTCCGGCGGCAGCATCTCGGAAAACTTCAGCTGCTTGATGGCACGTTCGTCGACGAGGGGCAGTGCGCGGGCGAGGTCCCGGCCGAGATAGGTCTGGGCGACCTCGAGCGCAGTCCGGAGCCACTCGACGCTGGCATCGTTCCTGAGTCCGATCTGCCAGTTGTCGTAGACGATCGAGTCGCCCAGGATGTCCGGCGCGACTCGGCCGAGCGCGCCGACGAGCACGGCGTTGGCCCGGGCCCCCGCCCAGGTCCACCACCGCATCCGCGCACCGTCCTCCGTCAGGACCGTCCCGTCCTCCCACGCCCGGTCATCCAGCTCCTCGCGCAGCTGGGCGAGTCGGTCGACCGCACGCCTGGTCAGGCGGACGCCGGCGGGATCAGCGCCGAGCAGCACCCGCCGGATCGCATCGGCCAAGGCCCACGACTGTGCCTGCGGCATGCTCTGCCACCGGGGTGCCTCACCCTTCTTCGCCGGCTCCACGTACGCCTTGCGACGTTTCCAGTCGATGTAGGTGACCTCCCACGGGCGGCCGGCCAGGGTCAGCAGCCGCGGTCCGGTGACCTTGCGCAGCAGGAGCATCGGGTCCACCGAGCCGACCTGCTCACGGCCCTGGAAGACCTGCACCTCCGGGTCAGCGGTGAACACCGCCATGAGATCGCGGTAGTGCACCACCCCATACCGCCGCTCCGCCTCCGGCCCCACGAAGATCATGTCGCCGTCCCGGTCGAGGTGGCCGCTCTCCAGGAGCCAGGCTTCGATGGCCTCCGCGTCCTCGAGGGAGCCCAGGCCGAGCGCGCCCAGCTCACTCACCCAGGAGCCGGAGCCGACCTGCCGGTGCTGCAGCGTGATCCCGAGGAGCTGCTGGGCCAGGATGTGCCGCGGCGCCGGGGGAGCGGTGACGGGTTCGACATACCCCTCCGACCAGAGCAGGAGCAGACCCGCTGCCCGGAGCAGGTCGCCGTCGTCGGCCTCGAGGAAGAGCATGTTGCGTGACGTCCCGGAGCGTCGTCCGGTCCGCCCCAGCCTCTGCAGCAGCGACGCCACGGTCATCGGTGCGCCGACCTGCAGCACGCGGTCGAGGTCGCCGACGTCGATGCCGAGCTCGAGGGTCGAGGTGGAGACGATGACGCAGTCCCGGGCCTCGGCGAACGCCCGCTCGGCGCGCCGCCGCTCGTCCACCGACAGCGAGGAGTGGGAGACGAAGGTCTCGGTATGCCGTTCGCGCAGCCCCTCCGCGAGCGTCTCCACCGTGCGTCGCGAGTCGGCGAAGACCAGCCGCTTCTCGCCGTGGTGCAGGGCGTCGATCACGGTGGCGGCGTTGTCGAGCGTGCCGACGTAGTCCAGCTGGATCTCCGGCGTGACACCCGCGCCTGCGTCCGGTGCCACGACGGTGGCGGGGACCTCGACCGCCCGGCTGCTGCCCTGCAGCCAGGACAGCAACTGCCCGGCGTTGCCGACGGTGGCGGACAACCCGATCCGCTGCAGCGGTCGCCCCGTCAGCGCGGTGAGTCGTTCGAGCACCGCCAGGAGGTGCCAGCCCCGGTCGTCGCCGGCGAAAGCATGGACCTCGTCGATCACCACAGTCCGGACGTCGGCGAAGACCTGCTTGGGGTCCACGAGCCGCGAGACCAGCATCGACTCCAGCGACTCGGGGGTGGTCAGGAGGATGTCCGGGCGCTCGCGCACCTGACGCTTTCGCACCGACTGCGGGGTGTCGCCGTGCCGCACCTGGGCGTGCCTGCCCAGCCACCCGGCATACCCCGAGACCCGCGGCTCCAGGTTGTTCAGCAGCGCCTTGAGGGGGCAGACGTAGAGGACGGACAGCCCCTGCCACTGCTCGGCCCGCATCCGGCTGAGCACCGGGAAGAGAGCGGCCTCGGTCTTGCCGCCGGCGGTGGGCGCCAGCAGCAGGGCGTCGTCACCGGCGAGGACGGGGGCGACCGACTGCTCCTGCAGCGGTCGCAGGGAGGACCACCCCAGCGTGTTGACCACGTGGTGCTGGACCACGGGGTCCAGCTGTGCGAAACCCTCCTGCGGTGGTGTGCTCACAGATCCAGCTCGACCTCGTCCGCCGATGAGGCGGGAGCCGCCCGTCGGGGAGCGGAGCCACCTGATGCTGCCCGCCGTTCGACATCGCTGAGCTCGTCCTGCCGCAGCGTGAGGGCGTAGTCCTGCCGCGGGTCGAAGTCGGGGAACTGGTCCACCCGGTCGAGGACCTCGCCGACGAGCTTCTTGAGGAAGACCCGTGGTGCGATGCCCACCTTGCCGCCCAGGCTGCCGGTGACCGCCCGGGAGAGCTCGGCGACGTAGGCGTCGTCCACCTCCCGCAGGATGCGGTCAGACTGCTCGGTCCCTCCGGCGTAGAGGTCTCGCACCTTCGACCCGACCTCGACCAGAGAGTGCTCGTCGAAGCCGCCGAGGCGCACCTGGACGGCCCGCGGGTTGTCGAAGCGGGCGTCGGTGGCGAAGTCGGTCGCCAACCGTTGGGCAAGCGGGGGAAGTCGGGGAACCCCCGAAGGACCCTCGAAGAACGCGGGCGTGCCGGTGATCACCAGGTAGAGGCCGGGGAAGCGGCCGGAGTCGATCTCGTCGACGAGCTGGCGTATGGCGTTGAGCGCCTTGTCGCGCACGTCGCTGCGCATCCGCTGCAGGGTCTCGACCTCGTCGAGCACCAGGAGGAGGCCCGGGTGCCCGGCGTCGCGGAGGACGAGAAGCAGCCCCTGAAGAAAGGCCATCGCGCCGAAGTGGTCCAGGTCACCGCGGACGCCTGCGGCACGCTTGGCCGCCGCGGCAACATGCGGCTGCCCGCCGAGCCAGGCGGCCAGAGCATCAGCCGTCGCTGCGTCGCTGTCGCTGACCGCCTGGCGGTAGGCACGCAGCGCCATGGCGAAGGTGGGGGTGCGCGAGGACACGGCTGCCAGACGCTGGTCCAGCAAGGTGTCGACCGCCTCGGCGACTCGGTCCGGCCCCGCCTCGGCAAGTTGGGGGTGGGCCATTACGGCGTCGGACTCGAGCGTGAAGAGCCAGGAGTCGAGCTCGGAGCGGAAGGCGCTCGGCGCCACTGACGCCGTCCGCAGCGACTCGGTCACCCGGCGGTAGACCGTCTCGAGCTTGTGCAGTGGTGTCTCGGTCTCAGAGACCTGGACCTCCGCCGTGGCGAACCCCCGACGAAGCGCCGTCTCGGCCAGGTGGCGGGTGAAGAACGTCTTGCCGGCTCCATACTCGCCGCGCACGGCCTTGAACACCGAGCCGCCGCCGGCGACCGTGTCCAGCTCACCGGACAGTGCTGCGTCAAACCGGTCCAGACCGACGGCCAGGATGTCCAGTCCCTGTCCCGGCACCGTGCCGCGTCGGAGCGCATCGATCACCTCTTTACGACGACGATGGCTGACGACGGTAGACATGAACCGGAGTGTAGGTGGGACGGGCGTGGAGTCGTGTCAGGTCAGGCTGGCAGGCAGCGCAAGCCCGTGCTTCCTGGCCAGGTACATCGTCCGGCTGTAGTGGATCGAGTTCTTGGCCATCGATGCAAGCACGGTGCTGTTCACTCCGGCGGAGGTCACCGCACCCACGTAAGGCATCTTCGTCACGACCTTCTGGATCGGGACGTGCTGCCCCGGGTTGACCTGCTTCAGCAACTTCTCCACAGCCGCGGCGATACGGTGATCGCTGCGGAATCTCTGGCTCCAGTTCACCCGGCCCCGTCCCATGACAAAGGCGTTCTTCGCGCTCTTCACAGTGCCAGCCTTCGGCGCCTGGGCGGCCCATGCCTTGCGGAGCATGCGATTCACGTGCTCTTGTCCGGCGTCGGTGGTGGGATCGATCCCGTAGGCGTACGCGGCCTGCGTGGCGACAGCAGTCGTCAACGCGTGCATCACCACAAGATCCAGACCGATCGCGGCGATCGAGCCTCCCACCGGGATGAAGGTCAGAGCGCCAATGGCTCCTCCCTCGACGAGACCGGTGGACCGCCACTTCCACACCGACCCCTTCGTGAACGAGTCCAGGGCCTCCAGATCGAGCGCTTGCAGGTCGGTGAGCGTCGACACGGGCCGACCCTTGTCCCGGTGAAAGGCCAGAACGGACTCGGGCTCGCTGAATTGCTGGACGGTCTCGGTGACCCAATCCAGCAAGCCCACCACCGCCTTGACCGTGGGTTCGAGGGTGAGGTCGACAGCAGCGTCGCCAGCATTCTTCAACGCGGTGGGGGTCTTGCTGCTCACGAAGTTGCGCGCGCTTGACGCGGTGTCTCCGATCTTGTGGCTGGCTGCGCCAGTGGCTTGCCTCACCGCCGGGGGCAGCGCCCGGCGCTCGGCCTTCTTACGCCAGTGCTCCTGAAGATCGGCCCAGGCCTGTTGTTCGTACGACGACATTCCCGGCCCCTGCGCCGGTGCGCTGTGCATGCCAAGAGAGTAGAACACCGGAATCACCCGATGAACTGCTCTCGCAGCAGCGGCACGTCGAGGATGACCGTCGCGCCCTCGGTGCGGATCACGGGGTAGCTCTCGACGTTGAGCAGCTTGGCGAGCTGTGCGGTGGCACCTCGCACGAGGGCGGGGGACAGACCCAGGACGCCAGCGAGCTGCGTTCCGCCGAGCCGGGTGCCGGGGGCGGCGGCCAGCGCCTCGAGTGCCGCCTGCACCTGTGCGTCGTCAAGTGAGAGCCGTCCGGCGACGGACTTCTGCTGCTCGAACACCTCCGACCGGAGGATGGCTTCACCCAGTCCGATCTCCTTCGCCGCCGGCGGGGGAGTCGAGGCGACGGTCGAGGTGTCGAACAGCGCATCTTCCTGCGGTGCGGCCGTCGGCCGTCCACGTGGTGCTCGGCGGCGGTGCGCGGACGGCGCATCCACCTCCACCGTGGTGGCCTCGACCGGAGCGACCGACCACCAGCGCGGTGTCTGCTGCCGGGCGAGCCGCAGATCGCTTCCATCCGGCACCTGCGGCCCGGGCACCAGGACGACGACCGGCACGACGACCTCGGCCGGGGTGGCGCCGCCGTGGTATCCCGCCTTCAGGGGCCCGTAGCGCAACCGTTCGGACACCGGCAGCACCGCCCGACCCCCGTGCTTGAGCACCCGTGTCCCGGAGACCAGCACCTCGTCGGGGCCGGGAGGGGGGTCGGCGGCACGAGACCGGCCGCTTGAGATGTCCGGTGCGCTGCGCTGGGTTCCCATCCGGCGCTCGACCACGTGACCGTGGTCGGCGGTCAGGATGACGGTGCGCCCTGCGGCGAAGGCGCGCTCCAGCAGCGGTCGCAGGTGCTTGACGGCGTCAGCGGTCCACACGGTGCCGGCGGGGTCGCTACGGTCGAGCGCGTCGTCGATCGTGTTGAGGACGCAGGTCACCAGCTGCTGGGACGTGTCGGAGATCGCGAGCGCGACATCGTCAGCGACCGCGAATCCCGGCTGCGACGAGTCCAAGGGCTTCTTGTGGAAGATCTTGGGGCTCCTCAGACCGAGTGCCGACACGAGGGCTGCATACCCGGACTGCTCGCGGTCCTGCCCGCCGGTGGTCAGCTCCCCGCAGAGCAGGGACGCGCGGCTCACCTCGGTGAGCGACGGCAGGACGGAGAGGCCGGTGGCACGCGCGTGCGCCTCGGGCAGGAGTGCCTCCTGCCAGCCCTCGCCCCGCCCGAGGACGTCCGAGACGACCTCGGTCGCGACGGCGGTGCTCATCCCGTCGAGCACCAGAAGCAGCGTCGGTGTCGCCTTGGCGACCGGGACGACGGCTCCGCGCAGCAGGTGCTCCAGCAGCCAGACCCGGTCGGTGCCACCAGGGGGCGCGAGATAGCCATCGAGGCTGCCGGCGTCGTCCTCGACGGCGCGTGCCAGCGCGGAGCCGAAGGCACGGTCGTGGACGTCGCGGACGGCCTGCACCAGCGCCAGGACGGCGGTGAGGCCCTCAGCCAACCGTGCGTCCGACACCCCCTCGTGCGCGTCGTTGGCCGCGGCGTCCACCCACGCGTCGGTGACACCCTGGCGCAGCGCCAGCGTGGCCAGGTCCGTGGCGGCCGGCTCGGTCGGGAGCGCCAGCCACCTGGACAGTCGCACCGCTGCCTGCACGGGCCCCAGTCGCGCGTCTCCGCGACCGGTCTCTTCGGGGTCGCCCAGGACATGACGGCCGACGGCCGCCCACGCCAGCTCGATCTGCTGCGTATGCCGCGCAACCTGACCGGACACGGCGTCCGGCTCGTCAGCACGGTCCGGGGGCCCCAGCGTGGCCGAGCGGAGGCGCTCGGCGACCGTGAGCAGGCGCGCGGTCAGGCCGCTGGGGAGCACGTCCGAGCGCTCGGCCAGCGCATCTGCGTCGATCTCGGCAAGGAGGGCGTCGGCCCTGTTGAGCAGCTGTCGTGCCACGTCGCGGGTCGAGCGGTCGTGCACCAGGTCGCTGACGACCTGGGTGGCCGCCTCACCGAGGGACCGCAACGCCGCGGTGGAAGGGGGCGAGCCGTGCCAGCGGTGGGCGAGCCGTGCCAGCCCCAGGTCGCGGGCATGCTGTGTCACCACGGCGTCGTCGTCGCCCGTGGTTCCACCGGCCCCTCCGTCGGGGGCGCTGGGCACGAGGAGGGACAGCACGACCCCCAGCGGCACGGCGTCCCTGATCTCGCCCTGCTTCAGCAGCTGGCGGAGCGGGGCCTCGGCCACACCGGCCGCCGAGCAGATCCAGGCCAGGGTGGCGTCCGTGACCCGGTCGCCCGCCGCTGCCCGGAAATCCGCGATCCTGCCGGTCAGGCCCGGGGTCGCCGTCCATCGCAGGACCCCGAGCACGTCGAGACCCCGACGGGGCACGTCCAGCCAGGCTCGTGCCACCGACCCCAGTGCGTGATCGCGGGTCAGGGTGCCGGCCGGCGCTGGGGGCCAGCCGTCCTCAGGCCGGGCCAGCAGCAGACCGTTGGCGAGCGTGCGGCTGTCGGGCTGCACGTAGAGCGCGGCTTCGAGGCCGGTGGCGGCGAACTGCTGCCGGACCGACTCCCACGGGTCGGGCGTGCGCAGCTTGTGGCCCGCGAGATGGGCGAGGATGCCGACACCGAGGTCCTCCTCCGGGCGGTCGGTCACCACGACGAGCCAGCTCCCCGGCCGCTGCGCGAGCAGGGCCTGCCTCACGGCCAGCGCGGAGACGCACGGCGCCACCTCGACCGGGAGACCGCGGTGCTCCAACGTCGTGTGCTCGATGCTCGAGGGGTCGGCATAGATGCCGAGCACCGTGGCCGCGTCCCGGTGGGACGGCCCGTAGTCGTGGGCAGCGGCATCGTCGAGCATGGCCCGCACGACCGGCAGGCTGATGGCACCGGCGAGCTGACGCTCCGCACGAGGCGAGGACGTCACTCGACCACCCTCCACGTGACCTCGACCTGCTTGCCCTCGTGAGCACGGAGGAACTCCCGCAGGCCGGTGAGGATGTCCTCACCGTCACCCCCCGGGGTGCGAGTCACCCGGTGGAGCGACGGGTCGTGGACCGGTCCCGGATTAGGGCCAGGAGGAAGTGGGACGACGTCGGGGTCGTCACCGCCCGGTCCGGGGACCGGCGGCTGGATCGGCGGCGTCGGCACGGGCTTGATCGTGAGGGCCCACTCGAACGCCTCGTTGTCTGCACGCTGCAGCGCCTCCGCGGCGCGGGCGACGATCTCGTCAGAGGTGAGGTCGGTCTTGAGCCGGCTCAGCACCCGCTGCGCGTCCTCGTCCGTCTCGGCCGACCTCAGCGGGTCCAGCCGCTCCCACCGGAAGCGCTCGAAGGCGGCGACGACAGCGCCCGCCTGCTTGAGGCTGGTGCCGAGCGCGTTCCCACGCCCGTCCTCGACCTCGGCGCCGAGCCGCTTCACCAGCTCCACACCCTGGAGCTGCTGCAGCGAGGCGGCGATCGTGGCGGCGCGGCGCGCGGTGGCCAGCCGGTCAGCGGTGCGTTCGGCAGCGTCGACGGGCAGCCCGAGCCGGTGGTAGGCGCGCTCGAGCTCCCCGACGAGCTGCTGGGCCGGGGCGGTGACCTTGCGTGCCTCGGCGTGCACCAGCTCGGCGAGCGTCGCCACCGCCTGGGGGGTGAGGAACGGCGAGGCGGACACGCCCAGCAGCTCGGCGGCGCCCTTGGTCGCCGCAGACCATTCGGCCTGGCTGGGCATCGGCTGGAGCCGCAGCTCCATCTCGGGGAGCAGCCTGCCGGGGTCGGGGGCGGGGATCGATGCTCCGCGGTGCCACCATGACCGCTGTCGCAGCAGACCCCAGGCCAGGATGACCAGGTCGCTCACCTCCGGGCGCAAGCCCCGGGCAGGCGTCAGCGCGTCGATCCACCGGCGGACCTGCGCCACCGTGACGGGTCCGTCGTCGATGCCGGCGGCGCCGGCCGCGCGGGCGAGCTCTGAACCCCAGGGCGTGAACCGGTCGTCCCCGAAGACGAAGTGCGTCTCGGCGGCGGTGCCCACGCCCAGCGCGTTGGCGACCCGGCGGACACCCTTGACGTCCCCCTGCAGCGGCACCCGCTTCTGCGGGTCGGCCATCGCGCGGACCAGGTGCGCGTGGACCGCCTTCAGGTCCGCCGGGCGCACCTCGACGTCACCCGGCTCGAACTCGGGGTGGGCGGGGTAGGTGGCGGCGTAGGCGCGGTTCACCAGGTCGAGGTAGGCGGTGCGCACGCTGGTCCCCCGGGGGCTTCCCGGGTCGAACGACCGGTCCAGGCTCGTGAGCACGCGGTCGTGGTGCGCCTCGTCGGTGAGCACCCCTCCCGAGGGCGCGAGCACGCCATACGCCTGCTCCAGAGCGCGGGTGAGGCTCTCCCGCAGTGAGCTGTGCTGCGCCTGGAGGATGTGCTTGGCCGTGGCCCGGTCCACCTCGCCGAGGTGGTCGGCGTGGCTGGACCAGCGCTCGCCGGTGCCCTCCAGCAGCCAGTCGAGGATCACCAGCCGCCTCAGGTCGCGCATCCGGTCCGCGGACAGGAAGTGGGGGAGCCAGACCACGGTGCGGTGCGGCTGCCCGGTGCTCAGGAGCCGGTCGAGGCGCGAGAGGTCCTCGGCGCTGGAGTGACCCTCCTCGTCGAAGGGGTGGTCGAGGACGATCCGCCAGGTGCCGGGCCGTGCGGCGAAGTGGTCGTCGGTGAGCCAGGAGCTGTCGCGGACGTTGCCGAAGACGAGGTCGACGTCGCGCCGGGACCCCCTCCAGACGATCTGGGTGGTGTGGGCGCCCAGGACGTCGGGGTTGCCCAGCTCGACGCCGAGCATCTCGGCCACGAGCGACTTGACGAGCTCGCGACGCCGGCCGGCGTTGTCCTCGCCCTTGGCGCGGTCGACGATCGACTCGTAGTCGACGTCCTCCAGCTGTACGCGGATGACGGGGTCGCGCTGGTCGGACTCGACGTGGATCTCCGGGATGGTCGCCGACCAGCTCTTGACCTTGCCCAGCACGATGGTCCGTTCGTTGCCGGGCAGGGGGGAGCGGATGGACCCGTGGTTGAGCGAGGCCAGACGCGAGGGTGTCAGTCCCTTCAGGGCTGGGACGTTGGGGGCCACCGCGGACAGCAGCAAGGTCTTGGCCAGGCGGTCGTCGGCGAGGTATGCCGGTGGGAGGCTGCTCCGGCCGCTCTCGGCCTGTTCGAGGTCGTCGCGGGTGAGCCCGTGTGTGGACATCAGCAGCGGCTGGACCTTCTCCGCATACAGTGTCCGGGCTGCGCGGAAGAGCGCGGCCGCCTGGGTGTCCAGGGGTTGCTGCCCGTTGACGATGTAGTCGAACGCGTCGCCGACGGGGATGACGTCGTCGACCGACAGGCTCTCTCGTCGGTCCACGAGCATCTGCTGCATGACCTTCAGCGCGGTGCGCTCGCGCTGCATGACGCTGGCCAGGCTGCGCAGCGTCGAGACCAGTGCGGGGGAGAAGGGGTAGGTCCGACGGAACGCCACCTCGTCGGCCCCCCGGTGCGCCTCGTCGGTGTTCACCCCGTCGAGAAGCACGTCCCACACCTCGGGGCGGCGCTCGAGCTGGTCGAAGGCGTCGCTGAGCACCCGCTCGGACTGAGCGCCCTTAGGCATGAGCAGCCGCTGCTTGGCCACGTAGGGAAGGTTGTCGTCGCCGAGCTCAATGATCGAGAAGCGGCCGCTCTGGTGGTTGAAGGCCCGCTCGAGCATCTCCTGCTCGGCGCCGCTGGCGCCGGCGTCGGCGAACCACCGCCGCAGATCCATCTGCCGGGCCACGAACGAGACGATCGGCACGGCTCGTCGGCCTGTGCCCGACTCGACGAGCTTGGTGATCTTCTGGCTCTCCCGGCGGAAGAAGGCGGGGTCCTGCACCGAGAAGGCGAGCCATAGCACCAGCTCGTCGAGGAAGAGCACGACGGCGTCGTAGCCGAGAGCCTTGGCGTGGCTGGAGATGGCGGCCAGGCCCGTATCCAGGTCCAGGTAGGTCGCCTGCCTCGTGTAGGCGCTGAAGAAGCGCTCCACGAGGGCGGTGACGAGGCGCTGCCGCTGCTCGGTGTCCGGGGTCGCCGCGCGCGCCTGGTCATAGCTCTCCCGCGTCCACGTGCCCGCCCCGAGCACGGCACCCCAGGCCGCGTCGTCCGCACTGCCACCGGCGGAGCCGTTGAGGCCGGCGAAGAAGCTGTCGTCGCCGATCTGCCGGCGCATCTGCTCGGCGTTGGCGATGAGCCCGTCGGACTCGTGCACCGCGGGCAGGGGTGCGTCGGGGTGGAGGGCCTGGACCTGCCGGATGTAGCCGGAGAAGACCGCCTGCTCCAGCGACTCCGCACCGAGCAGGTGGAACGCGAGCGGGAGCACCTTCCTGTCCCGCAGGGCGGGGTCGTGACGCGCGACCACGCCGTGCAGCTCGGTCTTGCTGCGTGCCCCCGGGTCCTGCCGCAGCAGGGCGTGCAGGACAGCCATGAAGTGGCTCTTTCCGGAGCCGAAGGAGCCGGTGAGGAAGGCGCCGCGGCTCACGTCGGAGGAGATGGACTCCGACACCAGCCCCAGTGCCTGGTCGAAGGCCTCGGCGATCTCGTCGGTGACGACGTACATCCGCAGGGCGCTCTTGGCCCCCGACCCGACGCTGTCGGTCAGACGCAGGACGTAGTCCTCGTCGCCCGCCCGTTCGGGGATGGTGATGACGTCCTTGAGCAGTGTGGTCACTGGGTGTGCCTCCCTGTTTGTGCGACGGACGCGTCGTGCTCGTCATGGATAGTCGGGCGGTTGGCCAACGCAGCGCGAAGCAGCCCGACCATGTCCTCGTGGTGGGCACTGATGTCCTCGTCGTTCCAGCGTCCAGCCTTGGCCCGAGCTGCCATGATCCTGAGCTTGATGCTCTGGCGGAGCGCAGACTCATTCCTGGCCTTCTCGCGAGGCAGGTAGTTGCTGAAGTGCGAGTTCGCGCTGACAGTGACGAGCGCGAGGTTTCCCAGCCAGTCGAGAAGACGCTTATCACGCACGCGGAAGGCGTCCGAGAGGTGCTCGGAATCCTCCACCTGGGGGGAGAAGTGCTCCAACGAGGTGCGGTAGGAGAAGGTGAAGTCCCACGCTTCCCAGTCCAGGACCAGTAGATAGTCGAGATAGGTGAAGACGATGCGCGGGAGGGCGAACCCGAGTGGCAGGCCGTCCGGACTGGTTTCGGGCTCGTGACCCGGTCTTGCCCTGGGGCGCAGCCCCTCCTCCAGCCGGGATAGGGCGAACGACTCGATCCGGTCGAGCACCCCCTGTGCATCGACCCGCTCCCCGCGGTCTGCGAGCAGGGTGACGTAGCGGAGCACGTCGGTGATCCAGTGCATCGTGCGCGGGGAGGTGTAGGTGATCCGTAGGGCCGACTGAAGGAGCAGGATCTGGCGCTGCAGAGTCCATGGGCCAGATGCGGAATCGTCAGCGGCGAACGTAGGTCGGTAGCGCGGAGCCTGCTTTCCCTGGCTCTCTCCGCGCGAGAGCCTGTACAAGGACCAACTCCCCGGTTCATCGTCCGTGGTGGACTCGTGGCCGGTGGTGAGGGTGGCGTCTCGCTTGAGGATGTAGGTGTCGAAGAGATGACGGGTGCGCAGCAGGTCGGTCGTGAACTCCCGCACCCAATCCGGTCGGCGCGCGTGGTCGAGGTCCTCTAGCTGGTCAGAGAACCGCTTGACGAGCAGCTTGTCGTCGAGCTGACGGTCGTCCCCCGTCTCGTCGGTCGTCGGTCTGCGTATCGCGAGGACGTGAAGCAGCAGTGTTGGGAAGGTGATCTGTGACGTGAAGCGGTCATCGCCGCTCTCGCGGCTCGTCTCGTCGCTCACTGCGGTACGGGCGTACCCAGCCACCGCATCGTCAAACGTCAGCGCGGTGGACTCTGCCAGGAGAAGGGTGCTCACGTCCGGCTCGCCCGTGTCCGTGCGGCCGTCGACGAGCAAGGCCCGCAGCGCCGCGAAGTCAGCGGTGGGGAGGTCCTCCCAGTTCTTGCCGAACACCTCGGTCCGCCAGGCAGCGTCGCCCGGGGTGGCCGTCATGGTGACGTAGTGCTCCATGTCCGAGCATGCCGTCCAGACATGGTTGAGCAGTGCGCGGTCTGCCGGGTCTGCCAACTGGCGCAGGAGGCGTGCCTTCACGATGTCGACAGGGCTCAGCTGTGCCCCCCGGGTGTTCATGATCTCGAAGTACTTATTGAGGTCCAGGGACCGATCGATCGGCATCCGGATGACGAACACGTTGTGGAGCAGATAGTCCAGCACCCGGTGCGACAGGAAGCGTGCACCCTGCCTGGGGTCCTGGAGGAACTGGTCGATGATGTGAACGGCCCGCAGGATCCCGGAGTCTTCCCGATTTGGATCCTCGGTCACGGAACGGTCGGCATCGATAATGCCGTGGAGCGCACGGGTGGCCTTCTCCCTGGCCTCGTAGACCAGCGGCTGGAGAGAGCCGACCTGCCCCTGCAGTTCCGGCCTTGTCAACAGGATGTACAGCGTGGTCAAACGCTGCTGACCGTCGATGACGTCGAACGGATCGCGCGGGTCGGAGGGCGGAGCGACGACGAGGTTGCCGAGGAAGTACGCCTTCTGGTCGTCCCGCTCTGCCTCGTCGAGTACGTCGTGGATCAATCGGTGGATCTCTTCCTCCCCCCAGGTGTAGTTGCGCTGGTAAAGAGGGATGGAGTACCTGTCACCATGGTTGCAGAAGAGCTTTCCCACGGGGATCGCCTGCGGTTGATCGAATGTTGGTGCCTGCGCCATGTCATCCGACCTCCCGAAGCACTGCAGCAAGCCGTTCGTCGTCGCCGTTACGGCTCTTCACGGTCTGTGGTGTGACCACGTTCTCCAGGGGTAACTGCGACGGATCGAGGCTGTCACGGATCGTCGCGAACAGGTTGAGACCCTTGACTCCAGCCAGTTCCGTCCCCTGCCCGAGTGCGTAGTTGTCCGTCGACCGCCACCCAAGCCGCTCGTAGGCCAGCCGCAGCGAGTAGGCCCACCGGAACAGACGCGGACCCACCTCCGAAAGATCGGCCTCTGAGTACTTGTTGGTGAAGTACAGCGCGGAGGCGACGAACAACTCTCGGCAGAACCGGAAGCGGGCCCCCCACCGGAAGATGATCTGGTCCTGCTCCGACAGCCCGTGGAGGGTGTTCTTGAAGAGCTCATCGTCGAGCCGGCGGGACTCTGCAAGCATGAACGCTGCATACTCGAAGAACGACCTTCCGGCGGCGATCGGCGCGTCCAGCTGGTGCTGAGCACGCTTCAGGTCGCGCAAGGCGGCCTCGTCCGTGGCCGGGCCGGCCCATGCCTGGAGCCCTGGGAGGACCGCCTTCGCGGCCCGGTGGTACTCCGCACCCGGGAGCCGGCGAGTGGCACGCCCCACCCCCTTGAAGAGGTCCAGGTCGTCCATCGTGAAGGCGTGAGCAGGCCGATTCCTGCTCCACTGGTGGATACGTGCCAGGTAGGTCCCGAAGAGCCGGTCGAGGTCGTTCTCCTCGGCCGCCTCCCACTGCTCGACCACGGCCCGCTGGTCTGCGGTGGTGGCATCAGCCATCTCACGCAGGTGGTAGGCCTTGAGCAAGTCGTGCGGGCGCAGCGCCTTCCCGCGGAAGTTCTGCGAGTCGAAGAACTGGAACGCCTCGTCCTCGTCGTCGGTGACGATACGCAGTACCTGCCCCTTCGCGCCGAGAAACTCCCGGTACCGGTCCTTGTCCCCGTCGGCGAGGCCTCTGACCTTGCGGGCGAGCTCCTGATAGGCCAGCTGGATCGCAGTGCCGCCTTGCTCGAGCTGCTCGGCCCTGGCTCCGCGCAGGAGCGTCCGCAGTAGGTGCAGGGTGAGGAGTCGCTGCTGCCCGTCCACCACCTCGAAGTGGATCTCGCACTCCCGGTGGAGCAGGATCAGTGTCCCCATGATGTAGGGCCGGTCTGGTCGCTCCTTCGAGGCGTCGGCGATGTCAGTGAACAGCTGCGCGGCCACCCGTGGTGTCCATGAGTACGGGCGCTGAAAATCCGGGATGCGTAGCTCCGGGGCGTGGGGGCCGAGGAGGTCATCGACCGAAACGAAGTCGAGGAGGTGCTCAAGAACCGCCATGTCTCACTTCCTCGCCTTTCGCCCACGACGCGCCGGAGCGGGCCGCCAGGCCGCCAGCTCGTCGACCGTCCTACCCAGCTGCAGGCTGCGATCATGAAGCTGCTCCCGGGTGAACTCCGCCATCGGCATCCCGTAGTCGGGATCGACCTCGGAGTGCCACTGCTCCACCCACGGCTGCAGCTCGGCGAGCCCGGCGACGAGAGGGACCAGCTGTGCGTCCTCGGCGCCTTCGGACTCGCGCTCGCCGATGATGATGTTCAGCGCGAGCGCCTGCTGCGCGTGGTCCCACCCGGCCCAGCCCAGCAGCGCGGTGGGGTCGGTAGACCGCCCGGCGTCGGGGTAGAGGATGAACCGCTCCTTGGGCACGTCGAGCTTGCCGCGCGCCTGCCACCAGGACGCCTTGCGGAAGTCGGCGCTGGTGTACTTCGGCGGCACCGGGATCGGCCCGACCTGCTCACCCGCGTCCTGACGGCGCTGCAGGTCCCAGGTCTCCTCCCACGCGGCCCGCCTGCGCATCCCGGTCTCCTTGAGCCGGTATGCCGCCAGGTAGGGCACCGCCTCGTCGACGAGCAGGCGGGTGAGCGAGGTGGTCAACGGAACGTCGCGCCGCCCCTCCCACAGGGCCAGCACATCCATGACCTCCTCGTCCCGGGCGACGAGGTCGGCCAGCTGCGCGACGCTGCGCGGGGCCGGCCGGCCCTGGTTGTCGAACCAGTACCGCCGGTGCTCCAGCCGGTCCAGCAGCCACCCGCGCAGTGCCTGCTCCTGCTGCTTCTCCCACGGCACCGACGCCCAGCGGCGCTTGTGCTCCGGCTTCTCCAGCAGCGCGATCGACCGGTCGGACTCGATCAGGTCGATTCGTCTCTGGAGCAAGTCACGGTATGCCGCGGGCCACCGGTCCGGAATCTGCGTCACCGGGGTCGACCCGTGCCGCTCGAACCATGCCGTCTCCGCCTGCCCAGCGGCGACCTTTCGGGCCAGCACGATCTCGAACGCCCGCTCACCCAGCGCCACGTCGGGGAGGTCGTCACCGCTGTACGTCAGGTCGTCCTCGATCAGCCCGTACAGCCGGTACACCTCCCAGTCCAGCTCCTCCTGCTCGGCGACCATGCGCCTCCGCAGATGGGCGTATGCCGAACGCGCGTTGGCCAAGACCGCGGCGGTCGGTGCGCCCTCGGTGGCCACTGCGGCAGGGGTCTGGGACGCGGCACGTTGCGCGAGTCGATCGAGAGACCTACCGCGGGCGAGCGGCAGGTCGGCCGGCAGCGGGAAGTCCTTCAGTGTGGTCCCGGTGAACTCGTAGAAGTCCTCCCATGGCACCTGCGTCTGGCGCGCGCCCTTGCTGTCGACCGTGCTGCCCTTGTTGTGGCTGTTCTGCTTGAGCCAGAAGCACGCGGTCGACGAGTTGGGGACCCCGAGCAGCGCCAGGTGGTCGTCCTCGGTGCTGCCCTCCGGCAGCTTGATGACCGGCGCCCAACGGTTGAACACCTTCCCGCCCCGGTCGAGTACGAAGTGGTTGTGCGTCGCGACACCCGACCAACTGATCGACAAGGGAATGGAATAGCGATTCTTGAAGAACATGGAGTATTCGAACCACTCCAGGTCCCTCGCGAGTTGTGTCCGACCGAACGCGATTCGTTCCCGAAGCTGATACCTGTGGGCCCACAGGGCCTTGGTAACTGCTGGATGTGCCGTCGCACGGAGCGTCGCAGGATCGTAGGGCCAAAGACTCAGAGTTCCACCTACGAGTGACCAGTCGCGCACGTTCTCCCCATCGATAAGCGGACGTACCTGCGTCTGCGGGATGGCAGCATGACGCAGCGCAGGCCCACCCAGGATGTAGTTGTCGTCCGCTCTGGTCACTGCTACCGCACCAACATCGGCAAGCACGGTTCCAAGTGTCTGTGACCCCAGAGTGTCCAGCCTACGTGCCAGTTCGGTCGCTCCACCACCCGTCAGGCTCCAGGGGTGCGCACCGAGCATCGCCCGGTCGAGGTCGGTGACCGTCACCCACTCGTCCTCATACCCGGGCGAGCCGATGTGGCCTGCGATGGCCCGCCATACCATGCCGTTCTCGGGCTCTGCGGGCCGCCCGGGCTCGCCCCGAACACCCAGCACCGCACGGACCGTCTCACCGACTGGGCGCTGGTTGCGGCCGGTGATGATGACCGTGGGAGTGCCGTGGCCTGGGATATACGCACCGGAGGTGTCAGCCACGAGGCGCAGATCCTTGCGGACGAGGAACTCCTCGATGATCTTGGAGCCGAACTCGCGCTTCATGAACGAGTTGGAGGTGATCTGTCCGGTCCATCCGGCCGGACGGCTGTCGCCACCGGGCCGAGCGAGGTCGAAGAAGCGCTCCATGAAGGGGACCGTTAGCGCGTAGGTGCCCTTGCAGGTGTCGTAGAGCTCGCGGTAGCGGCGGTTGAGGGTCTTGTCCTTGACGGTGATGTAGGGCGGGTTGCCGACGACCACGTCGTACTGGCCGGGGCGCAGCAGGTCGCGCAACCTCTCCAGGTCTTCGACGGAGTAGGTGAAGCCGCTGATCTGAGCGTCGGGGTCGAAGGGGCCGAAGTTGAGCTCGCTCTCGGCCCGGCCGTGCAGGAGCGAGTCCCCGACCGCGAGGTGAAGAGGCACCTGGGGGGCGTCCTCGAGGCTGCTGAGGCCGGCATGCTTCAGGGCGGCGACGGTGAGGCGGAACCGGGCGATGGCGACAGCGAAGGGGTTGATGTCCACGCCGTGGACCGAGTCGAGAGCGCGGTGCACCACCTCGCGGTCCGAGAGGGAGGGGTCGTGCTGCCGCCACCGTGCGACGAACCGGTCGAAGGCTCCGAGGAGGAAGTGGCCGGATCCGCAGGTGGGGT
Organism: Serinicoccus chungangensis; assembly: GCF_006337125.1. Lineage (GTDB taxonomy): Bacteria > Actinomycetota > Actinomycetes > Actinomycetales > Dermatophilaceae > Ornithinicoccus > Ornithinicoccus chungangensis. Next base: position 1,315,384 of record NZ_CP040887.1, read on the forward strand.
CGATGAGCCTGAACCCCTCGAGGGGGCGTTCGGCCAGGGCCGGCTCGAGGGTCTGGTCGAGGATGAACTCCTCGACGAAGACGGGTGTCTGCAGGAGGGCGTAGGTCTTCTTGGCGTGGTCGGAGAGGTCCTGGTAGAGGTCCCCGAGGAACCGCGTCGAGAGGGAGTCGTCGCGCAGGTCGTGCACGAGCTCCCCGTGGTCGTCCTTGGATCGCCAGAAGTCGAGCAGCGTGGTCACGGCCTGGCCGGACGGCGAGACCTGCCACAGCGGGGAGTGGTCGTCGACCAGGGCGGCCGTCGCCGGGAGCTTTTTCAGGTGGTCCACGGCCTGCATGAGCCACTCGCGGTCGGTGTGCTCGGGGTGCGACCGGAAGTAGGCGAGCTGGGCGTCCAGGGCCTCCTGCCGCCGCGCAGGTGGGCCCGCGATCCAGACGGGTGAGACGAGCCCGTTGTCCTCGCAGAAGCGGACGAAGACGCTGGTCAGGACCCAGGCGACCGCTGACTGGGTGAGCCGGTCCTGCAGGAACTCGGTCCACGACGCGGCGGTGCGCTCGGCCTCCATGGCATCCCGGTGCTCCTGCTCCCACCGCTGCCTCAAGCCGGCGTCCTCCGCCACGCGGGTGCGCAGGTCGTCCTCCAGCGCCAGCACCTGGGCCTTGAGGTCGGCGGTCAGACGGTCGGTCGCGGTCACGGAGCGGCTCCTGCTTCGGTGGTGCGGGTGGTGGTGTGCTGCAGTGCGAGGTCGCGGGAGTCGATCCACTCGCTGTCCAGGGCGAGGAACTGCCCCGGCGAGCTGAGGCTGACCGGTTGTCCGTCGAGGATCGCGCCGCGCACGTTGCGCAGCTGCGGCACGACGAGCCAGACGGCCTGGGCGCGTGGCCGGGTCAGGTCGGTCCACTGGGCCAGGACGCCGAGGTGGCCGCATCGAGAGAGGGCCGACGCCTCGGTCAGCAGGACGGGACCTGCCTCCTCTTCGGCGGAGTTCATAACCTCCTCGACCGCAGCGGTGACGGCGGGCAGGGCCCGCTCGACCAAGGCCGCGAGCCCGCGGGCCGGGGTGGTCCCCGGGTCGGCGGCGTCGGCGGCCTCGATCGTGGCCCACGGCATACCCACCTGCTCGGACTGTGCGCGCACGGCGCGCAGGAGGACCTCGGTCAGGTCCAGCTCGCGGGCGCCGAACTCCTCCGTCAGCACCCGGGTCGCCCGCTCGAGCCGGTGCCCGGGGACCCCGAGCGCGAGGAAGGACCGCCGGCTGCGCGAGTCGCGCAGGCGCTGACCGGCGACGCCCACCGCCGACACCGGGGCGAGGTCGGTGACCACCCGGGTGGGCTGTCGGGTGTCGAGACCGGTGGTGTCCGAGGAGGCCGTCCGACTTCGGTAGGCTCGCTTGTCCGCGTCGAAGACCAGCCCGAGGTCCGCGGCGGCCACGACGGAGTCGAGGTCGGGACGGTCCGGCAGCGTCGAGAGTGAGGGGAAGCGGGCACGGACCCGGTCCTTGACCGAGTGCGGGCTGAGGAGCTGATGGGCGGCCACGCCGCGCAGGGTGTGCGCGACAGCGGCGGCAGGGGGGAGGTCGCGATGATGAAGCTCCCCGGCGCCGGAAGCGGCGGCCCGGTGCGAGACGGCGGCGGCCAGGCGGACCCGGCGCCCAGCATCGAGCACGGCCTCGGCGTCGGCGCCGAACGGCTCGAGCGCGGCGGCAAGTCGTTGGGTGACCACGTCCGCGGCGACCAGCAGGTCGTGGCGCTCACCGGTGCTCGCGGCGACGAGGCGGTCGGCCTCCCTCCCGAGGGCCTCGGCCATGTCGATGAGGACGGCGTCGGTCGCGATGAGGCTCATCCGCCCGTCGCGTCGACGCGTGTGCCAGGCCTCGTCCTCGTCCTGGGCGCGCACGAGCGCGCGCTGCCGGTCGACGACGACGCGCAGCAGCCCGCGCGCGATCCGGTGCTCTTCGCGCTCGGCGCGGCTGTACGCCATACCCCGTGGGGTCATGCGCTCCAGGAGCGTGCGCGTGAGCTCCTCCACCGTCGCGACCCCGCCGAGCTCGCGCAGCCGCTCCCGGACAGCGTGGTCCAGCCGCACCAGCAGGTCCTTGGTGCGGGCGTGATCGGCCCAGCCGTCCTGCAGCGCCGACAGCAGCTGGGTCGCCCGGGCCGGGGTGACGGGGGTGGGCAGGTGCGCCGCGAGCTGGGCCTGGGTGGCGAACGCGTCGAGGTCATCACCGGAGGTCAGCAGCAGTCGTGCCATGGCCTGGCGCGAGGCCGAGCGACCCTTGCCCGTGTGGGTCATCAGCAGCTGGGCCGCGTCCACGGGGGAGGGCAGCGAGGCTGCGGTGGAGGGAGCGGCGAGGCCGCGGACGGCGTCGGCGAAGCGGGTGCGCCACTGCTTGGCGCGACGCTTGACCTCCTTGCGGGTGGCGTCAGCCGAGCCGGAGAGCTGGTTGAGGCGCACGGGGTCGACCGCCACCAGGTCGCCGACCGTGGTGACGCCGAGGGGCTCGATCGCCGAGAGTGCCCGGGCCGACAGGCCGGCCTTGGCGAGGGGCGTGTCCAGGGTCGCGGCGTCGGCCAGCTCGTCGGCGTCGTCGGGGATCGTGGTGGTCTCGGGGGAGAAGGCAGCCTCCCACTCACGCAGCATGTCCGCCACGGTGTGGTGCCGCTGCTTGGCGTCCCGGGCGAGGGCCTTGGTGAAGAAGGTGACCAGGGGGCGCGCGATGGTGGGGTCGAAGGCAGCACCGTGGATCGTGGCCTCGTCACGGATCGAGGCCGGGTGGGCGCTGCCGTCGCCGTAGACAGGGGTCGCGCCGGTGGCCATCTCGAAAAGGACGACGGCAGCGGCATACCGCTCGGCGGCGGAGTCGAAACGCGGACGGGCCTCCGAGGACAGGAACGGGTCGAGGTAGGGCGGGGTGCCTGCCTCGGTCGCCGACGCCGCGGCGCGGGTGAGGGAGAAGTCGAAGAGGACGAGGTGCTTGGTGCGATCACCGCGGCTGGTGCGGACCCCGAGGTTGGCCGGCTTGATGTCGCGGTGGTCGACACCAGCCTTGTCGAGAGCCGTGAGCGCCTCGAGGAGGTCGGTCCCGTAGCGCTCCAGCAGGTCCAGCGACAGCCGGGTGCGCTCTCGCAGCACCTCGCTGAGCGTCTGGTCACCGGCGGACTCCAGGAGCAGCGCGGTGCGACCGCCCACCGTGAGGGGGCCCTCGACAAGACGGACCAGTCGGGGGTGGTCCAGACGGGCGAGGACCTCGGCCTCGTCGCGCAGGCGCGCTGCGGCGGAGTCGTCGAGGGCGACCTTGAGGACTCGTTGCGTGGCTCCGGTTGAATGAGCGTCATCGACGAGGAGGCCGACCGCAGTGGAGCCTCGGCCCAGCCGTCGGCGCAGCTCGAAGCGGCCCTCGCCGAGCAGGTCGCCCGGGCGCGCCTCGAGGGGGTCCACGTCGGGCTCGGAGGACGGCTCAGGCGCCTGCTCCGCATCGGCGAGCTGCTTGAGGAAGGCGGCCAGGCCAGGGGTGCGCTCGCTGGGCGAGGGCCGGGTTGCGTTGAGGACCAGGGCACGCAGCGTCTCGGGAGCTGCCGGGAGCACGGGGCTGACGTCAAGCCCACCCTGCTGACGGAGCCGGTCGCGTAACCCGGCCGCGTCGGCAGCGGGGGGCTCCCCGGTGAGGATGTAGTAGGCCAGCGCACCGACACCGAAGACGTCCAGCCGGAAACGGTCTCCGGCGCTGGCCTGCCAGGTGCCCTCGGGGGCGCGGTATGCGGCGTGCCCGTCGTCGGGCTCGGTGGCGGCCACGTGCAGGGCGGTGACGCCCTCAGCAGGCAGGCCGGTGTGGGCGGCGGTGTCCGCCAGGCCGGCGCTCTGCCAGTCACCGACGAGGACCTTGTGGGAGCCGTCGGTGTGGGTGCGGACCCAGATGGCAGTGGGGCTGAGGTCGCGGTGGGCAACGGCGTTGCCGTGGGCGTAGTGCACGGCCTCGGTGATCTGGCGCACGAGGTCGAGCTGGCTCTCCAGAGCGAGGCCTTGCGGCTGCTCGGCGAGCCACAGGTCGAGCCGCTGGAGCTTGTCGTCGGCGGGGTAGACCAGCCCGGTGCCCAGCTCTGACTCCACGATGTCCATGGGCCGTAGGAGGCCGTCGTGGACCAGGCGCGTCATCGTGGCGAACTCGTGGGTGGCGAGGCGCTTGAGCTCTCGGGCCGCGGTCGCGCTGGCGCCCGGGGGCGTGATGCGGAAGCGAATGCGGGCGTGCTGGGTCTGGTGCACGTTGTGGTAGGCCTGCCAGTCCTGCCAGCCCTCGCCCTCACCGGCGAGGGACTCCTCGATCACCCAGGAGCCGGCGGTCCGCTCGCGGCGAGGCACCAGACCGAGCTGCGTCATGAGGACGGGGACGATGCGCTCGTGGGTCGCGGTGACGACGTGCGGCTGCTGAGGTCGCTCGAGCAGCAGGCTGGAGATGCCCGGCAGGCCGGTCTGACTCTCGTGGTGGTCGAGGCCGTAGAGGCTCTTGGACTCCAGCTCACCGAGCTCGCTGCGTAGGCCGGGGTGGTGGAGGAAGACCGCCTCCTGGACGAAGGGCACCCCGTCACGCAGGTCGGGGATGCGGACACCCTGCTTGCGAGACCACTCGATCAGCTGGTCCTTGAGCCGGGTGGCGAGGTACTGCGCCTTGCGACGGGCGAGCTTGAGGGGGGACGGCTCGGCCCGCCCGCCGCTGCGAATCCAGGTCTGGTCGTTGCCGCGGAGGGTGCCGGAGTAGTACTTCAGCTCGACGAGATGGAGCCGGGAGCGGCCCAGCACGAGGAGGTCGACCTCGTGCCAGCGACCGTGGTTGTCGCGGAACTCGAAGTTGGACCACGCGCGGTAGGGAGCGATGTCGGGCAGGAGCTTGCGGACGATCTCAAGGCCTGCTGTCTCGTGGGGGAACTGTGACTTCGTCACCTCGACCCAGCGATCATCCCCGAGCGTCACTGCTGTCCCTCCTGCACGTTCGGGTGCCGACCATACCGTCCGTGTCTCGTGGTGAAGGCAGCGGTCACGACGAGTTCGTGCGGGGGCTGACGGTCTCACCCAATCTCGAACGCGCATACTCCCGACGGACGTCGCGCAGCGTGCGGCCGTCCGCCACACGGAAGTACCACCACCCGTTGCTTTGCTTGCCACGCAGGTGCTTCGCGGCGGCGGACGGGGACGTGAACTCTCGACCACTAGCTAGGAGAACTCCCGAGCTCCCGATCTGCGCGACGTGCGAGGAGTCGATACGCCCGACCAGTGTGTCCCCGATCGACACGACACCGGCTGCCAGGAGATCTCGCATGTCGATCGTCTCGTCACTCAGCGATTGGCCGTCCTCAGGCACGCCGATGTGACCCTCTGGCACCCGCCAGACGCCGAGCAACGACGTGACCATGGCCAGCGTGCGAGCATCGATGTCGTCCTCGGTCCATTGATCTTGCGCCATGTCGCGGATCCGGCGGTTGAGCAGGATGACATCGTGCTTGTGCAGTGCCGCGTGCTTGCCGTTCTGGCCGTGCCAGGCGGAGTTGGAGACGGTGCTGTTGAGCGAGGTGGTCAGCAGGGTGAGGTTGCCGAGCCGGTGCACGCGTTCATCGCGCCGGATCTCAGCCGCCAGGCCACCCTCGACCGGCCAGTTGCTCCGCCACTTCTGCGGGAGCAGGTGTTCGATGGCCATGGTGTGGCGGGGTATGCGCACTCCCGACTTCGATCTAGTGGCACCAGTATGACCGCGCTCGACGTCTTCGACCGTCTCAAGGAGCATCCGAAGCAGGGCACGGGGGTAGCGACGGTAGGCGGGGGTGACCGGGACCTCACGCACGATCTGCTCGTCGCCCGGCCAATACGTCCCTCGACGCCGTTGCCGGGTCAGGAATTCCTCCGTCCGCTGACCAGCGAGGTCGGGGTCTCCGCTTCCGAGGTGGTTAATGAGAAGGGACACGGTGCGGCCGAGGTCGTTGGTCGGCAGGCGTAATAGCGCCCGACGCATCAGCCAGCTCTCGACCGCAGCCAGGGACCGTCGCCGCTGGTCCTCGGTGATCTGACGGTCTACGTCATACAGCCAGAGAAGGACCGGCTTGACGACCTCGAGCTTGGCGGCCTGCGTGCGGTAGACGAACATCGACGCGTCGTCGAGGTCGGAGCCGTCCCGGCGCGCCGCATTCTGAATCCACCCCTGATAGACCTGTGCCTGGGTGTGCAGAGTGTCGAGGACTCCGGCCATCGGCCGACCGGCATTCTCGTGCTCAACCCACGACTTGAAGCGAGTGAAGGTCGAGCGCGGGCCGATCTCCTCACCGGTCCGTGCCACGAGCCAGTGGTTGAGGAACAGCGAGATGCGAGACACCTGGTAGCGGCCAAGACCGATCTCGTGCTCCCAAAACGGGTGCTCGAAGAGCGACCATCGCTGGGAGTAGGCGTGCTGCGCTGATCCGCCTTCGGCCTCGATGCCTGAAACACTAGATTCTTGATGAGATCAGCTGCGGTCAGCGGCGTGCCGCGCGCGTTGAGAGTCTCGAAGATCTCTTGAGAGTTCTCGTCCGGCTGCAACGTGATCGTCACTAGCTGGAGGCCGCGGGAGAGCACGTTCACGAGTTGCATCGCTCTGAGCGATATCGTCGTCTCTTCCTCGGTGAGCCAGGCCGACACCTCACGGGAGAAATAGGCGTGCGCCCTCGTGATGAGGCTCGTCTGGTGATCCAGCCCGTCGTAGTCAACCGGAGCTTGAGCGTTCATCACCTCATGGAAGGCAGCGCGGTCCTTGTTGGTGTGCTGCACCTTCAGCAGCTGATCCTCAGCCAGGCCGAAATGAGCAGCATTGTGAGTCAGGGAGCCGAGCTGCTGCGACAGACCTTCCTGATTGACTGCCGCAAGGCTCTCCGCCACGGCATCCATCAGCACCTGCAAGGTCGTCAGTCGTTGCTGTCCGTCGATGACCGCGAACGAGCTGACAGCACCCATGTTGCCCAGCTGCTGTTGCAGCACGACGGCCCCAAGGAAGTGGGTGGCATTGCCGACTCCGTTGTTGAGTCGCAGCTCGCTGAGACGACGAATGTCCGACCACAGCGGGGCAAGCTGGTCTTCCTCTGTCCAGACGTAGGGGCGCTGAAAAAGAGGCACCGTCAGGTGCTGCGGGAGGGTGAAGATCTCTTGGGGTGTCTGGACGAGGGTGTGCACGATGTCCTTGGTATTGGCGGTGTCTTTTGGTCACGCTAAACGGTGCGCGGCCCGACGTCAGTGTGATCTGCTTCGGCGAGTCGAACGGCGCAAAGACCAGGGCTCGGAAGGTGGACGCCGCCCGTTGTAGCAACTCGTGGCCTCTGCGCTAGAGCCCTGTGCCGCCAGGCCGACGTAATCAGCGAACGTCGTCGCCCCGCAGTGCAGATCCTAAGAGGGCCGCCAGCCTCTCCTGACTCACCGGCCGAGGGTTGGAGTCCGGGATCGCCGCTGTCGCCAGCTCGGCAGCAAGATCAACATCGTGCTCGGTGAAGCCGATCTCACCGAGCGAGCCGGGCGCACCCACCTCCCGAGCCAGGTCCCACAACCCGACGGCACCATGCGAGGCCCCGAGCGCCTCCGCGATGCGGGCCTCGGAGTCGGGGTCCGCCTCGACGTTGTAGGCCGCGACATACGGCAGTACCACCGCATGTGTCGGGGCATGGGGCAGGTTGAACGTCCCGCCCAGGACGTGGCAGATCTTGTGGTGCATCCCGGCCCCCGCCGAGGCCAGGGCCACCCCCGAGAGATAGGTGCCGTAGAGCACCTGCTCGTGGGCGCGCACATCCGCCAGGTCAGCCCGGAGCCCGCGCAGCCCGGGGACCAGCGCGCGCATCCCCTCGCCGGCCATGGCCCGGTTGATGGGGTCGGCGCGCGGGGCCCACAGGCTGTCCACGGCGTGGGCCAGGGCGTTGAGGCCGGAGTGGACGGCGAGGTCGGTCGGCAGACCCAGGGTCAGCGTCGCGTCGTAGACCACGACCCTCGGCAGCACCCGGAGGTCGGTCCCGGTGGTCTTGCGTTCGTCCTCGGTCATTCCCCAGATGTCGGTCGCCTCCGACCCGGAGAAGGTGGTGGGCACCGCGACGACCGGCAGCCCGGTGTCCCGGGCGATGATCTTGGCGAGCCCGGTGGCCGAGCCGCCGCCGATGGCGACGACCGAGTCCGCACCCACGTCCTGGGCCAGGGAGACGGCCTCCCGGGCCCGCTCCGCCGGCACGTGCTGGACGACCTCGCCGATATGGCCAGCGACGGCGAACTCCTCGGAGATCTGGTCCACGACCTCGGCTGCGTGACCACCTCCCACGAGCAGCGGCCGGGAGACCCCCATGTCATGCAGGGCCGTGGCGATGTTCGCCGCGGCCGCCCCGGTGCCGAAGAGCACGCGCTGCCCCAGGGTGGTGTGGTCGAACCTGATCTTCATACGATCCTCTCCCTCGTCCCGCACCGGCGGCGCGGTCATCGCTGTGCGGTGGCGCTCACGGTATGCCGCAGCAACCGGGCGGTGAGCTCGGTCGCCGTCGCGCTGACCTCGTGCTCGGCGCCCGGCTCGACGAGCGAGGTGAGGTGGGCGCCCATACCTCGCAGCCGACCCTCGGTCTGCGCCATCCGGGTGCGGGGCACCCAGGGGTCGGCCTCGCACCCGGCCAAAAGGGCGGGCGTGCCGTCGAAGTCACCCGTGAACGACACCTCCTCGCGCTCTGTCCCGACGTAACCACCGGTGAGGACGACAAGGCCGGCATACCTCCTGGGGTGCAGGAGTGCCCAGTGTGCGAGCAGGCAGGCTCCCTGGGAGAACCCGAGCAGCACCACCCGCTCCGGCGGCCACCCCGCGGTCGCGAGGTGACCCACGTGCTCGTCGACCGCCTCGAGCGACCAGGCGAGCCACGGGTCGTCGTCGGGTCGCTCCTCCATGAAGCCGTAGGGATACCAGCTCTGTCCGGCGGCGTCCGGCGCGAGCCACCGCAGACCCTCGACGCCCATCCTCTCGGCGAGAGCGCGCATGTCGGCGGGGGACTGGGTGCGTCCGTGCACCGCGAGCACCGCGACCGGCGCGTCCTCCTCGCCCCAGCACTCCGCGCCCGCGGCGAGGTGCGGGTTCTCGCCGGATCGCGGTGGTGCCGGGGCCGCGGAGCTGGTCACACCTCGATCGGTTCGAGCTGGCCCATGATGTGGCTGCGCTCGGACTCGAACTGGGGCGGCAGCATGAAGGCCTGGCCGAGTTCCTCGGGGGACTCGTCGCAGTCCCAGCCGCCCTCGCTGTGGGTGACGGCCAGCTCGAAGAGGGCGCCTCCGGGCATCCGGACGTAGTGGGACTTGAAGTAGGTGCGGTCTTTCAGCTCGGAGATGTCGGTGTAGCCGGCGCCCTCGATGTCGAACTTGACCTGCTCCTGGTTCTCCAGGTCGCCGAGGTTCCAGGCGAAGTGGTGGTAGGTGCCAGCGCCGAACCGCCAGGTGCCCTGGTCGTCGGTGCGGTTGCCGCGCAGCTCGACCCAGTTGCCGTGCTTGGCGTCGCCGACCCGGAACCGGGCCAGGTCGCCCTCTTCCTCGACGTCGCCGGCGAGGAAGAACGCCTCCTGGCCGAAGTCGACCGAGCGGTCCTGGTCGTAGACGTGGATGCCGATGCCGTGGATGCCGTGGACCGCGTGCTCGCGGGTCACCCCGTGGGCCTGGTGGCCGACGCGGGGGTCGTCGTCGCTCTCGACGAGCTGGTACTCGATGCCGGACGGGTGCGCGAAGGCGAGCCGGCGCGCGCCGAAGACCTCGACCGAGGTGCTGTCCACCTCGTGGTCGGCGAGCCGCTTCGCCCACCAGTCGAGCGAGCCGTGGGGCACCGCGAGCAGCACCTCGCGGGCCTGGTTGGTGCCGCGGCTGCCGTAGAGGTTGGCCTGCGCCCACGGGAACGTCGTGATCACCGAGGACGGGTCGCCGTTCGCGTTGGAGTAGTACAGGTGGTAGACGGGCTTGGAGCCGTCGTAGAGCACGGTCTTCTTGATGAAGCGCAGGCCGAGGATCCTGGTGTGGAAGTCGACGTCCTCCTGGGCGCCGGCGACCGAGAGCGTGACGTGGTGGGAGCCGTTGATGTACGTCATGGGCGAATCTCCTTTGATGCGCACCCAGAGCGGTGACCGACCCGATCGTCGGTCTTCGGACGCTAGCACTCGCCGTCTTGTCGGACAATAGGTGCGAGGTATGCAGTTCTTGTCCGCTTTGTGACCACGTCGTCCGGCGCTGGGCGCTAGGCTCAGCCGCATGACTTCAGCGACGACATACCGGGAGGTCGCGACCGAGGGGGCTCCGACGTCCCGCTCGGAGCGGGTCCACCAGGAGCTGAGCCGGCAGATCCTCGACCACCAGCTGGCGCCCGGGCAGCGCCTCATCGAGCGCGAGCTCATCGACCGGTTCGAGGTCTCCCGGGCGACGGTGCGCGAGACGCTCCGCCAGCTGGCTGCCGAGGGGCTCGTCCAGATCCAACCGCGGCGCGGGGCCGTGGTGCGGGCCATCGGCAGCGACGAGGCGAGGGACCTCTACCGGTTGCGCGCCGCGATCGAGGGGCTGCTCGTCGAGACCTTCGTCGAGCGCGCCGGCGTCGCCGACGTCCAGCGGCTGCAGGAGGCCCTCGACGCGCTGGACGGCGCGGTCGAGGACGGGCTCGCGGCCTCTGAGGTGATGCGGGTCCGTGACGACTTCTACGAGGCTCTCTTCGCCGGTGCCGGGAGCTCCGTGCTGCGCGAGGAGCTGGGGGTGGTCCAGGCGCGGGTGCGGGTCCTGTGCGTCTCCAGCCTGTCCGAGTCCGGTCGCGGCGCGACGGCGGTCCGCGAGCTCCGGGCGGTGACCCAGGCGATCATCGAGTGCGACGGTCCGCGTGCAGCCGCGCTGATGCGCGAGCACCTCGCCTTCGCCGCTGCCGCCACGCTGCGGACGCTGCCGCGGGCCGACTGAGGTGTCGCGAGCGCCTGGCTGCCTGCCTCAGCGCTCGACCGTGCCGTGAGTGGGGTCCTCGCCCGCCTCAGCGCATCTCGCCTCAACCCATCTCGCGGCTGTTCTCCGTGATGCCCATGTAGCGTCGTTGGGTGATGAGGAAGGCGACGTCGGCCTTTCGGGCCAGGCGATAGGTGCCGATGCACAGGACGATGATGCCGACGATGTTCATGAGTGCGGACACCACGAACCAGGCAGAAGCGTTCCCGTCGGAGTACATCGAGGCACTCATCATCCCGCGGAATCCGAGGATGAAGGGGAGAGCGGCCGCGAGGAGAAGTCCTAAGCCCCAGCCGATGAGGCCCGCGGAGGGTGCCGCAGAACCCCACTTCATACCGGCCGGGCATGGTTCGCCCGAGTCGCTGTGATGAATGGCGATGCCACCATGGGCGTCCGTCGTCTGCTCGGTTCTGCACGCATCGCAGGTTCGCGTGGTGCTGGCGGTCGGCTCGGTCATTGAGTCCCCCAAGTCATCGGTGGTGTGCGAAAACAGTAGACCAGAAGAACGGCAACGAGCACTGGCAAAACGCCACACCCTCAATGGAGTGTCGTCGCCCCGGAGCCTGAGCATGACATCGGCGATGAATGACCTGTCGTGCCCGACGTGTGCGCGGCTATCTCCAAGACGACGATTCGTGCTCCTGGTTGCTCGTCAGCCTCCGCCGGTCGCTTCTTGGCGACGATCTCGTCGACTCGTTCGTCGTCAGGCTGCGCGTGCCTCCACTGGCCCTCGCGCGGTCCGATGACGGGGGTGAGGGCGTCGATGGTCGGCTTGATGAGGTTGTCGAGGTCCCAGCCCGGGTGCTTGCCGTGTCTCTGGGCGGTCACGAAGTCGACCTGCACGCTGAGCCGGCCCTGCAGAGTCGGCCGCCCGTTCATGGCCTCGGCCGCGGCCTGCTCCACCACGTCGCGCCACGCGCGTTCGCCTGCTGTGGCGAAGGTCGCGGGTTGCCCTGAGACGGAGAAGCTCACGCTCACGTGGCTGGGGTGGTGGGCATCACCGGACGCACGTGGCGCGTTGCGAGGGACACGAGGGGTCGTCGCGTGGGTGGGAGGAGGAGGAGCGACGATATACCCGGAGATGATGTCGCCATACACCTGGAGATCCTCTCGACGGTGGCGCCAGGACCACGCAAGGTAGGCGCAGAAGATGGCGTCGATCTCGTCCTCTATCCCCTCCAGGTGCATGGGTCGCGTGGCTTCGTCCGCTGCTCTCCTGAGTTGCTGCCACCGTTCATTCTCGGCCACGTCCAGCTGGTCGAGATCCTCCATCCGGTCCAGCAGATCCAGGGTGGCCGTTCGTCTCACCTCGACGGTGCGACCACGCTTCCCCTTGTAGGGCAGGATCCGCCCCAGACGGAAGAGGCCGACCATGGCTGGGTGGGGGTAGACCTCCAAGCAGACGCCGGACCCGTTCGATCCGGGATCGGGATTCCACCCCCTGCGGTCCGCCAACACCTGTGCCCTCGGAGGATTGAAGTACGGCTTGCTCGTGTTGCTGGCGTGACAACCGGCGTCGTAGCGCCCGAACGCCGCCGTGACCATGCGCTCGCAGGGTCGCTGTCCGTCCGGGTTGGTCACGATGAGGGGTGCGTCCACGGCAATGACCTTAGGGACGGAGGAGGTATTCGTGTCGAGCCAGGTGTCGATCTCCGTGTTGCTCCTCACGGAGGTCGACGCCGCGAGGCGGCCGTCGTCATCCAGTGCGGCGAGCCCGGTACGCGCCCGGTCGTTCCATGCCAGGTCGATTCCCACGAACATCTGGGGATTGTGTCAAGAATGGTGGCGCCCAGACCATCGGTACTATCGGCCGCATGGCGAGCGATGGGGCGACGGTCCAGGTATTCGAGACGCAGGATGGCCTCCTCCTCTTCGGTGACGAAGACGCACTCGTCCAGATCGAGGACCATTCCCTCACAACAGTGAAGAAGATCTCGCCGCAACAGGTGGCGCGAGTCGCCGGCTATGTCGGGGTGGCGGCAGGTGAGCTCATGGCCAACAGTGGCAGGTGGGTCAAACTCACGGCAGAGTCAGCCGAAGCCGTCAAGACGGCCGGGGGAGTGGGCAAAGTCGCCTCTGGAGTCCTGCGGGGTGACAAGGGCAAGATCCTTCAGCACCTGAAGCTCGACCCGCTGTCTGCAGGGGCCCTCGCGACACCCACCGCGCCCGCCGTTCTCGGCGGCATGGCCGCGCAGTATGCGATCGAGGCCGCCCTCGACGACATCACGGCATACCTCGAGGTCATCGACGCCAAGCTCGACAAGCTGCTCAAGCAGCGCAAGACGCAGACCCTAGGCCAGCTCGGCGGCGTGACCGCCGTCATCGACGAGGCGTCGAGCATCTACGTGAAGACCGGCACGGTGTCGTCGACCACGTGGTCGAAGGTCCAGAGCAACTCGCTCGCGCTGGCGACCATGCAGTCCGTGGCGCTCGCCGAGCTGGCGGCCCTTGCCGAGGAGGTCTCCCGGAGCGCGGGCGACGCCGACCAGGCTGCCAAGGTGCTGGGGGAGGCGGCTGAGGACACGGAGTTCTGGCTGGGCGTGCTGGCGCGGTGTATCGCGCTGCAGGACCGGCAGTACGTGCTCGAGCTCGCCAGGGTGTTCGACGAGGGTCCTGAGCAGGTCGACAGCCACCGGCAGGGCATCGAGATCGCTCGAGCCGATCGAGTCAGGCGCATCGAGCAGGCGTTGCGGGCCATCGCGGCGTCGGTGTCCGAGTCCGCTGCGCTGTCGAACCTCTCGACCGTCATCAACCCGTTGAGCGCGCCGCGGGTCGCGCGCCGCGCCGGTGCGATCACCACCCACGTCGCGACCTTCGCCGAGCACGCGGACCTGCAGGTCGCTGGTATCGAAGTGGCGTCGAAACCCTGGCGACGGGCCGCGCGCGGGCTCTTCGACGAGACTTCGAGCGCCGTCGGCGGCGCGGGTGCCAGCGCAGTCGGGAAGGCGAAGGGTGCCGGTCAGCGCGTCGGGAAGTTCCGAGACGATCGCGTGCTCCGGCGGGCGCGCAAGATCGAGGAGAAGCGTGGGCTTGGGGCAGACGACGACCGGTCCTGATCGCGTCGAACGAGGCAAGATCGGGCTCGACCGCACCCTGCGCGGCCGAGCCCGATCGGCATATCCCTCTACCCGGTGTGACAGGCGGACGCACACAAAGCGCAACCGTTGACCTGGCGGTAGTGCGTACGTGCGGCTCGCACGGCTGCCTGGCACGAGGGGTGCCAGCCGAGGTCACGGCGGTTGGCTAGGTTCGGCAGGCACCGACGCTCGACGTCCAGGTTGTGAACCTCGTGGTCCCCGTTGTCCTGGGCGTTCGTGTTGACGCAGTAGCGGCTCATCAGTCACCTCCTTCCGTATAGGTCCGGCGGACAAGTTCCGTGCGGACGTGGCGGGGACCGGGCTCGACCGCACCCTGCGCGGCCGAGCCCCATCGGCATCCCCGTCAGCCGCCGAGCGAGACCCTCACCGGCGAGCTGAAGAAGCCGCCCTGCAGGTCGACGGCGGTCGGCACGGCGTCCGCGGGGATGTCGTAGAGCAGGACGCCCTCGACCCGGTTGCCGGGGTTGATCTCGGTGAGGAAGAGGCTCTCCTCGTCGAGCATCCAGGACGCCGACGAGGTCGAGTGCTGGCGGTCGGAGTCGTCGATGAGCTCCTGCTCGCTGTCGAGGAAGTACTCCGCCGCGTCGCCGGTGTTCTCCACCGTCACCATGACCTTGACGAACTGGCCCTGCGCCTCCTCGCCGAGCATGTCGTCGCCGATCTGGGCGAGGCCGCCCTCGACACCCGTGACGCTCACCTCGAAGTCACCGATCTGCACGACGTCGCCCAGCTGGGGGTCGCCGCCCGCCTCCTCGGCGGGCGCCTCCGCCGTCTCCTCGTCCGGCGCCTCCTCAGCCTCCGTCGTCCCCTCCTCGACGGAGGACTCGGCCGGCGCCTCCTCGGCAGCGGACTCGTCGGCCGTCGATCCCGACGAGCTGGCCGACGAGTCCGCGCCTTCCTCGGCCGAGCTGGTGCTCGTGGCCGAAGGCTGTGCGGCGCTGTCGGCGGGGTCCTCGTCCCCGCCCCACGCGCCGATGATGATGAAGAGGCCGAGCACCACGAGGCTGCCGGTGATGATCTTGTGCCGGGCGAACCAGCTGCGCCTCGGGGGCTCGTCGTGGCCCCACGTCGTCTGGGGGCCGGGGGAACCGGGCTGCTGGTGCGGGGTGTGGTCGGGGGTGCTCATGGGAGCCTCCTTGGTGCTCGCGGGATGGACGTCGTCAGTCCACCCGCGGACGGTGGAACTCTCATCGGCCGTCCGGGCAGATCGCACTGACCGATCGGTCAGGTATGCCGCGGCGAGGCTGCCCGAGTGGCTGACGGGTCTGTCGGCGCTCGCCTCTAGCCTTCGCGACATGGAGGACAGGACGAGGGGGCGGGCACCCAGGGACCGCGGCGTGAGGTACTGGGCGCGCACGGCGGCAATGGTGTTCGCCGCCCTGATGATCACCGTGCTCTCGGTCAGCTCGGCGGAGGAGCGCAACCGGGTCTGGGCGTGGACCGGGCCGGTGGGAGGTGCCGCTGACGCGGTGCAGGGGCTGTCCACGCTGGTCGCGCTCGGCGCGCCGTTCCTGCTGCTCCTGCGCCGCAAAGACCTCGCGAACACGGCGTGGGGCCTGGGCTTCCTGCAGCTCATCTTCCCCATCGGCCCGGTCATGGCGCTCGTCCTGCCGCAGGTGCTGGTGCGGGAGAAGCGCAACGAGGCCGAGACGCTCGCTTTCCTGCACGTGCTGGGCGGGACGGTGTGGTTCGTGCGCGACGCGCTCGGGCCCACGCCGGCCTCGTCGCTGGTCCGCTTCTTCTCCTCGACCGAGACCGTCCAGACCGACCCGGTCGACTTCAACGTGTATGCCGCGAGCGTCGTCTACCTCGTCGTCATCGTGGTCCCCGTCGTCGTCGGCTTCTGGCTGCGGGCCCGGCACGAGATCGACGACACGCGGCACGAGGTCGCGGTCGAGCGGGCCACCGCCGGGGCGCTGTCCGCCGAGCTGTCCCGCCAGGGGGAGCGCGAGCTCATCGCCCGGGAGGTCCACGACGTCATCGGTCATCGGCTGTCGCTGCTCGTGCTGCACGCTGGCGGCATCGAGGTCGCGGCGGGTGACGACCCTGAGCTGCGGGAGAGCGCCCGCGCCGTCCGCGACAACGCCCAGCGCGCCATGGACGACCTGCGCTCCCTCGTCGGGGTGCTCCGCGACCCGGCGGCCGGTGCGAGCGATGCACCGCTGTCGCCAGTGTCGGTGCGATCGCTCTCCCAGCTGTCCTCGGTCATCGACGACATGGCCGACGCCGGGGTGCCGGTGGCGTCGACGGTCTTCCTCCACTCCGCGGACCAGGCGGACCCCGTCCTGGCTCACTCGGTCTACCGCATCGTCCAGGAGCTGCTCACCAACGCCCGCAAGCACGCGCCGAGCGAGCTGGTCCGGCTGCAGGTGTCGGGAGGCCCGGGCGAGGGCATCCGCATCGAGTCGTCGAACCCGACCTCCGTCCGAGTGCCCGTCCCGGCGGGTGTCGAGGGTGCGGGGTCCGGACTCCGCGGCATCGACGAGCGCGTCGAGATCCTCGGCGGCACGAGCGAGGTGAGCACCGACGGCGGGCGCTTCCGCGTCGCCGTGACCTTGCCCTGGTCGGGGGACGCGGCATGAGCACGCCGGAGGGGTGGGAAGAGCGAGAGGGGCCGGCGGGGCAGCGGCCGGTGGTGGATCGGCCGGTGCGGGTGCTGCTGGTGGACGACGACCCGATGGTCTGCTCGGGGCTGCGGATGATCCTGCAGCGCGGCAGCCAGGGGCGGATCGAGGTGGTCGGTTCGGTCGCCGACGGCGACGAGGCCGTCACGGCGGTCGAGCGCCACCGGCCCGACGTCGTGCTCATGGACGTCCGCATGCAGCGCCTGGACGGGCTGACCGCGACTGCGCGGGTCCGGGCATTGGCGCGGCCGCCCGAGGTCATCGTGCTGACGACCTTCGACAGCGACGACGAGCCGTTCCGGGCGGCCGCCGCCGGCGCGAGTGGCTTCCTGCTCAAGACGGAGTCGCCGGAGGACCTGGTCGCCCACGTCCTGGCCGTCGCCGCGGGGGAGGGGGCGGTGTCCAAGCGCACGGCGCGGCAGTTCATGCAGCACCTGCACACCGTCTCCTCCTCCCCGGAGTGTGTCGAGGCCCGCCAGGCGCTGGCCCGGCTGACCGACCGGGAGCGGGAGGTGTCGACCCTGGTGTCGCAAGGCCTGTCGAACTTCGAGCTGGCTCAGCGCCTCTTCGTCAGTGAGAGCACGGTCAAGACCCAGCTGTCCTCGATCCAGACCAAGCTGGGGGTGGGCAACCGCATCCAGGTGGCCGTCCAGGTGGCGCTCGCCTCGGTATGAGCCCATGCCCGCCCGAAGCGTGCCGTCGCCGCCACCGCCGGGATGCAGCGTGACCCGTCGATCTCAGGACAGCAGGGCGAGGGCCCGGCGCATGATGTGGGACCTCGGCGTCGAGGACGCCATGACCTGGATCTGCCCCAGCACGCTCTCGCCCACCGCGTCGGACAGGCGCTCCCAGAGCGTGGCGTGGCGGGCGATGTCCTCACCCATGAGGGGAGGGGCCGAGGGATCGTGCTCGGCCGCGCAGAGCAGGAAGGCGGCGTCCGAGCACTCACCCTCCGCAACGAGCAGCTCGGTCAGCACCCGCAGCATGGTCCAGATCTGCGCCCACGACCCGGTGCGCTGCAGGTCGCGCAGCAGCGCCCCGCCCAGCCCGCGCGCCTCCTCACGCCGCCCGTCGCGGACCAGGCGCGCGAAGAGTGCCAGGCGGGCCACCTTGCTCACCTGCGCCGCGCCGATCCGGGCGGACAGCGCCGCCGCCTCCCGGAGGCGCGCCGTCGCCGCCGGGGCGTCAGAGACTGCCAGGACCTCGCCGTGGGCATACAGCGCGAAGGCGCGCGAGGCGTCCGCCCCTGAGCCCGAGGCCGTGAGGGCCACGGCGACGTGCTCCTGAGCCGCCGCCAGGTCACCGGCATACAGCGACATCAGGGCTCGGGAGGTGTGGCTCTCGCCCGCGAGCCCGGGGAGGCGGCCGAGGCGGGTGAACCACTCGGTGCAGACGGCGGCTTCACCGCGGTACATCGCCTCCACCCCGAGCACCACGCAGACCAGGGGTTCGTCGGTCCCGCCGGCGAGCAGGTGCCCGGCCAGCGCCAGGTGCCGCGCCCGGTCGAGCTCGCCCCGCTCGACCGCCACCATCGCGCCCGCCCCCACACCGTTCGCGACCGCCGGTGCGTCCTCGGGCGCGACATCGGGAGGGTCCCACCGGGAGACCGCCAGCTCCGCGACCGCCAGGTGAAGATCGCCCAGGTCCGGCGGGGGCACCCAGTGCAGGCACCGTCCCACCGCGCCCGCGGCCCGCAACGCGACGAGCAGATCCGCGTCGGAGCCGGTCGCGCGCACACGTGCCACCGCGCGCCGTAGCGCCACTATGAGGTCCGGCACCAGCTCCCCGAGGCGGGCGTCGACGACCGTCCCGTCCAGAGTCGACCACACCTCGGCCACCCGCTCGGACTCGGTGGCTGCCCAGGCCGCGTGCGCCCGCTGCGCGTCGACCTCCTCGGCACCCCGCTCGACCAGCCGGCGAGCGGCATACTCCCGCACCACCCCCAGCAACCGGTGCCGGGCGCGCGGGCCCTCTGACCGCGTCGTCACGAGCGAGGCCTCCACGAGCTCGGCCAGCGCGCCACCGGGGTCGGGGCCGTCGTCGAGGGCCGCGCAGACCGACCGCACGGCCGCGGCGCCGAAGTAACCGGGGAAGACTGACAGCCGCGCCAGCAGGCCCTGCTGCGCGTCGTCGAGGAGGCGGTAGGACCAGGCGACCGTCGGGTCGAGCCCGAGCGCGTCGATGGCCGGGGCTGCCGGGTCGTCGTGCGAGGTCACGCGCCCGGTGCCGGGGCGGCCCGATGCCGGGTTGTCCTCCGGAGCCAGGTGCCCGTCATCGGCGCAGGCGGGTGCCGGCAGCAGGGCGAGGACCTCCTCCAGCCCGAGGGTCGCCGTGCGGGCGGCCGCCAGCTCCAGCGCGAGCGGCAGCCCGTCGAGCCGTCGGCACAGCTCCGTCACGGCAGCGGCATTGGTGGCGTTGACGCCGAACCCGGGCCTTAACCGCCGCACCCGGTCGACGAAGAGGCGGACGGCGGCCGACATCTCGGGACCGCCGCCGTCCTCCGGCCCGGGCACCGCCAGCGGGGAGAGCGGCAGCACCCTCTCCGCCGCCACGCCCAGACGCTTGCGGCTGGTGACGAGCACGTGGGTGCCGCCGCACCGGTGCGTCACCCGGGCGAGCAGGTCTCCGACCTCGGCCAGCCGGTGCTCGGCGTCGTCGACGACCAGGACGTGCGGGGCCATCGTCAGCAGGTCGATGACCGCCTCGGTCGGGTCCGGCGTCCGCCGCCCCACGCGCAGCGCACCCGCGACGGCGGAGGCCACGTCACCGGGTCCCACGCCCGCGAGCTCGGTCACGACCACGGGCAGCGCCGACCTGCCGGCGAGCCGGCGCACGGCCTCGGCGGCCAGCCGCGTCTTGCCGACCCCGCCCGGCCCGGTGACGATCGTGAGGGGGGCGGAGCCCAGCGACTGCAGGACGCGGGCGAGGTCGTCCTCACGGCCGGTGAGCGGTGCTGCGCCCCGAAGCCAATCCGCCGCCACAGGACCCACGGCCACGGGACCCGCCCCCGGTTGGTCGTCCGGCTCCCGCCCGTCCGCGGGCCGGGTGTCGGTGGGCCCGCCAGCCGTCGCGGCCCGGACCGTGGCCGGGGTCGGCAGGGCGTGTCCCAGCACCCGTGTCTGGAGGTCGACGAGGTCGGGGGAGGGGTCCAGCCCCAGCTCGTCCGCCATGCGGCGGCGGTGCCGGTCGAGCAGGTCGAGCGCGTCGGCCTGGCGCCCGAGGCGATAGAGGGCCTGCGCCAGGAGGCCGACCGCGTGCTCGCGGTAGGGCTGCTCGGCGAGCAGCTCGGTCAGCAGCGGCACCGCGGCAGCCTCCTCACCCAGGTCGAGCAGGGCGGCGGCGTGCAGCTCGGTGGCCTCGTGCCGCATACCCTCCAGTCGTGCGGCCGCGGCCATCACCGACTCCCGATCGGCGAGCGCCCCGAAGGGCGGCCCCCGCCACAGCGCCCGGGCCTGCTCCAGGAGGGCCGATGCGCCGGCAGGCTCGGCGGCCCGAGCCTGGGCGACCAGGTCCTCCAGCTCGAGGGCGTCCACCTGCGCCGGGGGAGCCGGCAGGCGGTAGCCGTCCTCAACGGTCTGCACCGCGTCCGGCCCGAGGAGCGTCCGCAGCCGCGACACGACGGTCTGCAGCGCGCCCCGCGGGTCGGCCGGGTGCTCCTCGCCCCAAGCCGCCTCGACGAGGGCGTCCGTCGAGACCGGGGCGTCGGCGTGCACGAGCAGGCAGGTCAGCACCGCCCGGCGACGTCCGACGGGGATGTGGACCGGTCGGCCGTCGACGCGCACCTCCAGCGTGCCGAGCACGCCGAACCGCAGCTGGGGCACCTGGCCCAGTGTGCCTGACAGCGGGGTGACAGCGCGATGAAAGCGCAGCCGGCCACGGTGGGCGGGTCAGTCCACCGAAGGAGGGTCATCATGACCACGCACACCGCACCGAACCACGCTGACCCCGGGAGCCGGGCCGGCACCCCACCCACGGGCGGCGGGGGAGCGTCGCCCGACCTCGACGTCGACCCGGATCTCGACCTGGAGCAGGTCGGCGCGTTCGCGCAGCAGATCGGGATGATGCTCGCCGGCGGGGCCACCGCCGCGATGATGGTCGTCGGCGACCGCGTCGGGCTGTATGCCGCGCTCGCCGGCTCGGGGCCGGTCACCCCGGCCGAGCTGGCCGACACGACCGGCACCGCGGAGCGCTACGTCCGCGAGTGGCTTGCGCAGCAGGCCGCCGTCGGCATCGTGCGCCACGACCCCGAGACGGGGACCTTCGTGCTGCCGGCGGAGCACGCCGCGGTGCTCGCCTCCGACGACTCCCCGGCAGCCATGATCGGGGCGGCGCCGCTCATCAGCGGTCTGCACCGGCGGACCGAGCGGCTCAGCGAGGCGTTCCGCAGCGGGCACGGCATCCCGTGGGCGGAGCAGGACCCAGCGGTCTTCGAGTCGATCGAGCGGTTCTTCCGCGTCGGCTACCGCAACAGCCTGCTCTCCGAGTGGGTGCCGGCCGTCGAGGGCCTGTCGGAGCGGCTGCAGGCCGGGGCGACGGTCGTCGATGTGGGTTGCGGTCGTGGGGCGCCGCTGGTGCTGCTGGCCCAGGCGTTCCCGGCCTCCCGCTTCGTCGGCTACGACCCGCACGAGCCGTCCGTCGAGGTCGCCCGACGTCGTGCGCGGGAGCACGGGGTGAGCGACCGGGTGCGCTTCCAGGTCGACGACGCGCAGAGCTACCCGGACCGGGAGGTGGACCTCATCACCTACTTCGACACCCTGCACGACTTGGGTGACCCGGTCGGGGCGGCCGCGCACGCGCGGCGGGCGCTCGCCGCGGACGGCCGCCTGCTGCTCGTGGAGCCGCTCGCGGCGGACGACCTGTCGACGACCCTGGCGACGGTGCCGATGGCACCGGTCAGCTTCGCCGCCTCGACGTTCCTGTGCACCGCGAACTCGCTCTCCCAGCCCGTGGGTCTCGCGCTCGGGTCGCAGGCGGGGGAGACGAAGCTGACCCAGGTGCTCACCGAGGCCGGCTTCGGCACGGTGCGCCGGGCCGCGGAGAACGACTTCAACATGGTGCTGGAGGCCCGCGCCTGACGACGTGGTACCTCTTCCCGGCGGCGGGCCCTTGCGGCTAGGCTCACGACCACCGTGACCGCGCTCGACGAGGAGTCCGCCATGCCGATCGACAACCCCTTCTACACACCCGAGGTGCAGGGCGCCTACGAGCTCCACAGCCTCGGGAGGTTCGAGCTCGAGGAGGGTGGCGTCATACCGGACCTCCAGCTCGCGGTTGCCACCTACGGGGAGCTGAACGAGGCGAAGGACAACGCGATCCTCATCCCCACCTGGTTCTCCGGCACTCACCAGACCTGGGACCTGACCTACATCGGCGAAGGGCGGGCGCTGGACCCCTCGCGCTACTTCATCGTCGTCGTCAACCAGATCGGCAACGGCCTGTCGACCTCGCCGCACACCGCCGAGGGCGAGATCGCGATGGCGGGCTTCCCGCACGTGCGCATCGGGGACGACGTCCGCGCCCAGGAGCAGCTGCTGCGCGAGACGTTCGGCATCGAGCGGCTCGCGCTCGTCGTCGGCGGCTCGATGGGGGCCCAGCAGACCTGGGAGTGGGCGGTCCGGTTCCCAGAGAAGGTGCAGCGCGCCGCGATGATCGCGGGCACCGCGCAGAACACTCCGCACGACTTCCTCTTCACCCAGACGCTCATCGACGCCATCACCTCCGACCCGGGGTGGAACGGCGGCGACTACGCCTCGCCCGCCGACGTGGGCGAGGGACTCCGCCGGCATGCCGACATCTGGGCGGTGGTCGGCTTGTCCACCGAGTTCTGGCGCTCGGAGTTCTGGCGCGGGATCGAGCTGCCGGACGTCACCTGGGACACCTTCGAGGAGTTCCGCGACCGGTTCCTGCGGCCGACGTTCGCCGCGATGGACCCGAACGCCCTGCTGAGTATGGCGTGGAAGTGGCAGCGCGGGGATGTCTCGCGGCATACCGGCGGGGACCTGGCGGCGGCGCTCGGGCGGATCACCGCCAAGACCTTCGTGCTGCCCATCGACGAGGACATGTTCTTCCCGCCGCGCGACTGCGCCCGGGAGCAGGAGCTGGTCCCCGGCAGCGAGCTGCGCGTCCTGCACTCGGTGGCCGGGCACTTCGGGCTCTTCGGGTTCGAGGAGTCCTACCTCGCCGAGCTCGACGGCCACCTTTCGGAGCTGCTCGGCGCCGAGGTCTGACGAGCTCGGTACCTACTCCTCCTCCTCGGACCAGACGCAGGAGCCACCCTCGCCGGGGTAGCGGCCGCCGCAGTCCTCCGCGATCGCCTCCGCCTCGCTCCCGGACGGTGACTGCCAGTAGAGGTCGTCGCACGCCTGCATGTCGCCCGCGTGGCACGACCCGACCAGCGTCGCGATCTCGCCGGCCTCGGCCTCCCGGTCGACGCAGGAGCCCCAGTAGTCCGCGAAGTGACCGCCGCAGTCCGCAGCCGTGGCCTCGGCCGCGCTGCCCGAGGGCGACTCCCAGAAGAGGTCGTCGCAGGCCTGCATGTCGCCCGCCTCGCAGGCAGAGAGCAGGCTGGCGAGGGCGGCCTCCTGCTCCGCCTGGGCCTGCTCCTCGGAGGCCTGCTCTGCCGCGTCCTCGGCGGCCCGGTCGGCCTCGTCCTGGGCCCGCTCGGCCTCCCACGCCGCCTCCTGGGCAGCCCACTCGGCGTCGGAGACGCAGGTCCCGTGGGAGGCCTCACTGGTGCCGCCGCACGTGGCGGCGAACGCCTCATACCCCGAGCCGATCGGCGAGTCCCGCCACAGCGAGTCGCACGCCTCCAGGTCCCCCGCCGCGCACGTGTCCCACAGGGCGGCCAGGGTGGCGTCGTCGCCGTAGGCGTCCGGGCCGCTGGCCGACCAGTCCTCGAAGTCGTCCCCCCACTCGTCCGGGAGCTCGGCGAACTGCCCGTCGCAGGACTCCTGCACGGTCGTCGGGTCGTCGATGACGTCCTGCACCGTGGACCGCAGCGCGTCCGCGGTGAAGAGCAGCGGCACCATCTGCAGCTGGTTGGCCTCGCGCACCATCACGGTCGCGACCCCGGCGACCTCACCGCCCGCGGTCAGGGCCGGGCCGCCGGAGTTGCCGTCGTCGAGGGCGCCGTCGCCCCGGATCGCCTCGCGGGTGGACCCGTCCATCTGGAAGCTGAGGATGGTCGACGGGGTGACCGAGAAGTCGCCGGCGGGAGCGGGGTAGCCCAGCGAGACGATCTCCTCACCCTCCCGGAGGTCGTCGGTGTCGACCCAGTCGAGGGCAGCCCCGCGGATCGGCTCGTCGACCTCGATGACGGCGATGTCGGGCTCGGTCCGGCCGCCGATGACGGTGCCCGTCATCCTGGTCTGGCCGTCGCGGCTCACCAGCTCGGGTGTCGGGTCGATGCTGACGACGTGCCAGTTCGTGACCAGGTGGTGCTCGTCGAGGACCCAGGCCGAGCCGGAGCCGCTCATGCTGCACCCCTCGACCTCGACCTTGAAGATGGCTGGTGCGTACCGGTCGGCCAGCTCGTCGGTGCTGAGGGACTCGGAGGCCGGCTCGGCCGTGGCGACCACCGGGTCGGGCGTCGCGGCGGCGACGGGCTCGCGCTCGGGCTCGGGCGGCGCTGCGGTGGCGTTGCCCCGCAGCGTCATGCCGAGATACACCCCGCCGAGCCCGAGGACGACGGCGAGGACCGCCCCCAGGGCGACGAGGAGGAGAGGATTCACGCGAGCCTGCGATGCAGGGGTCGCGGACAAGGGTGGTTGAACGTTCACGGGTCCCTGCTCACGGAGAATACGAAGCCTCGCCAAGTTCCCCAGGAGGCCAGCCGAATCATAGGGCGAAAGGGGTGACCACGGAAGAGTCGACAGGGCTCGCCTCGGACCTTCGGGGAGGCGGGCGTGGTCTCGGGGTGCCGGGGTGGGTGCGGTCTGTCGGGTGTCCGGAAGGGGGGTCTGTCGGAGGCCGGTCGTACACTTGTTCGCATGAGGGGGAGCTGGGGGAGCGAGGCGACCGGGGGTCGCGCTGACGGTGCAGCGGCCGTGCTGGCCGAGCTGTCCGCTGCTCTGGGGCGCTCCGCGACGGCGCTGGCCGCACCGGCCCTGCTCCAGGAGCGCGAGCTGGGTGAGGTGCTGGGGGCGCTCGATCAGGTGGCCGCCCGGACGCACGCGTTGCTGGTGGCGGTGGTCCGGGAGGGCCTGTTGCGCGGGCTCCACCAGGAGGCCGGGTTCTCCGACGTCGACTGGGTCCGGCGTGTATGCCCGGGGCTGGCCTCGAGGACGGCGATCGAGATCGCGATGGTGGCGCGTGCCGCCCAGCAGGGCGTGCACGCGCCGCTGGCGGACGCGGTGCAGGACGGGTCGGTGCCGCTGCACCGCGCGGCGCAGGTCCTGCGGGCGCTGACGAGGATCCGGCCGGCGCTGGGGGAGAGCGAGTATGCCGAGGCCACCGAGCTGTTGACCGTCGCCGCGGCGCGGGAGGAGTTCGACGAGCGGGACCTGGCCAGGATCACCGCCAAGCTCGTGGCGACCTGCTTGTCCGAGAAGGAGCAGGTGGCCCGCGCCCAGGCGCGGCACGAGCTGCGCGACGTGCACGAGTCGTCCTTGGCCGACGGCTCGCTGCGCCGGTTCGTACTGACCGTGGGCAGCGACGCCGACTATGAGGCGATCCGGGCCGTGCTCATGTCGCCGCTGGCCGCGCCGGCGCCCCGGGAGGATGGCGCGCGAGGAGACACCAGAGTGGACGGCGCGCGAGGAGACACCGGGGTGGATGGCGCACGAGGAGACGCCGGAGTGGATGGTGCGCCGAGCGTCGGCGCTGGGGTGGACGGCGTCGGGGGTGAGGGCGCCTGGGGTTCGGGTCCGACCGTCGCCGAGCTGGACCTGCGGACCGCGGGGCAGCGACGCTACGACGCCTTCATGACGGTCTTCCGACGCGGTGTCGCAGGCAGCGAGGGGCAGCCGACGACGCCCAAGGCGCAGGTCATGGTGACGATCGGGCTCGAGGAGCTGCGCGGTGCCCTGGGCGGTGCCGGGCGGACGGTGCACGAGGGCACGCTGTCGGCGCACGAGGTGCGGCAGCTCACGTGCGACGCCGACATCATCCCGGCGGTGCTGGGTCACAAGAGCGAGATCCTGGATCTGGGTCTGGCCAGGAGACTGGTGACCCCCGGTCAGCGGCGCGCGTTGGCGCACCGCGACGGTGGGTGCACCTTCCCCGGCTGCCACGTGCCCGCGACGTGGTGCGACGCCCACCACGTCGTGCACTGGGCCCGCGGCGGCCGCTCGGACCTCTCCAACTACGCACTGCTCTGCCCCCGGCACCACACGTGGGTGCACCAGCACGACGCGAGCGCCGAGGTCGAGGCGACCGGGGTGCGCTGGAGACTGCGATGACCCCGCCCCCGACCCGGCCCGGGTGGGTCGGGGCGCCGGCGTGCGTGCTCCGTCGTCAGCCGAGCACGGGGGTCCGTCCGAGAGGGCATTCGGCCACGCCCTACGGCTGGCGAGCGCGTAGATTGAGGAGCATGACCCATGACTCTGACCAGGGCGGCACCGTCTCCGAGGGTGGCTCCGGCTCCCTCAACGAGGAGACCATCCGTGGGGGCGCCGACGCCGTCCCCGAGACCCCGGACACCAACGACACCGGCCCCGACGACGCCACGGCCGAGGACCACCAGGACGACGACGGCGACGCGGCCGCCAGCCGCGGGCGGCAGAGCGCGGTCGAGGACGGCGACCGCTGAGCGGAGCACGACATGAGCCGGATCTTCACCGTCAGCGTCGCCTCGGTCTACCCGCACTACGTCACCAAGGCCGAGCGCAAGGGTCGGACGGAGTCTGAGGTCTGGGAGGTCATCAAGTGGTTGACCGGCTTCGACGACGCGCAGCTGAGCCGTCACCTGGCCGACGGGACGACCTTCGAGGACTTCTTCGCCGATGCCGAGCTCAACCCGCACGTCGACCAGATCACGGGGTCGGTGTGCGGCGTGAAGGTCCAGGAGGTGGAGGACCCGCTCATGCGGCGGATCCGCTACCTCGACAAGCTCGTCGACGAGCTGGCCAAGGGCCGGCCGATGGCCAAGGTCCTGCGCTCCTGACGGCGGTGTCCGCGCGGAGGCCGGCGGGCGCGTAGTGTCATGGGTAGCGGGACCACTCAGGTCTCCCCATCAAAGGCCACGCCATGACAGACAAGTCGCCGCGTCAGACCATGTCCAAGAAGTCCGGCAAGAGCATCAAGGAGAAGCGGGCGGAGAAGCGGGCCAAGGGGGACGAGGCCTCGCAGCTCGAGAACGTCATCCACCCCAAGAAGCGCTGAGCGCCTCCTCCCGCGTCCCCGGCCGTGAGGCCTCTCGTCGGCCTGGCGTCATGCGACGCTGAGGGTGACCTCGACGTTGCCGCGCGTGGCGTTGGAGTAGGGGCACACCTGGTGGGCCTGCTCCACCAGCTTCTCGGCGTCGGCGCGCTCGACGTGGGGGAGCGTCACCTCCAGGCCGACGGCGAGGCCGAACCCGCCGTCGCCGTTCGGTCCGATGGACACGTCGGCGACCACCTCGGAGTCCGTGACGTCCGCGCCCGAGCGCTTCGCGACGCCGCGCAGGGCGGAGTGGAAGCAGGCGGCATACCCCGCGGCGAAGAGCTGCTCGGGGTTGGTCGCCCCGCCCGGTCCACCCATCTCCTTCGGGGCCCGGACGTCGGCGGCGAGGATGCCGTCGCTGGACTCGATGCGGCCGTTGCGGCCGTCCCCGGTGGCGAGCGCGGTCGCGGTGTAGAGAGTATCCATGTGCACGACTCTATTGTGCACATTCGAATGACGCAAACGGCTACGATGGCGGGATGGACGGCTACCCCCAGCTGGCGCTCGACCAGCAGATCTGCCTGCCGCTCTACGCCGCCTCCCGCGCCGTCACCCGGCGCTACGCCGAGCTGTTGGCGGACGTCGGGCTGACCTACCCGCAGTACCTCACCCTCCTCGCCCTCTGGGAGTCCGACGGGCCGCTGAGCGTGCGGGACCTCGGCGCCCGGCTGCACCTGGACTCCGGGACCCTCACACCGCTGCTCAAGCGGATGGAGGCGGCCGGACTGGTCCAGCGGGTGCGCGACGGGCGCGACGAGCGGCGAGTCCTCGTCTCGGTGACCGACCGCGGGTGGCAGCTGAAGGACCGCGTGGCCGACGTACCGCAGCGGCTGGCCGGCGGCATGGGGATGACGCAGGAGCAGGGGGCGGCCCTGCGGTCGTTGCTCGACACGGTCATCGACGCCCTGGAGGGTGACCCGCCCCCGGCCGGCTGACTCGCTCAGCACCTCTGCCACCCCGGAGGTATCTCACCGCCGGCTCTCGCCTCCTCCCGGTATGCCGCCCCCTGCACCCGGCGCCCCCGGCACCCCGATCGCGTCCCTCCCCACGGCGGTCGTCGGGTTCGTCGGCGCCGCCGATACCGGCCCGGTCGGGGTCCCCGTCACCGTCAGCAGCGCCGCCGACTACCACGCCGTCTTCGGCCCGACCCTGGACGCGGACCGTCCACTCGGTCACGCCGTGGACCTGTTCTTCGGCAACGGCGGCCAGGAGGCGGTGGTCGTGCGGGCCGCGGGCCCGGCTGCGGAGCAGCTCGTGCCGCCCGCCGGCCCCGGGGGTGTCCACGCGCTGGACGACGCCGGAGTCACCGTGCTCGTCGTGCCCGGTCTCACCACCGACCACCCGGACCAGGTGCGGGTCGCGCTCGCGCGGTGCGCGGCATACCGCGCCGTCCTGCTGCTCGACCTCCCGGCCGGGCCGTGGTCCGCGCGGACCCGCAGCAGTCTCGACGGGCTGACCGAGCACCGGGAGCGGGCCGCGACCTACCACCCCTGGGTCGTCGTCGACGGCCAGGCCGTGCCCCCGAGCGGGGCCGTCGCCGGGGTCGTCGCCCGCACCGACCTCGAGCGAGGGGTGTGGAAGGCGCCGGCCGGGGTGGAGCTGCGGGGGATCGGCGGGTTCACCGAGTCCCTCGACCGCCTCCGGACCGACGAGCTGACCGGCGCAGGAGTGAACGCGCTGCGCGAGTTCCCCGGTCGGGGCCGGCTGGTGTGGGGTGCCCGGACGCTCGCCGGGGCCGGCGCCGGAGACCCGGGGGTGCGCTACCTGCCCGTGCGACGGCTCACCGACCACGTCCTCCGGTCACTGGTCGCGGGACTGCGCGCCGTCGAGGGCGAGCCGAACGACCCGGCGCTCTGGGCACAGGCGCGGCGGCTGACGGAGGACTTCCTGCACGCGCTGTGGCGGCAGGGCGCGTTCGCCGGTGCGAGGGCCGACGACGCCTTCGGCGCGCGCTGCGGGCCGGGAGAGACGATGACCGAGGCCGACGTCAGCGCGGGGCGGGTGGTGGTGTCCTTCTGGATGGCTCCGCTGCGGCCCGCCGAGTTCGACGTGCACACGCTGACGCTGCAGACGGCCGCGACCCCGTCCGACGTGCCGGAGGCCGAGGGACCGGACACGGACGGGTCAGCCGGCGGGCGTCCGGACGGCCCACACCAGGTGAGCAGCCGACCGGACCTGGTCCGGGTCGAACGCAGGTGGACTGGGCTCGGCCGGGTGGACCTGGGACAGGTGGTGTCCCGTTACATCGGCGAGACCGAGAAGAACGTCGGCCGGGTCCTCGACGAGGCGCAGGGATCAGGGCCTGCGCTCAGCTTCGACGAGGCGGACGCGCTGTTCGGGAGACGGACGCGGGACGGCGAGGCCGCCGACAGACCAGAGGCCGACGACCTGCCAGACGAGCCGGCCGGCAGCCCGGACACCGACGAGCCGCCTGACCAGCCAGCCCCTAGCTGACGATCTGGGCCGGGTCGTCGAACGCCGGGTGCTTGCTGCCGACGCCGCGAGCCACGGCCAGGTGACCGCCCAGGTATGCCGCGGCGCCCGACGCCCCCGCACCGCCGATCGCGAGCACCGCACCGAGGCGGTGGTTGCCGCTGCGACGGGCGATCCAGGACGCGGCGTAGGCGGTGGCGGCCAGCGCGTTGCCGGCGGCGTGCACCAGGCCGACCCGCTTGTCGCGGGTGCCGGTCTCGGACCACTCGGCCCAGCCGGACCACGCCGTGGGCGCGGCGGTGAGCAGCCCGAGCCCCACCAGCCGTTGCGCGGCCGGGGCGGAGGCGGGTCCGCCGACGAGGTCGAGCACGGTCGCCGACGTCCACGACCCCATGGTGATGTCGGTGAGCAGGGGGTGCAGCGCGTGCCCCAGCCACTCACCGCGCAAGGCCCAGCCGGTGGTGCCGGATCCGAAGACGGAGGTGATGGTGGGCTCGATCGCCTGGACCGGGCCGTCCAGCGCCTCGGTCTGCTCGAGGCGCTCGGTCCACCGCACGACGGCGGGCACGGGTTGGGACTGAATCTGCTCCATGGAGCCATCGTCCGCCTGCTCCTGCAGGACCGCACCTCGAGATGCTCGTCACCGGGCTCGACCGGCTCGGCCGCCGCCATGTCGGGGCGACACCGGCCCGTTCAGGGGATGAGCCGGCCCCGGAGCAGCGCCTGGAAGTAGAGGACCGGCTCGACGAAGCGGTCGAAGAGCCACAGGGCGCGACGCGGGACGCTGAGGTCGACCAGCCCGGTGGTCGGTGCCTTCGCGCCGGTGCGGTCGAACTCGGCGAGCAGCAGCCGGTGCCGGTCGACCGTGACGGGCACGATCGTGTAGCCGTCGTAGCGGCGCAACGGCTGGCCCAGCCTGCTGCGCGCGATGTTGTCGGCGAGCAGCTCGACCTGCCGGCGGAGCGCGCCCCCCGAGGGCCGGGTGTCGAGCGCGGCGGCGTCGCCGAGGCTCCAGACCCGGGGCACCGAGCGGTGGGCCATCGTCTCCGGGTCGACGTCGACCTGACCGGACGCCCCCGCCCGGGCCAGCGGGGCGAGCCACTCCTGGCCGCGGTAGGGCGGCACCACGAACGCCTGGTCCACGTCGTGCAGCACCGTGGCGGACGGCCCGTCCAACGTCACCGTCCGTTCCCGATGGTCGACCGCGGTCACCCTCGACTCACGGTGCACGGTCACCCCGAGCTCGCGCAGGTGCGCGTCGAGCCGGTGGTCCACGAACGGCAGGCCCAGGACACCCGTGAACGGGGTGACCAGGTGCACGTCCAGGTCGCCCAGGACCCCGCGCCGGCGCCACCGGTCGCAGGCCAGGAAGAGCGGCTTGAGCGCCGTCCCGCCGCAGGGCGACGGCTCGGGAGGGAGGGTGAAGACCGCGCGGCCGCGCGACATGCTCTCGACCGCGTCCCACACGGCCGTGGCCTGCGACTCCAGGTGGGCGGTCGACGACCAGCCCGCCGCCATGGCCTGCTCGAGCCCCGGCACGGCGCCGAGGTCCTCCTCCAGCCCCGGTGCCAGGACGAGGTCCTGGTAGCCGATCCGACCCCCGCCCGCCAGCTCGACCTCACGCTCGGCGGGGTGCACGGCCACCGCCCGGTCGCGGACCCAGGTGCAGTCCGGCAGGACCGAGGCGGTGGTGCGGGTCAGCTCGCTCATCGTGGCCTGCCCGCCGGCGACGTAGTTCAGCAGCGGCCGGAACAGGTGCGGCCGGTCCGGGGCCACGACGGCCACGTCCTTCGCCCCGATCCGCAGCAGCCGCGCGGCCAGGGAGACCCCGGCGTTCCCGGCGCCGATGACGACCACGTCGTGACCTGCCATGGTGCTCCCTCGCTCGGTGCTGCGTCTCGTCAGCCTAGCCGCGTTCCACGGGTATGCCGTCCGCCGGCGCCACAGCACGTCCGTAACAGCACGTCCGACACCGCGCGGAGGCACGGCGGCGGGTCGGCTCGCCGAGGCGCGGGGGTCGGTCGGATGCCCCCGCTACGCTCGCCGGTGATGGACAGGGACGAGCGGGCGCGCCTGGAGGGGGTGATCGCGCAGGCGGAGCGGCTGGCCCCGGTCGCCGCAGGCGTCCGTGCGCACCGGGAGGAGGTGCGGCAGGCCGCCGATGCGGCGGGGTCGCAGCTCCGGGCCCGGATGACGCGCCTGCGGCCCGCGGGCACCCGCGGGTGGCGGGTGCTCGCCCTCGGTGACGGCGACGACGTCCTGCTCGGCCGGCTCGCCGCCGACGCCGCGCTGCCCGGGCTCAGCGAGGGGGAGCAGGAGGTCCTGGACGATCTGGCCGACCGGGTCCCGGCGGTCGTCGCCGAAGCTCGACGAATCGTCGGGCTGCGGCGGCTCGTCACCTTCGGGACCCGCCGCGCGCAGGCCGACGCCCAGGCCGGGTGGTTGCTCCGGCACCAGCGGGGCTGGGGCGAGGATCCCGAGGGCTGGCTGTCGGCGCTGGACGCGCAGACCCGCGAGCCGGCCCTGCCGCTCGCCCTCGGCTCCGCCCTGCACCCGCACGTGGGTCTCGTCGACCGTCTCGGCGGACCGACCGACCACCAGGAGGTCGTGCGGCTCGGCCACCAGCCGGGCGGACGTCCCGACCGGCAGGGTGCCGTCGGCCTGGGCCACCTGGCCGGACGCCCCGACCGGGTGAGTGCCGTCGGCTCGGGCCCCCTGGCCGGACGTCCCGACCAGCAGGGTGCCGTCAGCCTAGGCCACCCGGCCGGACGACCCGGTGAGCCCTCTGCCGTCGTGCTCGCCGACCTGCACGACCTGCCCGTCGTGCTGCCGCCCCTGGCCTCCGTCATCACCCGCGCCGACGAGGCCCGGCAGCAGGCGCTGACCGCCGGCGAGGCGGTCCGTGCCGTCGCTGCCGACCGCCTCCTGGCGCAGATGCCGGTCGAGCGGCTCCGCGAGGCCACCGGTGAGCGGCTGCGGATCGGCGCCCTCACCGAGGCGGGCATCACCACCGTCCAGCAGGTCCTGGAGCGCGGCGCCGACCTCGACGCCGTGCCGAACGTCGGCCCGGTCACCGCCCGGCGCATGCGCGGCGCCGCCCAGACGCTGCACACGCTGGCCCTCGACGACGCGCCCGTGCGGCTCGACCCCGACGACCGCACCCCGCAGGCGACCCGCCTGCTGGGGCGGCTGCATACCTGGGACCTGCTGCGTCAGACCGCGAAGGCGACCGACCTCGTGGCCCTCGCGCAGACGCTGCTGCCGCTGGCCGACCACCTCACCGACCGCACGACCCACCTCGCCGTCCTCGGCGACGCCCCGGCCCAGGACCTGCTCGACCTCGTCCTGCCCGTGCTCGAGCGCGCCCAGGAGCTGCACGACACCCTCGAGCAGGGGCGGGCCGAGGACCCCTGGGCGGACTTCGTCGACCGCCCGGCGCACTACCTCGCGCTGCTCTCCGAGCTCGGCCTGGTGGAGGAGACTGGCACGCACGGCGACCTGCCCGAGGACGTCGTCGAGGCGGTCCGCGCGCAGGAGCTGGACACGGCATACCTGGAGGTGCCGCTGCGCGGCTACCAGAGCTTCGCCGCCCGCTTCGCCCTCGTCCAGGAGAAGGTCGTCATCGGCGACGAGATGGGCCTGGGCAAGACCGTCGAGGCGCTCGCCGCGCTCGCTCATCGGGCCACCGAGGGCGGCCGCTGGTTCCTCGTCGTCTGCCCCGCCGCCGTCCTCTCGTCGTGGGTGCGCGAGGTCGACGCCAAGACCTCGCTCGAGCCGCGCCGCCTGCACGGCCCCGACCGGCAGGCCGAGCTCGCGCGGTGGCGCGCCGACGGGGGAGTGGCCCTCACGACCTACTCCACGCTCGGCAGCCTCGCGGAGGACCTGGACGGTTTCGAGCTCGACGCGCTGGTGGTCGACGAGGCGCACTACGTGAAGAACCCGGCCGCCCAGCGCTCCCGTCGCGTGGCCGCGCTCGTCGCACGCACCCAGCACGTCCTGCTGCTCACCGGCACCCCGCTGGAGAACAGGGTGGGCGAGCTCGCGACGCTCGTCGGCTACCTGCGCCCCGACCTGCTCGACGGGCTCGGCGACTCACCGGTCGACTTCCGGCGCCGCATCGTCCCGGTCTACCTGCGCCGCAACACCGAGGACGTCCTCGTCGAGCTCCCCGAGCTGGTCGAGGTGGAGGAGTGGCTCGGGCTGTCCGCGGCCGACGAGGCGGCCTACCGCGACGCCGTCGCGTCCGGCAGCTTCATGGCGATGCGCCGGGCCGCGTTCGCCTCGGGCACGCGGTCGGCCAAGCTGGCGCACCTGCTCGAGGTCGTGGCGGAGGCGGAGGAGAACGGCCGCCGCGTCATCGTCTTCTCCTACTTCCGTGACGTCCTCGACCGGGTCGCCGCCAGCCTGCCGGGCCCGGTCTTCGGGCCGCTCACCGGCTCCGTCCCGCCGGCCCGGCGCCAGGAGGTCGTCGACGACTTCTCCCGGGCCGCGGGCGGGGCCGCCCTGGTCGCGCAGATCCAGGCCGTCGGGGTCGGGCTCAACATCCAGGCGGCCTCGGTCGTGGTGCTCTGCGAGCCGCAGCTCAAGCCCACCACCGAGTGGCAGGCGATCGCGCGGGCCCGCCGGATGGGCCAGCTGCAGACCGTCCAGGTGCACCGCCTGCTCACCGAGGACAGCGTCGACGAGCGGCTGGTGGAGCTGCTGTCGGCCAAGGCCGGGACCTTCGACCGGTACGCCCGGGTCAGCGAGACCGCCCGGAGCGCTCCCGAGGCCTACGACCTCAGCGAGGCCGACCTGGCCCGGCGGGTCGTCGCGGCGGAACGGGCGCGGCTCTTCCCCGGCGAGGACGGCACGACGCTCTTCCCCGGCGAGGACGGCACGGCGATGATGGGGTGATGACCCCCACGCCCGCCGTCCTGCTCTTCGACGTCAACGAGACCCTGTCCGACATGAGCCCCATGGCCGACCGGTTCGTCGAGGTGGGTGCCCCTGCGGCGATGGCCACGACGTGGTTCGCGTCGCTGCTGCGGGACGGTTTCGCCCTCACCGCGGCCGGCGACAACCCGCGCTTCGCCGACGTCGGGCGCGCCGTGCTGAGGCCGATGCTCGCGCGTGAGCTGCGGCATTCCGAGGTGGAGGGGGCGGTCGAGCACGTGCTCGGCGGGTTCGGTCGGCTCGCGCTGCACCCGGACGTCGAGGCGGGGGTGCGGCGGCTGCACGACGCGGGCGTGCGGATGGTGACCCTGAGCAACGGCTCGACGGCGGTGGCGCAGGGGCTCCTGGAGCGGGCCGGGCTGCTCGACTGCGTCGAAGGCCTGCTGACCGTCGAGGACGCGCCCCGTTGGAAGCCGGCGCCCGAGTCCTACGCCTACGCCCTCGAGGTATGCCGGGTCGCGCCCGCCGACGCGATGCTCGTCGCCGTGCACCCCTGGGACCTCCACGGCGCCCGGGCGGCCGGGCTGCGGACGGCGTGGGTCGAGCGCGGCACGGCGAGGTACCCCGGTCACATGGCCGCCCCCGAGCTCACCGCCAGCGGCATCGACGACCTGGCGCGGCAGCTCGGGGCCGCTGAGGGCTGACGCGGGGCGCCGACGGCCACCCTCCGACCCGTGTGCGGAAGGTGCACCTGTGCCGCGATGCCTCACGACCGAGGTACGACGTCTGCGCAGGAGTCAGCGCCAGCGACCCCGCATGGCCGCGTGCAGCACGATCGACCCGGCGACCGCGGCGTTGAGCGAGCTGGCCGAGCCGACCATGGGGATGCTGAGCACGCCGTCGCAGGCGTCGCGCCACGCTTTCGCCATGCCGCGGGTCTCGTTGCCCAGGACCAGCACGGTCGGCCGCTCCCACGGCACGGCCGCCAGGTCAGTCTCGCCGTGCTCGTCGGTGCCCCACACCTGCATCGGCACACCGGCCTCGCGCTGCTCTTGCACCCAGTCCAGCACCGGCTGCGCGGAGTCCGCCCGCACCGTGGGGACGGCGAAGCAGGAGCCGGTCGAGGCGCGGACCGCCTTGGGGTCGTAGGGGTCGGCCGCGTGCCCGGTC
This sequence comes from Serinicoccus chungangensis, assembly GCF_006337125.1. GTDB lineage: Bacteria > Actinomycetota > Actinomycetes > Actinomycetales > Dermatophilaceae > Ornithinicoccus > Ornithinicoccus chungangensis. The sequence continues at coordinate 1,350,923 of NZ_CP040887.1, forward strand.
ACCACCAGGCCGGTCCCGCCGAAGGCGTCGATCGAGCGCTGCAGCGTCCCGATGTTGCCGGGCTGGCCGGGCCGGTCGAAGACCGTGACGAGCGGCGGCCGGGCGCGCGGCGCCCCGGCGGCTGCCTCCACCACCGAGCCGCCACGTCGCACCGACGCGCCCTCCGACCCGGCCGCCGCGGCCGACCCGGCTGACCCGGCCGCCGCGGCTGACCCGGCTGACCCGGTCACCCGTCCCAGGTCGTCGGCCGGCATGCCCACCACGGCGACGAGCTCGGTCCGCTCGTCCTCGCGCTGCGCCAGCTCGGCCAGCAGCGCAGGAGCGACCTCGAAGCGCTCACCACCGCCGCCGGCCCACACGCCGGCGGCCCACTCCGAGGGCCGCCCGCCGAGCGGCCGCAGCAGCGCGCGCACCGGCCACCCGTGGGCCAGCGCCTGGTCGATCGGGCGGACGCCGTGCACGAGGAACTCACCCGCACGGTGCCGTGCCCGGCGGTTGCCCAGCAGCGACTCCCACTGCTGGAAGGTCGCGTTGCGGGTGGTGACGCGCAGCGTCCGGCGAGGGGCGGGCATACCACGATCGAACCAGACCGCGCTCGGGACCGACGGGGCGGCACAGCCCCGGGCGCGGCGCCCACCTGCCGACCCGCGTGGCCTCAGTGCCGGACGTCGTAGACGGCCATGGTGACCCCGTTGCCGTAGCTCTGCGACTCGACCAGCGCGAGCCGCTGGTGCGGACCGTCGCCGAAGAGCCTCACGCCGCTGCCGAGCAGGACGGGGAAGACGAGCAGGTGGTAGCGGTCGACCAGCCCGGCCTCGGCCAGGCCCTGCGCGAGGGTCGGGCTCCCGTGGACGATGATCGGGTCGCCCTCACCCTCCTTGAGCGCGCGCACCTGGTCCAGCGAGCCCAGCACGGTGGCCTCCCACGCGCTGGTGTCGGTGAGCGTGCCGGAGACGACGTAGCGCGGCATGGCGTTGTAGCGGGGGAACTCCTCGGTCATGCCCGGCCACACCGGCGCGAACTCCTCGTAGGTCCGGCGGCCCAGCAGCAGCGCGCCCGCCTCGTCCTGCTCGCGCCCCTTGATCTCGTAGGCCGCCTCGTCGAAGTCGACGTCTGTGAAGCTCCACCCGGCGTGCGGGTGCTCGCCGCCGCCGGGGGAGTCGACGACCCCGTCGAGGGTGATGATCTCGGTGACGATCAGCTGGCGCATGCTGCTCCTTCGGTATGCCGTGCCCTGGCCGGTGGCCCCGGTGCCGTTGGGTCTCCGGGGTGCCGGCGGCCGCCCGGGTGCGGCCGTCGAGGGTATGACGTCGCTCCGGTCGCGGACTCATCGGTGCCGGCCGGGGGCCGGGGCGGGGTAGACGCGCCGGGCTAGGTCACGAGCCGTCGCAGCGCCCACCGGGCCACCGGGCGGTAGGCGAGCACGACGGGCGCCGGGCCGCGCAGCGCGAGCCCCGCCACGGTGCTCGACCCCGTGTGGTCCCGCACCTCTGCCAGGGTGTGGTGCAGCTCGAGGGTGAGGCCGGTCGGCACCGGACGCACCAGGCGCACCGTCCACGACCACGCGCGTGCCGGCTCGTCGACCGCCGTCACCACGAAGTCGACGGCCAGCCCCAGTGAGCCGCGCACCGTGCCGGACATCCCTGCCTCCAGCCGGTCGGGGCCAGGGGCCAGCTCGACGCGCCGCAGGTGGGGTGCCCAGTCGGCCCAGCGCGAGGGGTCGGCATACCGCTCCCAGGCCTCCTCGACCGGCACCGGGCCGCGCGCCGAGGTCGTGACCTCGCTGCGCCTCACACCCGGCCCGCGCCTCACCCCTGCCCCGGTCCGGCGGACGTCGCGGGGGAGTCCGTGGCGCCACCGGTGGGCTGCTGCGGCAGGGCGCACTGCGCGGTCCCGCCCGGGAGGTGGCTGCGGTTGGCGGCCACCAGCCGGTAGACCGCCGCGCCGGGACGCTCCATGACCCGTGACCCCAGGACCAGCCCGAGGGTCCGCAGCGGCTGGGGGCAGTGCGCCAGGATCTGCGCCCACGCCCGGTGGCCGTAGGCGACTCGCCCGTCCGGCAGCACCACCGGCATCTCCAGCCCGGTGCGGGCCTCGTCCACACCCAGCGCCGCGAGGTCGTGCTCCTGCAGGGACGACACGTCGACCCGCGCGCCGAGGCGCGGGATCCACCCGGCCGCCATGGTGCAGAAGCCGCAGTCGCCGTCGTAGAGCGCGAGCGGCCGTGGTCGGGATGCTGTCGTCATGCCCTCATGCTCGCGCACCGGGACGCCGTCGGCGACCCGGAGAGAGCCTCTCGCAGGCAGCCTCTCGACGGCGCCGCGCTCAGGCCCGCTGGGGCTCGTCCACCTGGCCGTCGGCGCTGACCGGGGCCTCGTCGATGGCCTCGGCGGTCGCGGTCGGCTCAGGCGCGCCGGTGGGCCGCGGGTCCAGGTGGACGCCGGCGATCATGCACCGCACCGACCCGCCGGCGAGCTCGATGGTGGGGATGTCCACCGACACGATCTCGCAGGAGCGCTCGATGGCGGTGATCTGCGGCCCGGTGAGGCTGCGCCGGGCCCGACCGGACATGGCCATGATGTGCCGCCGGCGCCCCTCCGGCGTCCGCCCGAGCAGCTCGACCGCGTTGCCGGCGAACTCGCGCACCTGGTGCTCGCTGAGCTCGACGATCTCCCGCCCGGTGACCTCCAGGCGCTCGCGCACCTCACGGCGGCGCTGCTCGTCGCGGATCATGTCCAGCGCGATGAGGGCGACGTCGGTGCCGATGCACGCGATGACGTTGGTGTGGTAGACCGGCACCCCGCCGGCGTCGACCGCCTCGAAGGGCATCGGCTCGTAGTTGAAGTCGCTGCAGAAGCGCTCCAGCACATGGGTGTCCGCCCGGTGGCTGACGGCCGTGTAGGCGACCCGGGAGACGTGGTCCAGCACCATGGCGCCGGTGCCCTCCAGGAAGATGCCGTCCGGCTCCAGCCCGGAGTAGTCGACGATCGTCTGCAGCCGGTAGTGGGCCTTGAGCATCTCGAGGATGTCGCCGCGCCGCTCGTGCCGGCGGTTCGAGGCATACATCGGGTAGACCGCGACGTAGCCGCCCGGGTGGGTGGACAGCCAGTTGTTGGGGAAGACGCTGTCCGGCCGCGTGTGGTCGGGGTCGCTGAAGACGTGGACCCGCACGCCGGCGTCCCGCAGCGCCTGCGCCACCGCATCCATCTCGGCCAGCGCCGCCGCCGAGGTCACCTCCGTCGACTGCCCCACGGGCACGTCGTGCTGGAAGGCGTTGTCGGTCGCCGTGGCCGGGTTGGGCACGAAGTTCTCGGCACGGATGAGGATCACGGAGGACGGGGCTTGGGCACTCACGCCCGGCAATCTAGGGCATCGCGGCGTCGCCCCCGAAAATGGTGCGCGCCAGCTGTCGATCTGCCGCCCTCCCGTCCGACATCCTGGTGAGGTCGCACCCGGCGGCCCGTGGAGCAGAGGAGAGACGTATGACGCGACGCACCGTTCGCAGCACCGGCACCCGGGGGTGCCCGGGTCCGGGGAGGTGGCAGCGATGAAGTACCTCGTCCTGCTCATGGCCGACGGAGAGCTGCCCGCGTGGTCCACGCTCAGCGAGGAGGAGCAGCAGGCGGGGATGCGCCAGTTCGAGGACTTCGACGCCGCCTGCCGCGACCGCGACGGGGTGGAGATCCTGGCGGCCGAGGCGCTCGGCGCGGCCGACACCGCGACGACGGTCCGCACCCGTGGCGGTGAGCGCACGGTCACCGACGGACCCTACGCCGAGGCGGTCGAGCAGCTAGGCGGGTTCTACCTCCTCCAGGCACCCGACCTCGACGTGGTCCTGGAGCTGCTCACCGTCCTGCCGCCCTACGACATCCAGGTCAGCCCCGTGGTCGACCCCTACTGACGGGATGCCACCCGAGCTCGACCAGGTCGTGCGCGAGGAGTGGGGCCGGCTCGTCGCCCTGCTCCTCGCGCACTTCCGGCGCCTGGACCTCGTCGAGGACGCCCTCGGAGACGCCGTCGAGGCCGCCGCACGGCAGTGGCCACGGGACGGCACCCCGGCCAACCCCGCCGGGTGGCTCCAGACCGTCGCGCGGCGCCGCGTCGTCGACCGGCTGCGCGCGGAGGCGATGGCGCAGCGCCGCCACGCCCTGGTCGTCACCGACCTGGAGCGCCGCCCACCGCGCGCGATGGCCGACCCCGGTGACCTCGTCGAGGACGACCTGCTGCGCCTCGTGCTCATGTGCACCCACCCGGCCCTGGCACCGGAGTCGGCGAGCGCGCTCGCGCTGCGGCTCGTCCTCGGCGTCAGCACCCACGACATCGCCGCCCTCTTCCTCGTGCCCGAGCCCACCATGGCCGCCCGCATCACCCGGGCGAAGAAGAAGATCGTCACGGCCGGCATCCCCTTCGCCGTCCCCGACCTGGCGGTCCTTCCCGACCGGCTCGCGAGCGTCGCGCAGACGGCCTACCTCGCGTTCACCGCTGGGTATGCCCCGGCCAGCGGCCCCGACCTGCTGCGGACGGCGCTGGCGGGGGAGGCGGTGCGCCTGGTCCGCACGGTGCGCGCGCTGCGGCCGGAGGACCCCACGCTGACCGCGCTGCTGGCTCTGATGCTGCTGCAGCACTCCCGCCGGGACGCGCGGCTGGACGACGAGGGCCGGCTCGTGCTGCTGGACGAGCAGGACCGCGACCGCTGGCACCGCGACGAGATCGAGGAGGCGGGGCGGCTGCTCGCCTCACCCGGCCTGCTCGGCGTCCCGCTGCCCGAGCAGGCCGCCGGCTACCTGCTCCAGGCGCTCGTCGCCGCCGAGCACGCCGCCGCACCCACCAGCGCGCAGACACGGTGGGACCGCATCGTCATTCTCTACGACCAGCTCCTGGAGGTGTCCCCGTCACCACCGGCCCGCCTGGCGCGGGCCGTCGCCGTCGCGGAGGCGCACGGTCCGCGCGCCGGCCTCGCCGCCCTCGACGGCCTCGAGGTGCCGGGCAGCCACCGGGTCGCCGCGGTCCGCGCCGAGCTGCTCGCCCGGGTGGGTGAGGTGCCCGCGGCGCTGGAGCAGCTCGACACGGCCCTCGCCGCGTGCGGCAACGACACCGAGCGAGCGCACCTGCGGCGGCGCCGCGCCGAGCTGGCCCCGACGGGCGGCTGACCCCCCGGGGCGGGCTGGCCGTCGACGTCGTCGAGTGCTGAGCGGCCCCGCTGTCTGGCGCAAAGGTCTCGCTTCGGCAAAGGTTTGTCCTAGGACCTTTCCCCGGACGTCCGACGGTCGTACCGTCAGCATCGTGAGATCGAGTGTCTCTTCCTGGGCGCACGGCGCGGCGACGCGCTGGTGCGCCATACGGTGATCACCGTGGAGACCAGTGCACAGGCGATCGCCGACGGGTCCACCGAGCTGGCGGACACGTCGTCCAGGAGCATCCTGCCCATGCGGGAGCAGCACCACCCGGACGAGTGAGCTCGTGAACCCACGGCCGAGCCGACCAGCAGCCCTGCTGCGGGTCGGCTCGGTCGTTCATGACAGGTCGCCCCTCAGAGATCGCGCAGGAACTCCCCGTTGCGCAGCACCATCTGCACGTCGAGGTCGTGGTCGAGACCGACCACGTCGGCGCGGTGCCCGACCGCGAGCTGGCCGGCGTCCAGGCCCAGGGTCCGCGCCGGGCCCCACGTGGCGGACTGCAGCGCCGCGTGCCGCGAGACCCCGGCCGCGACGCCGGTGCGCACCGCCCGGTCGAGGGTGAGGGTGCTGCCCGCGATGCTCCCGGTGTCCAGGGTCCGTGCTACCCCGTCGACCACCTCGACGTCCATCGGGCCGAGGCGGTAGCGCCCGTCCGCGGCGGCCGCGCCCGCCATGGCGTCGCTGACGAGCACGATCCGCGACAGGGTGCTGCGGACCGCGAGCTCCACGACCTCCGGGTGGACGTGGACGCCGTCCACGACGAGCTCGACCGCGAGCCGGGGGTCGGCGAGCGCCGCGACAACGGGGCCGGGGTCGCGGTGGTGCAGGGGCCGCATAGCGTTGAAGAGGTGGGTGACGACGGTGGCGCCCGCGTCGACGGCCTCCCGCAGCTGGTCGGCGTCGGCGTCGGTGTGACCCACGGCGACGACCACGCCCGCCGCGGCGAACCGGCGGACGGCGTCCATCCCGCCAGGCAGCTCGGGGGCGAGGGTCACCATGCAGATCGAGCCCGCGCCCGCCTCCAGCAGCGCGTCGATCTCCGCCGGGTCCGGGTGGCGCAGGTCCTCGAGGCGGTGGGCGCCGCGGTGCAGCGAGCTCAGCCACGGGCCCTCCAGGTGGATGCCCGCGATCATCGTGCCGCGGACGAGCGGGGCCAGCGCGCGGACCTGCTCGAGCAGCGTCTGCGGGTCGGCCGAGACCAGCGAGGCGACGACCGTCGTCGTGCCCGCCGCGTGGTGCGTCGCGGCGGCGGCGCGGACCTCGTCGGGGTCCGTCGTGGCGAAGGTATGCCCCCCGCCGCCGTGGCAGTGCATGTCGACGAACCCCGGGGCGAGGAAGGGCGTGTGCCGGTCGGCAGGGTAGAGCGGGGCGTCCCGCCCGACCTGGGTGATCCGGTCGCCCTCCACGGCGACCCAGCCGCCGGCGAGGGTGCCGTCGGGCCAGAGCACCTGCTCGCCGGAGAGGATCATGCGCTCCCTCATCGGGCCCCCCGCAGCGCGACGGCCGCGGCGGCCGCGCTGGCCGCCCCGCCGCCGTGGGTCCGGACGACGCAGGCGGGTACGGCCCCGGTCGGCAGGTCGCGGATGCCGGTGTGCACCAGGACGTCGCACCGGGCCAGCAGGCCGCGGGCGAGGTCGTCTCCGAGGTCGGTGTGGTCGTCGCTCACGAGGACCAGTCCATCACGCCCGGCCCCGTCGGTCACGAGCCCCGTCGGCTCGACGACCCGGCCCCCGAGCTCGTGCGCCAGGACGCGGGTGAGGACCTCCTGGCGCGCGCCGCTGGCGATGTTGGCGCCACCACCCAGCGCGGCGACGTCCGGAGCCTGCAGCACGGGCACCTCACCCGTGACCCGCACGGCCCGAGCGGCGGCGGCCCGCCCCGCCCGGGTCGCCGCCGCGTCGTCGGCCTGGTCGTCGGCCTGCGTCGGTGCGCCCCGCCGCTCGGCCTGCCGCCGGCCCAGCGCGGCCACCCTGCCGGCCGCCTCGAGCAGCCGCTCGCGGGCGAGGTCACCGCGCTGCACGGCGGCGACGACCGCGTCGGCGAGCGCGAGGGTGTCCTCGCGCGCGTCGTAGTCGCCCGGGTGGACCGGGTTGCCGATGCACAGCAGGTCGGCCCCGGCGGCGAGGGCGAGCACGGCCGACCCGGCCCGCCCCCAGCCCTGCGCGACGGCGGCCATGTCGAGGGCGTCGGTGCAGATGACGCCCTCGAAGCCCAGGTCCTCGCGCAGCACGCGCAGCACGGAGGGGTTGAGGGTGGCCGGGAGGTCGCCGTGCCCGGGCACGACGAGATGGCCGGTCATGACCATCGGCACCCCGGCGCGGACCGCCGCGGCGAAGGGCACGAGCTCGCGGGCCCGCAGGACGTCGTCGTCGACGTCGAGCACCGGCAGGTCGAGGTGGGAGTCCACGCGCGTGGAGCCGTGGCCGGGGAAGTGCTTGGCGCAGGCGAGGACGCCCGCCTCGCCCAGGCCCGCCACCGCCGCGGCCACGTGACGCCCGACCTGGTCGGCGTCGGGACCGAAGGAGCGCACCCCGATGACCGGGTTGGCCGGCTCGGTGTTGACGTCGGCGTCCGGCGCGGCGGTGACGTCGATGCCGACCGCGCGCAGCTGGTGACCGAGCCCGCGCATCACCTCCTGGGTGAGCGCGACGTCGTCGGCCACCCCCAGCGCCCACGCACCCGGCCACGGGGAGCCGTCCCGGTGGTGCAGCCGGGTGACCGTGCCGCCCTCCTCGTCGGCCGCCACGAGCGCCTCCGGACGGCGCCCGTGCACCTGCGCGGTGAGCGCCCCGACCTGCTGGCCGTCCTCGACGTTGTGGCCGAAGAGCCACACGCCGGCCATACCCTCCGCGAGCAGCTCGCCGAGCCAGTCCGGGAGCGTGGTGCCCACGAAGCCGGGGACGAGGACGCCGAGCGCCGCCCGGCGCAGCAGCGGGTCGTCGGCGGGTGCGTCGGTGCCGGTCATCCCTTGGTCGCTCCTGACATGAGGCCGCTGGAGAGCCGCGACTGGACGGCGACGAAGAAGATCATGACCGGGACGGTGATGATCGAGCTGGCCGCCATGACGGCACCCCAGTCGGTGCCGCTGCGGGTGAAGAAGGTCCGCAGACCGACGGCGGCGGTGTACATGTCGTCGTCGGCCATGAAGGTGAGCGCGAAGATGAACTCGTTCCACGCCAGGATGAAGCTGAACACGCTCACCGCGACCAGGCCCGGGGCGACGAGCGGGAAGAGGACCTTCCAGAACATCTGCCACCAGCTCGCCCCGTCGAGGTAGGCCGCCTCCTCCAGCTCGACGGGCACCGCGGCCACGAAGCCCCGCAGCGTCCAGATCGCGAAGGACAGGCTGAAGGCGATGTAGACCACCGACAGCCCCAGCAGGCTGTTGAGCAGACCGAGCGTCTTGGCCTGGAGGAACAGCGGGATGACCAGCGCCTCCATGGGCACCATCTGCACGATGAGGATCATCATGAGGATCTTGGTGCGCCCGGAGAAGCGGAAGCGCGCCACCGCCACCGCGGCGAAGAGCGCCAGCAGGCCGCTGGCCACGACAGTGACGACCGCGACGATGAGCGAGTTGAGCAGGTAGTCCGGGAAGCGGGTCTGCGACAGCACCCGGCCGAAGTGCTCGAAGGAGATCCCGGAGGGGATGACGCCGCGCCCGCCGGCGTTGGCGGCCGGGTCGAGCGCGGTGCCGACCATGACGAAGACCGGGAAGATGCTGAAGACCACGACGACGACGCTGGCGAGCACCAGCCCGCCCCGCCCGAGCAGCCGCCTCACAGCTCCTCCTCCTTGAACAGGGTCCGCAGGTAGACCGCGGTGATGACGAGCAGCAGGACCGTCAGCAGCACGGCGATCGCCGCGCCGAGACCGAACTGGTTCTGCGACATGGCGGTGATGTAGCTCCACGTGCCCAGGTTGAGCACCTCGCGGTTGGAGCCGTCCCCGCCGGGCATGAGGTAGATCTGGGTGAAGACCTTGAAGTCCCAGATCGTGGACAGGATGGTGACGATCGCGAAGACCGGCTTGAGCATGGGCAGCGTGACGTGGCGGAACCGCTGCCAGGCGTTGGCGCCGTCGATCATCGCCGCCTCCGGCAGCTCGGAGGGGATGGTCACCAGCCCGGCGAGCACCGTCACCGCGACGAACGGGAAGCCGTGGTGGACGACGTTGAGGGTGGCGATGGCGTAGAACCAGCCGCGCTCGGTGAAGAGGTTCTGGGTGGTGACGTCGACGAGGCCCAGCTGGCCGAGGACGCCGGTGAGGAACCCGGCCCGGGCGTCGAAGAGGTAGACCCAGACGTAGGTGCCGGTCACGGCCGGCACCGCCCAGGCGGCCATGACCGCCATCATCACCACGGTCCGCCAGCCGGGGGAGAGGCGGTGCAGCAGCAACGCCACGAGGGTGCCGACGACGACGGTCAGGACCACGCAGACGAGCGCGAAGACGACCGTGTTGGGCAGCGCCACCCGCCAGAGCCGCTCGTCGGTGAGGATGTCGCGGTAGTTCTGCAGGCCGACCAGCTCGGCACCGCCGCGGACCAGCTCGCGTAGGCCGAAGTCCTGGAAGGACAGGACGACGACCCGCACCATGGGCCACAGCAGCAGGATGCCGATGACGGCCAGGGTCGGCGCGAGCAGCAGCCACGGCCGCCGCGCCGACCCCAGGGCGGGCGAGCTCACGAGCCGAAGATCTCGTTCATCTCGTCCGCGGCGGTGGTGGCGGCCTCCTCGACGTCGGCCTTGCCGCCCAGGACGGACTCCATCATCGCGGGGATCGTCTGCGCGCCCTCGACCTGGCCCCACAGCGGGGTGACCGGGAGCGTGGCGCTGCCGTCCTTCATCTGCATCGCGAACGGCGCGACCAGCGGGTCGTCGGCCTCCTCGAGCTGGGTGAGCAGGTCGTTGGTCGCCGGGAAGAAGCCGGTCTGCTCGCCCCACATCTCGGCATACTCGCCGGTCGTCATCATCTCGACGAAGGTCCAGGCGAGGTCCTCGTTGTCGGTCGTCTCGAAGACGGACAGGTGCGAGCCGCCGGCGAAGGAGGGCGACATGCCGCCGTCCGGGCCGGGGATGGGCACGACGCCCAGCTTGCCCTCGAGGTCGGGGTTGGCCTCGACGATCGACTTCGGGGTCCAGGAGCCGCTGATGATCATGCCGGCCTCGCCGCGGGCGAAGGCGTCGCGGGTGTCGGCCTCGTTCCAGGTGCTCGCGGCCGGCGTCGACAGGTCGTGCTCCCCGGCCAGGCTCTCGAGGAACTGCAGGCCCTCGATCGACTCGGGGGAGTCCAGCCCGGAGACCCAGGTGTCGCCCTCCTGCGTCGCGACCTGACCGCCCGCGCCCCAGATGAACGGGGTGGTGGTGTGCGTCGAGTTGGGGACCGGGAAGGGGATGAGGTCGGGGTCGCTCTCCTTGAGCGCCTCGCCGACGCTCACCAGCTCGTCCCACGTGGTGGGCGGCTCGACGCCGGCCTCCTCGAGCAGGTCGGTGCGGTAGATGATCGAACGGACCCCGGCGTACCAGGGCGCGCCGTAGACCGCGCCGTCGACGGTGCCGGACTCGAGCACGCTGTCCACGTAGCCGTCGGCCAGCCCGGCCTCGTCGATCCGGCCGGAGACGTCCATGAGGGCGCCCGCGTCGCCGAACTCCGGGGTCCAGGTCGTGCCGACCTCGGCGACGTCCGGGCCGGTGCCGCCGGCGATGGAGTTGGTGAACTTGTCGTGGGCCGAGGCCCACGGGACGTACTGGATGTCGAGGGTGGCGCCGGTCTCGTCCTCGAAGGCGGTGCTGACCTCCTCGAAGAACGGGGTCGCGTCGGGGTTGGTCCCCTCCATGATCCAGACGGTGAGGGTCTCGCCCGAGGCGTCGCCGCCCTCGGAGCCGGCGTCGCCGCCGGAGCCGGTGTCCTCACCACCACCTCCGCACGCGGTGAGCGTGAGGGTGGTGGCCGTCGCCAGCGCGAGCAGGCGGGTGGTGCGCTTCATGATGTGTCCTTCCGGGTGGTGGGAGCGGGGTCGGAGGTATGCCGTGGTCAGGGTCGTCCGCCGGAGGCGGGGAAGAGGTCGACGAGGATGCGGTAGCGGTCGCCGCGGTAGACCGAGCGGACGAACTCCGCCACCTGCCCGTCGGCGACCCGGGAGGTGCGCTCGAAGAGGAAGGCGGGGGAGCCTGCCGTGGTCCGCAGCTGCTCGGCCTCCTCGGCCGTGACGAGGTGCGGCTCGATGGTCTGCGTCCCGGCGCTGATGGTGAGCCCGTAGCGCGCCTCGAGCAGCTGGTAGAACGAGGCGTCCTCGAGGTCGGCCCCGGTCAGCCCGGGGACCAGCTCGGCCGGGACGTGCAGGTCCTCCAGCGCCATCGGCTCGCCGTCGGCGGTGCGGACCCGGCGCACGTGGATGACGCCGGAGGTCGGGTCGACCCCCAGCACCGAGGCGAGCATCATGCCCGCCGGCTGCTGCCGGGCCCAAACGGTGTGCGCCCCCGGGGTCATGCCGCGCGAGCGCATGTCCGTGGAGAACGACGTGGCGGACAGCTGCTGGTCGACCCGCTCGGGCGCCACGAAGGTGCCCGCGCCCGGGCGGCGGATGAGCCGGTGGTCGGCGACGAGCGACTCGACCACGCGGCGCAGGGTCATCCGGGCCACCCCCAGGTCGGCGGCGAGGTCGCGCTCGGCGGGCAGCGGCTCCCCGGGGCGCATGGGGGCGATGAGGTCCTCCAGGCGCTGGCGGACCAGCTCGGCCTTGGCGCCCCGGGAACCGTGGGCGGGGTCCGGTGGTCCGCCCGCGGCGGGGGTCGCGGCCGGTCCCGGGGCCGGCTCGCGAGCCGGTTCGGCGCTCATCGTCCGCGCACCGGCCGGGACGCGGTGGACGAGGTGTTGTCGGCCGAGAGCGCGGTGACGACGTAGACGTCGTGCCGGTCACCGTCGGCGTCGACCCAGTCGGTGTCACCGGTGCCCAGCACGGCGACGAGGCTGTCGGCGTCCAGGTCGTCGCAGGCGACACGACCCGGGCCGCGGGCGTCGTCGACGCGGTAGACGGCGAACCCGGCGTCGTCGCCGGCGTGGCTCCAGGACAGCGCGGTGCCCTCCGCGGTGCGCTCGGTGCGGACCTGGGTCGGGGCCGGGACCTCGGGGGTGGTGCCGGGGTTGAGGGCGGGCGGCAGCGCGGGGCCGGGGTAGTGCTCGGCCTGCAGGAGCGACCAGTGGTCGAGCCGGTCGGCCCGGACGTCCTTGGCGGAGAAGTAGACGTCCCCGGTGACCTGCTCGTAGTCCTCGTTGAGGTCGAGGTGGCGCACCATCTCCTCGGGCTCGGACCACTCCGGCGACTGGGTGGACGTGCCGACCTTGTAGGTCGCCTGCCCGATCCACAGCGCCACGTCGGTGCCGTCGACCTGCTCGCTCCACCACGGGACGAGCACGTCGTAGGCGGCCGGGGCGAAGCCGATGGCCCAGTAGACCTGGGGCAGGACGTAGTCCATCCACTCCTGCTGCACCCACAGGCGGGTGTCGGCGTACAGGTCGTCGTAGGTCTGCGCGCCGGCCGTCGTGTCCGAGCCCTCCGGGTCGGTGCCGGCGTTGCGCCAGACGGCGAACGGGCTGACCCCGAAGGCGACGTGCGGCTTGGCGGCCTCGATCTGCTCGTGCAGGCCCTCGATGAGCCGGTTGACGTTGTCGCGCCGCCAGTCGCCGCGGTCCGCGAAGCCCGCGCCGTAGGCCGCGTAGCTCTCGTCGTCGGGGAACTCCTGGCCCGCCACCGGGTAGGGGTAGAAGTAGTCGTCGAAGTGGACGCCGTCGATGTCGTAGCGCTCGACCGCCTCCATGATGACCGCGGTGGTGTGCTCACGGACGGCCGGGACGCCCGGGTCGTAGTAGAGCTTGCCGCCGTAGGCCACCGTCCAGTCGGGGTTGACCCGCGCCGGGTGGTCCTCGGCGAGCACCGAGGGGTCGGTGCCGGTGAGCGTGACGCGGTAGGGGTTGAACCAGGCGTGGAAGTCCAGGCCGCGCGCGTGGGCCTGCTCGACGGCGAAGGCCATCGGGTCCCAGCCGCCGAAGTCGGCGCCCTGCTCGCCGGTGAGCCAGGCGCTGCTCGGCTCCAGCTCGGAGGGCCAGAAGGTGTCGGCCGTCGGCCGCACCTGCACGAAGACGCTGTTGAGGCCGGAGGCGACCGCCTCGTCGTACCACGCCTCCAGCTCGGCCTGCGCCTCCTGCGGGCTCAGCCCCGGCCGGGAGGGCCAGTCGATGTTGGCGACGCTGGCGATCCACACCCCGCGCATCTCGTGCAGGGGCGCCTCGGGCGCCGGGCTGCACGTGGTCCACGGCGCTCCGGTCGGCGCCGGGGCGGCCTGGGAGGTCGCGGCACCCCCGAGGGCGAGCGCGGCCCCGAGGGGGACGACGGCGCTCGCGAGGAGGGTGCGGTGGCGGCGGGGGTGCGGTGCGGGCATCTGCTCTCACGTCCTTGTCAGAGTCTTCTAGACCAACGGTGCTAGACCAATGGTCCAGAGGTTGGCATACTGCCTCCCGTGATGTCAACGACGAACGAGCACGACGGCGTGGCGGTCGACCTCCTGGCGGTGGACCTCGGCAAGACGGGAGCCCGGGGCCGCTGGCGGTCCGGCGGGGAGGTGCGCGAGGCGGCCGGCCCGGGGGTCGTCGGCCTGGCCGCCGCCGACGGGGTGGAGCAGGTCGTGGGGGTCGTGCGGTCGCTGACCGGCGCGCTCGGGCTGGACGGGTCGCGGGTGGGCGTGCTGGCCGTCGGGCTGGTGGGCTACCACGCGGCCAGTGCCCGACGGGAGGCCCTGGCCGCGGCGCTGCTGGACCAGGTCGCCGACACCGTGGTGCTCACCGGGGACGTCACGACGACCTTCGTCGGGGCGGTGGGGGACCGGCCCGCGGTCGTCGTGGCGGCGGGCACCGGCGCCGTGGCCCTCGCGGCCGACGGGGCCGGTCGCACCGCGGTGCGCGACGGCTGGGGCTTCCTGCTCGGCGACGACGGCAGCGGGTATGCCGTGGGGCGGGCCGGCCTGCGCGCCGCGCTCGAGCACCGGGACGGCCGAGGAGGGTCGGCCGCCCTGGAGCGCGCGGCGACGCGGCGCTTCGGCGACCTGGCCGGGCTGCCCTCGGCGGTGCACTCCGCCGAGCACCCCTCCCGCCTCGTCGCCTCCTTCGCCCGGGACGTCGCCGACGCCGCGCGGGCGGGGGACGACGCGGCGGTGCGGATCTGGGCGGAGGCCGGCGCGGCGCTGGCCCGCACGGCGGTGGCGGCGCGCGACGCGGTGGACCCCGGCCTGCCCGTGTGCCTGGCCGGAGGACTCGCCGAGGTCGGGCCGCTGCTCACCGAGCCCTTCGCGGCCGCGGTGGGAGGCACCGTGCTGCCGGCGGCCGGGACCTCGCTGGACGGTGCCGAGACCCTCGCCCGGCAGGCGTGGTCGGGCGGGCCGGGCACGGTCCTCGCCGACCAGGTCACCGTGACCTCCCGCACCGGACGCGTGGCCGGGACACTCCGAACCACCCCGGAGCCCGCGGACGACACCCCTTCGGGCACAGGACACGCGGTCGGGACACTCCGAACCACCCCGGAGCCCGCGGACGACACCCGCGTCGAGGTCATCGGCGCCCTCGCGACCGAGGGGGTGCGCGACGACCTGCTCGACCTCGACGAGCGCGACACCGGCTCGGTGCTGCGCGAGCTCTGGGAGGCCGAGGCCACGGTCGCGCCCGCCCTGCTGCAGGTCGTCCCCACCGTCGCGGCCGCCGTGGACGACATTGCCGACCGGTTGCGCGGCGGCGGCCGGATGTTCTACCTCGGCGCCGGGACGCCCGGGCGGCTGGCCTTCGTCGACGCCTCGGAGCTGCCGCCGACCTACGGCACCCCCGCCGAGCTCGTGCGGGCGCTGCCCGCCGGGGGCGTGGAGGCGATGGTGCAGGCCCGCGAGGGCGCCGAGGACGACGGCCCCGCGGGAGCGGCCATGGTGCGCGAGGCCGGCGTCGGCCCCCAGGACGTCGTCGTGGGCATCAGCGCGTCGGGGCGCACCCCCTACGTCCTGCACGGGCTGGCGGCGGCCGCCGAGGTCGGCGCGCTCACCGTCGCGGTCTCCAACAACGAGGGCGCCCGGGCCTCGGCCGGGGCCGACCACGCGATCGAGGTCCCGACCGGGCCCGAGGTCATCAGCGGCTCCACCCGCCTCAAGGCCGGGTCCGCGCAGAAGATGCTGCTGGGCGCCCTGTCGACCGCCGTCATGGTGCGGCTCGGGAAGACGCACGGGCCCTTCATGGTCGACATGCAGGCCTCCAACATCAAGCTGCGCGACCGCGCGGTGCGGATGGTCCAGCGGGTCGCCGGGTGCGACGCCGCGGCGGCGACGGCCGCCCTGGAGGAGTCCGGGTGGAGCACGAAGGTCGCGGTGGTCCAGCTCCTCGGAGGGGTGCCGTCCGACCAGGCCCGGACGGCCCTCGCCGAGGGCGACGGGTCGGTGCGGGGGGCGCTGGCCCGGGCGGGCGGGGAGCCCCGGTGATCGTCGTCGGCGCGGGGTCCGGCACGAGCGTGGACGGCATCGACGTCGCGGCGCTCGACCTGCGCCTGGACGGCGACGTGGTGCGCGCTCGGCTGCTGGGCTCGGGCACGGTGCCCTTCGAGCCCGGCCTGCGCGCGGACGTCCTCGCGGCGTTCCCGCCCGGCCGGATTGGGATGCAGGAGGTGTGCCGTCTCGACACCCGGCTCGGCCAGGCCTTCGCCGGGGCGGTGGGCACGCTCGGCGTCGAGCTCGCCGGAGCGAGCCCGGACCTGGTCGCCTCGCACGGCCAGACGCTCTTCCACGACGTCGTCGACGGCGAGGTCAGGGGCACCCTCCAGCTGGGCCAGCCGGCCTGGGTGGCCGAGCGCACCGGGGCCCCCGTCGTGTCCGACCTGCGCGTCGCCGACGTCGCGGCGGGCGGCCAGGGGGCACCGCTGGCCAGCACCTGGGACGCGCTCTGGCTGGGTGGGCGCGGTCACACCTGCGCCGCCCTCAACCTCGGCGGCATCGCCAACGTCACCGTCGTCCCCGCCGCCGACACCCCGACCCCGGCGACCCCGGAGAGCCCGGCGGCCCTGGCAGCCCCGGCGGTGCGCGCCTTCGACACGGGCCCGGCCAACGCGCTCGTCGACGCCGTGGTAGCGCGGCAGACCGGCGGCCGCCGGACCTACGACGCCGACGGCGCAGGAGCCGCGGCCGGCAGGGTCGACGACGAGCTGCTGGCGCTGCTGCTGGCCGACGACTACTACGCGCTGCCACCGCCGAAGACGACCGGCAAGGAGCGCTTCCACCTCGCCCACGTCGACGCGGCGCTGGCGGGGCTGGCGCGGGAGGTCCCGCCCGCCGACCTGCTCGCGACCCTCACCGAGCTGACCGTGCGCACCGTGGCCGAGGCGCTTGCGCCGTTCGCGCCCGGCGAGGTCGTGGTGAGCGGCGGCGGGGCGCACAACACCACCCTGCTCGGCGGCCTGACCCGGGCGCTGCCCGACGCCCACGTGGTGACGAGCGAGGCCCACGGCATACCCGTCGACGCCAAGGAGGCGTGCCTCTTCGCGCTCCTGGGCTTCCTCACCTGGCACGGGCTGCCGGGCACGGTCGCCGGGGTGACCGGGGCGCGGCACGCGCGGCTCGCCGGACGCATCACCCCCGGGCACGGCGCGCTGCGGCTGCCCGAGCCCGCCATCACCGTCCCGTCCCGTCTGGAGGTGGTGGCCTGATGGAGGTCGTGATCTGCCAGGACGAGGAGCAGCTCGGCGCGCTGGCGGGGGACGTCGTGGCCCGGCTCGTGCGCTCCCGCCGGGACGCCGTGCTCGGCCTCGCCACCGGCTCCAGCCCGCGCCCGGTGTATGCCGACCTCCTCGCCCGGGTGCGGGCCGGCACCCTCGACCTCGGCGGGGTGAGCACGTTCTCGCTGGACGAGTACGTCGGGCTGCCCCAGGGCCATCCGGCCAGCTACCGCACCGAGATCCGGGAGCAGCTCACCGACCCCGCCGGCATCCCCCCGGAGCGGGTGCACACCCCGCCCGGCGACGCCGACGACCTGCCGGCCGCGGCGGCCGACTACGAGCGCCGCATCGAGCAGGCGGGTGGCGTCGACGTGCAGCTCCTCGGGCTCGGCAGCGACGGGCACATCGCCTTCAACGAGCCGGGCTCCTCGCTCGCCAGCCGCACCCGCATCAAGACGCTGACCCGGCGCACCCGGGAGGACAACGCCCGCTTCTTCGACGGCGACGTCGACGCGGTGCCGACGCACTGCCTCACCCAGGGCCTGGGCACGATCCTGCAGGCCCGCCACGTCGTGCTCCTGGCCACGGGGGAGCACAAGGCCCGGGCCGCCGCCGAGCTCGTCGAGGGGGCGGTGTCGGCCCGCTGGCCGGGCACCGTCCTGCAGTGGCACCCGCACGTCAGCGTGCTGCTGGACGAGGCGGCCGCCCGCCGGCTGGAGCTCGCCGACTACTACCGGGAGACGTGGGCGGCCAAGCCCGGGTGGCAGGGGCTGTAGCCCGGTCAGACCCCGGTGCCGAGGACCAGCAGCGCCGCGGCGAAGAGCACCCCGGTGGTGAGCAGGATGACAGTGGTGTAGCCGAGGATGTCGCGGATCTTCAGGCCCGCGATGGCCAGCAGCGGCAGCGCCCAGAACGGCTGGATCATGTTGGTCCACTGGTCGCCGTAGGCGATCGCCATGACGGCCACCTCGGGGTCGACACCCAGGCTGCTCGCGGCCTCGAGGAGCACCGGGCCCTGGACGGCGATCTGGCCGCCGCCGGAGGGCACGAAGAAGTTGACGATGCCGGCGGACAGGAAGGCCAGCAGGCCGAACGTCGCGGGCGTGGAGACCGAGACGAGCGCCTGCGAGAGCACCGTGATGAGCCCGGTGCCGGCCATGATGCCCATGATCCCGGCATACAGCGGGAACTGCAGGAGGATCTCCCCGACGTTGGACGCCGCCCGCTGGGTGAGCTCGATGATCTCGAAGGGGTTGCGGACCAGGAGCAGGCAGAGGGTGAGGAAGCTCCAGTTGACGATGTCCAGCGTGATCGTGCCGCCCCCGCTGAAGTGGATGACGAGGTAGGCCAGCAGCAGCAGGCCGGGCACGAGGGTCAGCACGCGGGACGCGTCCAGCCGGTCCGCCGGGGTGGCGACCTCGTAGGTCACCTCGTCGTCGGCCATCCGGTGCTCGGGCATCTCGACGGTCCCGGCGCCGTGGCGCGGGGCCATGAGCGCGATGGTGCCAGCGACCACGGCGACGGCCAGGACGGCGGTGACGATGTTCCACGTCGAGAAGGTCGTCTCGGTGATCGGCAACGGCTGCCCGAGCTGCTCGCTGACGAAGCTGTCCGGGGTGGCGGCGACGAGGGGCGCCGAGCCGGAGTAACCCATGTGCCAGACGACCATGCCGGTGTAGCCCGCGGCGACCAGCAGCGGGAAGTGCCGCGGTTCGCCGCGGCGGCGGCCCTCGGCGGCGACCTCCTTGGCCAGCAGGGCGCCCACGACCAGGCCGAGGCCCCAGGTGAAGAGTCCGGCGACGCAGGTCACCAGGGCGACGAAGACGTAGGGCATGACGCGGCCGCGGGGGACCGCCGCGAGCCGGCGCAGCCCCGCACGGACCGGGCCGGTGTTGGCCAGGATGTAGCCGAGCAGCAGGATGAGCGCCATCTGGGTCATGAACGCCAGCAGCCCGGACAGCCCGTCGCCCCAGGCGCGGACCACCTCGACCGGCCCGGCGTCGGTGAGGCCGAGGGCGGCGACCATGACGAGGACGGTCAGGACGATCGCGAAGACCAGCGCCGAGGGGATGAAGCGCTCGACGACGGAGTTCAGCGGGCCCATGGCGCGCTGGACGCCGGTGCGGGTCCTGGGCGATGTCTGGCTCATGCGGGTGACCTCGATGTCTGGGGGGCAGGGCGCAGCAGACGTTAGCGGACGACGGCTGCCACCCAGCAGACCTAGGCTCGCGACATGCGGCTGGAGAACATCGTCATGCAGGCACGCGACCCGAGGAGGACCGGCCGGTTCTGGTCGGCCGCGCTGGGTCTGGTCGACCTGGCCCCCGGCAACCCGGACAACTACGAGGGCCGGCTGCGGGTCGACGACGAGGTGTGGCTCGACCTCTGCATCGAGCCGGCCGCCGACCCGCCGCCCCCGGGGTGGCGGCTGCACCTCGACCTGCTGGGGGGTGCGCAGCAGGAGGAGGTCGTCGAGCGGCTGACCGGCCTGGGCGCCACCCGGCTCGACATCGGCCAGGGGGCGGTGCCGTGGGTCGTGCTGGCCGACCCGGACGGCAACCCCTTCTGCGTGATGGAGGAGCGCGGCGCCTACTCCGGCACCGGGCCGATCGCGGCCCTCCCATTCGACAGCGTGGACCCGGAGCGGGACGCCGAGCTGTATGCCGCGCTCACCGGCTGGGTGCCCGCCGAGGGGGTCGGTCCGGTCACCCTGCGGCACCCGAGCCTGCGCGGACCGCTGCTCGAGCTGTGCCCCGAGCCGGCTCCGAAGGTGCGCCAGAACCGCACCCACCTCGATGTCCGGCCGACCCCGGACGGGCCGGACCAGCGAGCTCTCGTGGACCTGGCGCTCTCGCTCGGGGCAGTCCTGGCGACCGAGGACTGGGCCCAGGGCCACCCGTGGACGGTGATGCGCGACGTGTCCGGCAACGAGTTCTGCGTGCTCGCGGACGCGCAGGACTGAGGACGGTCCTCGGCGGTCAGGGCTCGGCGCGCTGCCGGGGCGCCGGCCACGCCAGCGGCACGAGGGCTGCCGCCACGATGCCGAGCGCCCCCGCGGCCACCACCCCGGCGCCCGCCAGCGCCGCCGCCGCGGTCACCGCCGCCGCCAGGCCGACCTGCAGCGCCGTGCGCCAGCCGGCCTGCTCGGCCGTCACCGGCCCGCGGGCGGCAGGCAGGAGCGCGGCGACGACGACGACGCAGACCGCGACGCCCAGGGCCAGCGGGCGGTCCTCGACCTCCACGAGGCGGCGCAGGGCACGCAGAAGGGCGAAGAGTGCGACGAGCGAGGCCACCCAGGCCACCCGTGAGCGGGTCCGGTGCATGGCCCCACGCTAGGCCGACGCAGCCGTGTCCTGGTGCCCGGCGGGCATCAGGGGCAGACTGGGTGGATGGACCTCAAGGCACGGATACTCGTCCTCGACGCGGCTGATCCGGAGCCGGAGGCGGTCTTCTGGGCCGGGATGCTGGGCGGCACGTCCCACCAGGAGGACGACGACTGGTGGTCCGTCCGGGTGGGTGACGACGAGGCGCTCTGCGTGCAGCAGGCCCCCGGCCAGCGGGCCCCGGAGTGGCCGGAGGGCCTCCCTCAGCAGATGCACCTCGACCTGGTGGTGGGCGAGATCGCCGCCGCCCACCATGAGGCCCTGGGGTGGGGCGCCACCCTGCTCCAGGGGGCTGACGACCTCGCGGCCGAGCACGGCTTCCAGGTGTATGCCGACCCGGCCGGCCATCCGTTCTGCCTGTGCTGGTGAGGAGGGGACGGGCGGTCAGCCCGGCCGAACCAGGTCTGGTCACGCCTCGCGGGCGAAGGCGATGATGTTGTCGTCGTAGTGGCCGGTGGTGTCGGAGAAGGTGCCGCCGCAGGTGATGAGGCGGAGCTCGGGTCCGGGGGTGTTGCCGTAGACGCGGGCGGTGGGGAAGGAGTCCTTGGGGTACTGCTGCAGGTCGTAGATCTCGAAGGTCGCGGTGCTGCCGTCGGCGCGGGAGACCTCGACGGTGTCGCCGACCTGGAGGCGGGCGAGGTCGAAGAAGACGGAGGGGCCGGCGGCGCCGCTGACGTGGCCGAGGATGACGGCGGGGCCGTCCTGGCCGGGGCGGGGGGAGCCGTCGTACCAGGCGGCGGTGTCGTAGTCGTCTCCCTGGGGGACCTGCAGGGCGCCGTCGGGGTCGAGACCGAGGTGCAGCAGGTGGGAGGTCACGCCGATGGTGGGCAGGGAGACCGAGGCGGGTTCGGCGACCGGCGCGACGTCCTCGGCGACCTCGTCAGAGGAGGCGGAGTCGTCGCCGTCGGCGGCTTGCGCCGGGGGTGCGGTGGACGGCACCGGTGCCTGCGTCGTGCGGTCGGTCACCAGCGGAGCCTGGTCAGCTCTGGTCGGCGCTGCGACGACGGGCCAGGATCAGCGCGCCACCGAGCAGGGCGGCGCCACCGGCAGCGGCGAGCGCGATGTTCTGGCCGCCGACGGCGACCTCACCGGTGCCGACGCCACCACCGGGCATCTCACCCATCTGCGCCGCCTGCACGACGCCGCACAGGGCGGGGTCGGTCGCCTCACCGGGCAGCGAGGGGTCCAGGTCGGACATGCCGCGGTCGCCCTCGTCGTAGGCACCGCTGCCGTCGTGGTCCACACCGTGGACGACGACGACGGCCTCGTTGTTCATGAGCGCGTCCGCGGTCTCCTGGTCGACCTCGATGCTCTGGCGCTCGTAGCTGACGGCGTCACCGACGCCGAAGCGGTCGATCGCGAGGCCCGAGTCCGGGCTGGTGTCGCCCTCCGTCGTGAGCGACACCTTGATGCCGCCGTAGGCCGGGGCGCCCTCGGTGGTGGTGAGGAAGCCGTCGCCGTCCGCGTCGTCCTCGGCGGTCGGGCACGCGTTGCGCGCATCCGGCCCGTAGTGGATGTGGGCGGCGTGCGGGGCGTCCGCCAGCAGGCCCTCGTAGGCGAGGCCGAAGTTGATCGTGGTGCCGTCGATCTCCAGCACCGCGGCACCGAGGCCGGGCGCGTCGTTCAGGGGGACGGGCTGCAGCTCGGCGGCCGCCGCCCCTGCCTCGGAGGACGAGGCCAGGGCCGGGGCCCCGGCCAGGAGCAGCACGACGCCGGCGGCCGGGACGGCCAACAGCTTGCGGGAAAGACTCATGGGGACATCCTTGTTCTCGGGCTCCATTCTTCTCACCGCGAGAATGATGGAACGGTGTCGGCCCCACCGATCAGTGGGGCTCTCTCACGGACGTGCCCCCCGATGATGTGCCACTTCTGCGTGAACGCGCCTGGAGAAGATCGTCGAATCCCTGTGATGATTCGCACGTCGACACTGACCATGGCCGAATTATCAGAGCACAAAAAATGTTGTCGCGCTGTCCATCATGCCTGAATGTTCTCGTCGTTATCAGATCGAGACAAAAGGTGCTGACGATTCACGCCTCGTCGGCGCAACCGCATCTGCAGCATTTCTCGCGAGAAACGGCATACCGGCGACGACTCGAGTCAGAGCAGCTCGACGCGGTCGGCCTGCGGTCCACGGTCGCTCTGGCGCACCTGGTAGCGCACCCGGTCACCGGGGTAGAGGATGTCCCCGTCACGCAGCACCGACACGTGCACGAAGAGGTCCGCGCCACCGCCATCCGGGGTGATGAAGCCGAAGCCTCGGTCCGCGTCGTAGCGCGCGACCACGCCTCGGCCGCCGCGGGCCGCGCTGTCGGGGGCCCGCCGCTGTCCGGACCGGGGGCGGGTCTCCGACCTCGAGGGTCCCCGACCCCGTGCCGGTCCGCCCACGAGGCGCACGTCGCGGGCCTGCGGGCCCCGCTCGCTGTCGACGGTGTCGAAGGCCACCCGATCACCCTCGTCCAGCCCGGGGAGCCCGTCGGGCAGCGCCCGGGCGTGGACGAAGACATCGGCCCCGCCCGTCTCGGGGGCGATGAAGCCGAAGCCCTTGTCCTCGTCGTACCAGGACACGGTGCCGTCCGCCCCGTCGGAGGAGCCGCCCATCTGGTCGGCCCCGGGTCCCAGGGGGAGCAGGTGGTCGGCCTGCGGGCCCTTCTCCCCGTCGACGACGAGGAAGGCGACCCGCTGCCCGTCCGAGACCACGCCGCCGGGCACGATCGCCGAGCTGTGCAGGAAGATCTCGTCGCCCCCGCCGTCGGGAGTGACGAAGCCATACCCCTTGGCCGGCTCGAACCAGGAGACGGTGCCGAGCAGGCCCAGGGGAGAGTCCGCGGACTGGTCGGCGATCACCCTGACGCCGCGTGCCTGCGGGCCCCGGTCGCCCTCACCGATCTCGAACTCGACCACCTGCCCCTCCCGGAGCACCTTCGTCGCGTCACCGCTGACGATCTCCGACGCATGGACGTAGAGGTCCTCCGACTCCGGCCCGAGGGCGATGAAGCCGAAGCCTCGGTCGGTGTCGAACCAGCGGACGGTTCCTTCGGTCACGGCTGACTCCTTGTCGACGGGCCGATCGATGTCCCCCCAGTGTCCCCGACGACCGGCCCCGTGGCGATGGCACCCCGAGCATCTGCACCGACACGTCCACGTCTCAGGACTCGGGCGGTGCCTGCGCCACGACGAGCCACCCGCGTCCGGGGGCGTAGGGGAGGTCCCGGACCTCGCTGCCTGCAAAGCCTGCGCGGGCGAGCGAGGAGAGCAGATCGTCCCGGCCGCGGAAGCGCAAGGTGGTGGTGGAGTCGATGCGTTCCCCGTCGGCCCGGAAGATCGTGGGGGAGTCGAACGTCACGAGCTTTCCGTCCACCGCCGTGACCTGCACCCAGTCCTCGACGGGCCCCTCGCCCTCGACGTCGACGACCTGATGGCTGGCCTCCTTCGTCCACCGTTCCCAGGCGCGGTCGGCGGGCACCCGCGTCTCGAACGCCAGGCGGCCACCGGGTCGCAGGCAGGTCCGGATCGAGCCCAGGGTGGCCAGCCACTCCTCGTCGCCGAGGAAGACCTGCGCGACGTTCGCGCTCATGGTGGCGAGGTCGTAGCGCCCACGCTGGTCCGGGCGCGCGGCCACGTCCTCCACGGTGCCGACGACCCACTCGACCCGCTCCGCGCCCGTCTTGGCCCGTGCGACCGTCACGGAGGCTCCAGCGGGGTCGACCCCCAGGACCTCGACGCCCTGCGCCGCGAGCCGACAGGCCAAGGTCCCGGTCCCGCAGCCCACGTCCAGGACGGCGTCGACGCCGAACTCCCGGACGAGGTCGACGTAGGTGTCCAGGTCGCTGCGGTCAGGGTCGAGAGGGTCGTAGACCCGGGCCACGCGGGGGTGGGAGAAGAGAGCGTCCGGCACAGGGCGCAGGCTAGACGGCGCGCGACGCGGGAGCGACCGGTTTCCCGGTCGAGCGGTCGGCTGGCTCAGCCGGCCGTCGCCCTGGCGCTCGCGCTGATGAGGCGGTGCAGGACGTCCCGCAGGCCCTCGAGCTCCTCCTGGCTCATGCCGAGCCTGGCGACGATGCCTTCGGGGATCCGCTCGGCGTCGGCGCGGATCTCTCGACCTCGTGGTGTGAGGGAGATGTCCAGCGTCCGCTCGTCGCCGTGGCGCCGCTCGCGGGTGATGAGACCGTGCGCCTCGAGCCGACGGAGCAGGGGGGACAAGGTGGCGGGCTCCAGGCTCAGCCGGCGGCTGAGCTGGACCACGCTGAGCGGTGTCTCCTCCCACAGCGCGAGCATGACGAGGTACTGCGGGTGGGTGATGCCGAGGGGGTCGAGGAAGGGTCGGTAGAGCGCGATGACGTTGCGTGAGGCGACGGCCAGGGCGAAGCAGACCTGCTGGTCCAGGGCGAGCGGGTCCTCGCCCGTCCGCTCGGGTGGCGGCTCGTGAGCTGACGTCATGGATGACACGGTAACCGACCTGAACAGGTACGGTGTGCACGAACTGTTCGCCTACTAATGATACGGGGTCTGCGTGAGCACGAGGTTCGAGACCGAGGGCCTGTCCCTGTGGTACCGCTTCACCTGGCGGGTGAAGTACACGTTGCTCATCTTCTTCGGACCGCCCCGACTGGACCCTCGCCAGGACCCTCAGACCCGGATGGAGCAGGCCCGTGCCGCGAAGGTCGCGGAGGCGCGGGCGGCACGGCGGGCCGAGGGGGACAGCGGCACGGCATAGCGACGGCTCCTGCACCCGTGGGAGCGTGCCCGAGCTGCGGCATCCGGCGGCGGAGATGAGGCCGCCCTGGGTGGTGGCACGATCCTCGTCATGGGGATGACCGAGGTGCTGGACCTGAGCCCGGCCCGCTGGCTGCTGGAGGACCTCGCGCCGTGGGACCGGCTGGTCGGCTTCGGGCCCAGCGGGTTCGAGGCCTACGCGCGGCTTCGTCTGATCCCCGACCCCGAGCACCCGGATCAGTCCGAGAGCGCGCGCGGCGCGTCGAAGGAGGGGTCCGACCTTTCAGCCCTGCGCAGGCTTTTGAACCAGCTGGTGCCTCATACCACCACCCCGGGGCATGGGTACTTCTGCTTCTGGGATGGCTACACGGGGGCTGTCGAGGACATGGACGTCGACTGCCCTCCGGTGCGCAGGAGTGTGATGGTGGGAGCGCCCTTGGTCCGCGTGCCGCACCGGGAGTACTACCTGTTCGAAGGACCGCTGGAGGCGATTCACGAATGGGGAGCGGGAGAGCTGCTGCCTGCTTTCGTCTGGCCCGAAGACCGGGCCTGGTGCACCGCGGCGGACGTCGATCAGCACTGGGTGGGCGTCGGTGCCAGCGAGCCCGCTCTGCAAGGCCTGCTCGCCTCACTCGATCTCGACGTCGTGCGGGCCGACCCGACCGAGCCGCAACCGTTCTACCTGCGGTGAACGTCGGGCGCGGCCGGCGACGCGACCAGCGCGGCGGCTTGGTGAACCCCGGATGGCAGGGGACGGTCTGTCCGGCAAGGGAGCGCCGGGTGGGTGGTGTAATCGAGGCATGCGCATCTTCTTCACGGGGGGGGGGGGGTAGTGGCAAGGCCGGCAGGCACGTCGCTCCCTACCTGGCCGCGCAGGGTCATCAGGTCACCAACGCCGACCTCGTCCCCCTGAATCATCCAGCCGTCGCCGACCTGAGGGTCGACCTCACCGACACCGGCGAGACCTACTCGGCGTTGGCGGGACTGGCCAGGATGGAGGAGCTGGGGCTGGCGACGAAGCCTGCCTACGATGCCGTGGTGCACTTCGCGGCGGTGCCGGCGATCCTGATCGCCTCCGACGCACGCACCTACGCGACCAACGTGCTGAGCACGTACAACGTGATCGAGGCCGCGACCCGGTTGGGGATCCACAAGATCGTGTTCGCCTCCTCGGAGACGACCTACGGCATCTGCTTCGCCCAGGGTGAGCGACGACCGCAGTACGTGCCGGTCGACGAGGACCACCCGACGGTGCCGGAAGACTCCTACGCCATGTCGCAGGTGGCCAACGAGGTGACGGCACGCTCCTTCCAGGCTCGCACCGGTGCGGACGTGTACGGCCTGCGGATCAACAACGTCATCGAGCCGGACGAGTACGCAGAGATGTTTCCCGCCTTCCTGGCCGACCCGTCGCTGAGGCGTCGCAACATCTTCGCCTACATCGACACCCGAGACCTCGGCCAGATGGTCCAGCGGTGCCTGGAGGTCGACGGGCTCGGCTACGAGGTCTTCAACGTCGCCAACGCGGACATGTCCGTCGTCCTGACGGCCCAGGAGGTCCAGGAGCGCTTCTACGACGGGGTGACGCTGAACCGTCAGATGGGGCGTGACGAGACGTTCTACTCCATCGACAAGGCCCGCGAGCTCCTCGGATACGCGCCGCAGCACTCGTGGCGCGACGTCCTGCCCGCTCCTGATCGAGCGGGCTGACCTCCAGCACGCCGCGGCCGCAGAGTGCGCTCATCGGGGTCGTGCGGTGATGGCGCGATAGCGGAAGCCGTGCTGGTCGCCATGTTCGAACTCGAGCGCCACTGTCTCTCCGGGCACCAGCTCACGGAGTCCTCTCGACTGGACGCGGCTGAAGTGGACCCAGCAGCCACCCGGCGTGTCCGGTGAGTCCACGACGCCCCAGCCTTCGTCGGGGAACCAGTCGCGCACGACGGCCTGGATGGACCAGTCCGTCGGGTGCTCCGGCGCACGCGCGACGGCGGGCGTCCCGGCGTCGAGCGGCTCAAGCTTGACGAGGTACTGCAGGTCGGTGCCGAGTCCAGTACGTGCGTCGAGGCGTTCGGTCGGCTGGGTGCTCGGCTCGCTGTGCCGGTCCACGAGCAGGGCCTCTGTGAGCCGCCAGTCCCGACGTAGGTCGAGGGGGTAGAACGCGTCCCATTCATGCTGGCGTACGACCTGCAGGCTTCCGACCGCTGCGTACGTCATTCCGAGACCAGGATGGGTGAAGTCGGGGGAGTACGGCTCGACGCCTTCGTGGCCGTCGGCCGTGCGCACGGGGCGGATGGTGCTGGGCTCGAGCAGCAGCAGGCCCGCGCTGGTGTCCATGACGGCGGCCTGCCGCCACGTCGCGACAACCTGGCCTTGCAGCCGGTAGGTGTTGTCGCCGCCGGTGACCTCACCGACGGCGTGAAGACCGTCGTTGCCGTCGTCTGCTGCCGGTACGAAAGAGGTGCAGGACAGGCGTAGTCGTCTGGTATGCCGTGCGGAAAGGTCTGGACGGCGTCACCAGAGCTCACGGGGCAGGTTCGCTCTCCTTGCCGTCGAGCCACAGGGTGTCGGAGTCGTCGCGATGGGTGCCGCCGGAGCCGACGTGTCTTATGCCTACTGGGCGGACCGCCGACCCGCAGGTGGATACTGAGCGCGTGACCTTGCCGGTGTGGTTCCAGCGGATCGAGAGCGCCGCCATCGTCGTGCTGGTCGTCGTCGCGTTCGTCCAGTCGGGCTTCGCCTGGTGGTGGCTCGTCGCGGTCTTCCTGCTCTGGGATCTCTCGATGCTCGGCTACGTCGCCTCACCCAGAGTCGGCGCGATCAGCTACAACGTCGGCCACAGCTATGTGGGTCCAGCCGCGCTGCTCGCTTTCTCCTGGCTGGCCGGAGGTGACGCTCGGTGGGCCGTGTTCGTCGCCTTGACGTGGGCGTTCCACATCGCCGTCGACCGCCTCCTCGGCTACGGGCTCAAGTTCACCGACCGCTTCACCCACACCCACCTCGGCGAGGTCGGCACGAAGCGCTGAGGTCGCGGCGCATGTGCCGCGGCCCACGCGCGCTCGCTGTCAGGTTTGCCCGAGGTCGTTGCGTAATGCCGTAGGGGACTGCTGCACCGATAGGTGACAGTGGTTAGTCACGCAGCCTGGTTGGCTGGTGTGGTCATGATGGTCTCGTACTCGATGGGGGTCAATCGGCCGAGGGCGTCCTGGCGTCGGCGGCGGTGGTAGGTGCGTTCGATCCAGGTGACGATCGCGATGCGCAGGTCGTGCCGGGTGGCCCAGGGTCGGCGGTCCAAGACGTTCTTCTGGAGCAGGGCGAAGAAGGATTCCATGGCGGCGTTGTCACCGGCGGCACCGACGCGGCCCATGGAGCCGACCATGCCGTGGTGCTTGAGGGCGTGGACGAGTTTCCGGCTACGGAATTGGGATCCTCGATCGGTGTGAACCACGCACCCGGTCACGTTTCCGCGGCGGGTGACGGCGTTGCTCAGGGCGGTGACGGCGATCCGGGACTTCATCCTGGAGTCGATGGAGTAGCCCACGATCCGGTTGGAGTACACGTCCTTGAACGCGCAGAGGTAGAGCTTGCCCTCACCGGTCCAGTGCTCGGTGATGTCGCCGACCCACAGCTCGTTCGGTGCCGTGGCGGTGAACGCGTGCCGGGTCCGGCCGTGCTTGTCGGTCACAGCGCACCGGTCCTCATGAACGGGCGGGCCGGGCTTCTTCCCGTTCTTGCCGCGCTTCTTGCCGAACGCTGACCACCAGCCGTTGTCCGAGCACAACCGCCACGCCGTCCGCTCGCTCATCACCTGGCCGGCCTCGCGGGCTTCGTCGGCCAGGAACCGGTAGCCGAACTCGGGGTCGTCGCGGTGGGCATCGAACAGGGCGTTCGCGCGGTGCGCCGCGGCGAGGTCGGCATCGGTGACCGGGTTGGCCAGCCACCGGTAGTACGGCTGTCGAGCGATCTTGAGCACCCGGCACGTCACCGTGACGGGGATCCCGTCAGCGGCCAGCTCGCGGACGAGCGGGTAGCTCATTTTCCCGGCAGGTGCGCCTGGGAGAAGTAGGCAGCCGCGCGTCGCAGGACCTCGTTCTCCTGCTCGAGAAGGCGGATCCGCTTCTTGGCCTCGCGCAGCTCTGCGGAGGCGGCCGCGGTGGTGGCCGGCTGGTCACCGTCCTGCTCCTCGGCCTTCTTCATCCACGCGTACAACGTCGTGAAGTGGATCCCGAAGTCCTTGGCGATCTGGTCGAGGCCGACACCGGGCTCACGGTTCCGAGCGACCCGGACGACATCGTCACGGAACTCCTGGGGGTAGGGCTTGGTCACGGTGAACATCCTTCCAGCCCAGCCCGAGGACTAGGCAGATCAGATGTCACCTATCGGTGCAGCAGTCCCAGAGTGCGGTCCGCCGTGGCAGGAGGGACGACCGGCCGTCATCGTTCGCCCGCGGACGCCGCCCCCGCCGTGAGGGAGATCCTGCGGCTGGCCGACCGGGCCACGCAGATGACCGTGGGCCTCTTCACGGTTGACCTCCCGGCGGCGGACGGCCGGACCCGGTTCGACCCGTCCGGTCTGGTCAAGACATGGGCGGCCCGACGCGCCTTCGCCCTGTTGATGACCATCCCGGGCGTCGATGTCTGCCTCAACGCGGGCGGTGACGTGGCCCTCAGCCCCGTCACCCCGGACCGCTGCTGGCGGATCGGCATCGAGGAGCCTGGGACCGGTGGACCGCTGGGGGTGGTGGCCATGACCGGTGGGGCGATGGCCACCTCCGGCACAGCTGCCCGCGGCGGCCACATCGTCGACCCGAGGACAGGTCGTGCACCCTCGGTCCTGCGTCAGGTGAGCGTGCTCGGGCCGGAGCTGCTGTGGGCCGACGTCCTCGCCACCGCGGCCTTCGTGGCCGGCGACGCTGCCCTGGACCTCGTGGCCGCGTACCCGGGCTACGAGGCTGTGGTCGTCACCTCGGCCGGCCAGGCCCGCAGGACCACAGGGCTCCCGCTGCAGGCCCCTGGGCTTGCTCGAGGACTGGAGGCTGCGATGGTCACCGACAGGGACCGCGTCGGTCCCGACGCCCTCCGGGGACGGGCGAGGGACGCCTCGCACAGGGTGCTGGCGTGAGGCTCCGGTGGGACGCCCGGCGTCCCGAGGAGTGTGCGGACCTCCCCCGTGTCACGCGGCGGCGCCGACCTCGAGGAGGCTGCGCCACGGGTCCTCGAAGCGCAGGGTCCGACCGTCGTGCTGGGTCGCGATGTCGTGGTGCCGGAGCCGCTCGGCGAGGGCGTCGACGTCCTGAGTGGTCGGGACGACGATGGAGACCTGGCCCAGGCCGATCGTGGCGGCCCGGGCGCCCGCCCCGCGGCTGCCCCAGCTGTTCATGGCCATGTGGTGGTGGTAACCACCGGCGGACACGAAGATCGCGCCGTTCCACTGCGCGGTGATCTCGAAGCCGAGCGCGTCCACGTAGAAGGCGCGGGCGGTGGGGACGTCACCGACCTTGAGGTGCACGTGACCCACCGCGGCCGTGCTGGTGGCCTGGCCCACGTGGTGGTCGCGCAGGAAGTCCTGGGGGTCCAGGGGGAGGGCGTCCATCGTCACCCGGCCCTGGTGCCAGGTCCACTGCTCGCGGGGGCGGTCCCAGTACAGCTCGATGCCGTTGCCCTCGGGATCGGTGAAGTAGAACGCCTCGGACACCAGGTGGTCAGCGGAGCCGACGAAGACCGAGCGGGGATGGCGGGCGGCGCGGGCGACCACGTCGGCCAGCGCCGCACGGTCCGGGAAGAGGAGCGCGGTGTGGAACAGGCCCGCCTGTCCGGGCGCGGGGGCAGGGAGGCCGGGCGTGTGGACGAGGACGACGAGCGGGTCGCCTCCTCGGCCGAGAACGCTGGTGTCGGCCGCGCCGACGGCGGGGGAGCCGCGGTCCACAGCGGTACGGGCGGATTCGCCGGCCAGCTCCTCGAGGCCGAGGGCGTCGCGGTAGTAGGCGGTCATCCCCGCGAGGTCAGCGACGTGCAGGGTGACGGCGTCCATGGCGGTGCTGTCGGGCAGCAGCAGGTCGCGACCGGGACCGGTGCTCACGGGGGAGGGGGCGACACCGCCTGTGGCGGGGACTGGACGGGACTCGGTGGTCATGGCGGCCTCAAGAAGTTGTCGTGTCAACTAACGCATCGAGCGTACCAAGGGATAGTTGTCGGGACAACCGACCTCCGCCCGAGGGAGCCGAGGTTGTTCCATCAACTATCGGTGATACTGGTGCGATGACGAGGACGTGGTTGGTCGATCAGGAGCGGGCTGCGTGGGTGCGGCTGGCAGCCGTGCTGGAGCTGCTGCCCGGGGTGCTCGACGCACAGCTGCGGCGGGAGAGCGCCCTCACCCACTTCGAGTACTACACGCTGGCGATGCTCTCCGAGGCAGGGGGCAGGACCCTGCGCATGACCGCGCTGGCAGCCCAGACCAATGCCACCCTGCCGCGGCTCTCGCACGTCGTCAGGCGTCTCGAGGGCCGAGGTCTCGTGGCCCGTATGCCGTGTCCCGAGGACGCCCGCGCCACGAACGCCCAGTTGACCGATTCCGGGTGGGCGGCGGTCCGCGCAGCTGCCCCGGGGCACGTCGCCGCGGTGCGCAGCGCCGTCATCGACGCGCTGACGGCCGAGCAGGTCGACCAGCTGACGGCGATCACCACCGCGATCCTGGAGCGCATCGATCCCGACCGGACCATGGCTGCCACCTACAGCCGCTACGACGGAGCGGCAGGGGGCGACCCGGCGACATCCTGATCCGCCCCGGGCCCGGGAAAAGGGCTGGCGCCACGGGCCCGGCTCCGGCCATGCTCGTGGGCATGCCCGCTCTCGACCCCACCTCACCGCGCCCGCTGCCGGACGGCCTGGTGCTGCGCCCCGCCCGACCCTCGGACCTGGAGCAGATCGGCGAGCTGCTCACCGCGAGAGGCGAGGAGTACGACGCCGAGGACCACCGCCTGGTCGTCGAGGACCCAGCCGCCGGGTGGGAGAGCTGCGCCGTGGTCGTGGACGGCGACCGGGTCGTCTCGACGGCCACCCTGCTCGACGAAGAGCTGCAGCTGGCCGTCCCGGGGAGGGACGGGGAGGCCGTCCGGCTGCCGGCCGGCCAGGTCGAGCTGGTGGCGACCGACCCGGCCTTCGAGGGACGGGGGCTCGTCCGGGAGCTCATGGGCTGGGCGCACGCCCTGAGCGAGGGCCGCGGCCACGTGCTGCAGGTCATGATCGGGATCCCCTACTTCTACCGGCTCTTCGGCTACTCCTACGCGATCGACATCCCCGCCCACCGACCCCTGTCCGCGCCGCCCGTGCCGGAGGCGCTGGAGGGCTACGCGGTCCGACCCGCGACCACCGAGGACCTCCCCGAGGCGCGCCGGCTGCAGGCAGCGGCGCAACGGGCCGCCGACCTGCGTATGCCGCACTCCCCGCCGCGGTGGCAGTGGCTGCTCGAGCGGCACGGCAGCACGACGTGGGTGGTGGAGCGGACGGACCCCGGCGGCGGCGCACCGGTCGTCGCCACCGGTCGGACCACGCCGCCCCAGGACGACCCGGTGCTGGCCGAGCTCGCGGCCACCGACCAGGCCGCGGCGACGGCCATGGTCGCGCACGCGCACCAGCTCGCCGCCGCGGTCGAGGACCCCTCGCCGCTGGTCGTCTGGGACCGGCCGGGGTCCGTCACGGGGGAGGTGGTCGACCGGCTGTGCGGCCCGGCCCCGCGGCAGGCCGAGCAGTACTACGTGCGGGTGCCCGACGAGGTGCGGCTGCTGGACCGCCTGCGTCCTGTGCTGCAGGCTCGGCTGGCCGGGGCCTCTGTCGACCTGCCCTCCGAGGTCGTGCTCTCCACCTTCGGTCGTCACGTGCGGATGTCGCTCGTCGACGGCGAGCTCGGGTCCCCGCGTGGTGGCGGCACGATGCAGAGCCCGGGCGTCGACGGGGGAGCCGGCGTCGCCCCCGACCAGCTGGGGGCGCTGCTGCTGGGCCCCCACGGCATCATCGGGCTCAGCGAGCGCCACCCCGACGTCTACCCCGGACCGCACGCCGACGTCATGGCCGCGCTCTTCCCGCCGGTCACCGCCGACCTGCTGACGTACTACCTCCCCTGAGCGTGGACCCTCGCGGTGCCCCTGTGCCCGGCCGGCGACCCCTCGGCAGCCCCCACGGGAGCTAGCGTGGGGGCGTGAGCGAGGCCGAGCAGCCGGTGCCCTTCGAGGTCTACCAGGAGGGCGTGTACCTGCACGGCACGAAGGCTGACCTCGAGGTGGGCGACGTCCTGACACCGGGCCGGGAGTCGAACTTCGAGGCCGGGCGAGTGATGAACTACGTCTACTTCACCGAGACCCTGGACGCGGCGACCTGGGGTGCGGAGCTGTCCGCCGGGGCGGGCCCGGGGCGGATCTACGTCGTCGAACCGGTGGGGGCCTTCGAGGACGACCCCAACGTCACGGACCAGAAGTTCGCGGGCAACCCGACCCGATCCTTCCGGTCCGCCGAGCCGCTGCGGGTGGTCGGTGAGCTGGGCGGCTGGGTCGGGCATGCTCCGGAGAAGCTGCAGGCCATGCGGGACGGGCTCGCTGCCCTGCCACGGGAGGGCAGGGCCCAGATCGTCGACTGACGGGCGTCTGGCCGGCTGCCGCGCCGACCCGAGCCCTCCACCGGCGGATGGGAATGCTGGCGGTTGAGACCTGGGCCGCGAACGGGCAGGGTGGGGTCCACGACAGAGGTGGACGCCTGGTGCGGTCAGGATCACAGGCAGAGTCGGTGCAGGGGAGGAGCCCGTGGAGAAGAGGTTTGGAGCGCTGCAGCTGGCACGCATACCCGTGCTGCTGCTCCTGATCTGGGCCACCGGGTGGACGGCCCGGGCCAAGGTGGAGGCGATGGCCGAGATCTCGATGGCGGACTACTGGTGGCCGTGGGCGATCACGATCCTGCTGAGCCTGGCCTTCGTCGTCGTCGCGCTGCTCGGCCGGCTCCGTCGACACCCGTGGCTGGTGCTGTCCGTCGAGGCGGTGACCGCCGGTGTCGTCGCCCTGGTGCCGCCCCTCTCGTGGGTCCTGTGGCTCGGGGTCGGCGGATCGTGGGTCACCGCGATGACCGGGGGGCTCGCTCAGCCGCTGGCGATGGCGTGGCTGGCGATCGTCGGCTTCCGTACCGTCCGTCAGGTGCGTGGCTGAGTGGCACCAGAGCCTGATCCTCCGAGGACGATGATGACCGAGAGTGAGGCGCTGTGTGCCGCTACGCCTGACGGCGTCGACGCCGACACGACCTGGACCGGAGCGGTACGGTGGTGGACATGACGGAGCAGGGCGCGGGGACCAGCGACGAGGGTGCCACCATCCTGAGCTTCCCTACAGAACACGAGGCCCCCCGCAGCAGCGAGGTCGACCTCGAGGGTGAGCCGGTCACCGTCATCTACCTCCCGTGGCCGCACGTGGTCGACGGCGCCCAGAGACCAGCCGGCCTCTACTACCACGCGACCGACACCTCCGGGTTCTACCCGGATCCGGCCGTGCGCGGCCTGGACGCGGTGCTCGACGAGGCCCGCCCTTGGCTGCAGCGTCACCTGAGGCTCGTCCGCGAGCCCGGGGAGGGTCCCGAGGACAGCTGACCTCGGGGCCGGGTCGGCCGCTGATGTCCGGGGTCGGGTATGGAGGAGCTGGTGCCAGCCTCGCTGCGTAGACCCGCTGCGGACCGCCACCCGTACGATCAGTGACGTGACGCTTCCCACCCTGCTCGTGATCGACGTGCAGCAGGCCTTCGAGGACTCCGCCTGGGGCGAGCGCAACAACCCTGATGCCGAGACCCGTGTCGGCGAACTCCTGGCCGTATGGCGTGAGCGCGGCGCCCCCGTCGTCCACGTGCGCCACGAGAGCGCCTCGCCCACCGGGCTCTTCCGCCGGGGCACGACAGCATTCGAGTTCAAGCCGGAAGCACGACCGTTGCCGGGCGAGGTGGTCCTCGACAAGCGGGTCAACAGCGCGTTCATCGGCACCGACCTGCAGGAGCACCTGCGGCGCACCGGGGCCGAGTGCGTCGTCGTCGCCGGCCTGACGACGGATCACTGCTGCTCGACGACGGCCCGCATGGCCGGCAACCTGGGGTTCGAGACATGGTTCGTCTCAGACGCCACGGCGACCCACGCCCGCGCCGGCTTCGACGCCGAGACGATGCACCGGACGGCCCTCGCCAGCCTGGACGGGGAGTTCGCCGAGGTCATGACCACGGCTGAGGCGATCACCCGCCTCCACGAGTCGACCAAGTGACGAGGCCGAGCGGACTGGCGCCGCTCAGCGCTCGACGGTCACTCCCAGGGCATGTCCCGCAGGATGTCCTGCGGGCGGGCCAGCACGGTGTAGAAGAACCACGACGCCGCGGCGCAGACGACCATGATGGCCGCCATCGGCACCGCCGAGTCGACCCCGAACAGCCCGCTGACCGGTGAGATGAGCGCGCCGAAGACGAAGTTGGTCGCCCCGAGCAGGGCGGCAGCCGCTCCGGCCCGCTCGCCGTGGTCGGCCAGCGCGATGCTCGGGCTGTTCGGCATGACGAAGCCCACCGAGCCCATCAGCAGGACGATGCCGCCGACGATGGCCCACACGCTGAGGTCCACCAGCGCGGCGGTGAGCAGGGCCAGGGCGATGGCCAGCATGGAGGGCAGCGCCACCCGCAGCACCGAGGCCGGGTGCACCGTGCGCACGAGGGACCCGTTGATCTGGCTGGTGACTGTGAGCGCCCCCGCGCCCGCGGCGAAGACGAAGGCATACTGCTGGGTGCTCATCCCGTACAGCCCCTGGAAGACGAAGGTCGCGCTGGAGATGTAGGCGAACAGGCATCCCATCGCGGTGCACGCGGTCAGGACGAGGCCGATGTAGCGTCGGTCCGAGAGCAGCACCCGGTAGCTGGCCCACAGGGTCCGAGGGCCGAAGTGGCGCCGCCGCTCCGGGGGCAGGGTCTCCTTGACGAGGACCAGCGCCAGCACCGCCAGCAGCAGCCCGAAGGCTCCCAGCGCCCAGAAGATGGTCCGCCAGCTGCCGAAGATCAGGAACTGGGCGCCCAGCGTCGGCGCCAGGATCGGGGCCACGCCGACCACGAGGAACAGCCGGGAGATGAAGGTGGCCAGCCGGGAGCCGCTGTAGAGGTCGCGGACCATGGCCTGGGACAGCACCATCCCGGCCGCGCCGGTCAGGCCCTGCACGAAGCGCAGCACCAGCAGCACCTCGATCGAGGAGGAGACCGCGATCGCCACCGAGACCACGACGTAGAGGGTCAGCGACGCGATCAACGGTCGGCGTCGGCCGAAGGAGTCCGACAACGCCCCGATGAGCAGCTGGCCGGTGGCGAGCCCGACCAGGGTCGCGGTCAGGGTCAGCTGCACCGTGGCCTCGGTCGTGGAGAGGTCTTCCACGACGGCCGGGAAGGCCGCGAGGTACATGTCGATCGTCAGTGGGCCGATCGCGACGAGTGCCCCGAAGAGCAGCAGTCGGCCCACCGAGGAGGGTGGGGTGCTGGGCGGGGACGATGCTGGGGCTGTCGCGACGGGGGCCGATCTCACCACGGGTGAAGAGTGGATGCCCTGGTTGATATTCCCGGCTGCGGTGCGGACGAACCGTGGCGGCCCGGGACACCCTTCCGGGATCAGGTCGGTGGGGAGCCTCGGGGGGTGCCACCACACCCGGGCCGCTGCCCAGGTCTACCAGGGCGTCTCGCTCTACCCGGCGTGCGGGAATGAGGTGCTCGACCTCGATGGCACCACGTGGTACCAGCTGCTCCCGGACGAGCAGCACGTCCTCCTCGAGACGCATGACGATGAGAACTCGGTGGGCACGACGCACCCGGCTCGGCGATGGTCGCTCGTGCTGTGGTGCCGCAGGAGGATGATCGTCTGGATCCCACCTACCCGGCGACTCCGCCGGTGCCACCTTTGCCCCCTGCCGGGTGGTGCCCCGACCCGTTCCATGGCGCTGGGAAGAGGTTCTGGAACGGCGCCGGCTGGACCGAGCTCGCCTGGGGGTAGCGCCAACCTGATGTGTTCACCGCCGACGCGATGACTGCGGCATGTCCGCATGATCGTTTTAAGGCGCGTCGCCAAGCTTGCGGACAACGTACTGGTTGAGGCTGAGGTGCTCTTCAGCTGCCTTGATGGCGAGCTGGCGGTGGAGTCGTTCACCGACACGGAGATTGAACTTGCCCGAATAGGTGCGAGAGGACAGTGGGTCTGGAATCGGCTCACCGTTGCGGTGCAGGTCTTCAACGACCTCATCCACCAGATCGCGAAGGCCTTGCAGGGACTCGTCCTGAGTAGGGGCGAGCCAGGACAGGGAGGGCAGTTCGAGGCAGGTGGCGACGAACTCTTGGTCCTCGGGCGACCAGCTGACGCGGTAGGTGTAGTGGGTGATGTCGGGGATCGTGGTGCTCACTGGGCTGCCTCCTTCTTGTCGATGGCTGCCAGGACCTGGCGGACCTGGTACGGCTTGGCCTTGCCGTGGTCGTTCTGGATATTCACTCGCGGGTCCCCGGGCCACGGGGTCTTGTACACGGCGTGGGAGCCACCGCTTGTCCTGGGCGGTCCGAAGTAGTGCTCGCACACCTTCGCGAGGTCCTCATACCGGATGTTGGCCGGATTGGCTCTTATCTGGGCCAGGATCTTCGCAACTGACGGCACAACTCGATGGTACTGCCCGCAGTACCACAGAACAAGGGGATCCGCGCCCGAGAGCTGGGCTGGTCGAACAAGGACCGGCCGTTCGTCAGGTGCCGGAGGCCATGTAGGCGGCGAGGATGTAGTTGGGGTGACGGTCGAGGTTCTTGCGCGCTCGGTCGTAACGCATGGTGGTGCGGGGGTCGGCATGGCGCGCGGCAATTTGGACGTCGCGCAGGTCGACGCCGGCATCGAGCATGGTGGTGACGAACGTGTGCCGCAGCATGTGCGGATGCATCCGCGGCAAGTTGATGCCGGCGCCGTCGGCCAGGTGGTGCAAACGACGGGTGGCGGCGTGACGGTCCATCCGCCCGCCCTGCCGGTTCCGCAGGATCGGCCCATCCTCACGGTGGTCGACGGCGCGTTCGATCGCGCTGCACCGCTGGCGGCAGGGGTGTCAGGACGACCTTGCCGCCCTTGCCGCACACCTTCAGCACCCGGTGGCCGTGCTCCTCCCGCAGATCCCAGATGTCGGCGCCGCACGCTTCGAAGATGCGCAGGCCGAGCAGGCCCAGCATGGCGACCAGGGCGAAGTCGTTGATGTTGCTGCTGACGCGCGCCGCCTGCAGCATCGCTTCGAACTGCAGGTGAGACAGGCCGAGGGTGGGGGATTCGGGCGGTACATGTGGGCGGCGGACATGGTCGGCCGGGGAGGCGGTGAGGACACCGTCGATGACGGCCGTGCGATAGAAACCGATCACCACGGACAGCCGCCGTGAGATCGTGGACGGCTTGTACCGGCGGGTCTCCTGCATCCACCGCACGTACAGCTCGACGTGCACCCGGTGGGCGGTCAAGGGGTCCAGGTGTCGTGCGGCGCACCAGGTCAGGAAGGCGCGCAGGTCCGACTCGGTGTGCGTGCGCGTCTGCCCGCTGTAACGGGCAAGGTGCGCGGCCACCGCCTGGCGCAGCGCGGCAACGGAGGGGTCGTCGGTCAATATTGGAACGAGGGCGGAGGTGATCTGGAAGTTGTTCATGAACCATCGTGACCGCACATGGTCGACGCGAACTCGAGCCGACCGACGTGCGGCAGTTCCGTATGTTCAGTGACGCCGTTCGTTCAGTCGCAGAGCGGTCGTGAGCTGAGACCAGGCCATTGCGCCGAGGACGCGATCAGACTTGGGGTTGCCGCCGCGTGCCATGGCATGTCCGCCGTCCGGTGCCCTTTCTCCGGGGAGGATGGTGCGGTGCCCGCCTTCGGGCAGGTGCACGTGGCGGGTGTCGAGGCGGTGCGCCGCCCGCCGGTTAGCGATGGCGCGGGCGGAGTCGGTAGAAGGCCAGACCTGGTCGTCGCCGCCGCTGACCAGGAGCACTTCCGGGATGTTCTCGACGCGGATGGTGGCCTGCTCCAACGTTGTGGTGCTGGCAGCCTCCAGCGACGCCTGGTACACCGGCAGGTACCTCGACAACCCGTCAATAGATGCGGGGTTGGGTGGTCGCTGGATGGGCACGAAGGGCAACGGTCGTCCCTGCCAGGTCCAGTGTGCGGCCCACCGTCGCTGGTCCGGGTCATATCCCGGCCAGGTCACATGCGAGGGCGCGAAGGCGGCGACAGTTCGCACGCGCGGGTCCAGGGACGCGGTGACCAAGGCGGCCTCGGCCCCGAAAGAGACCCCGACGATCGACAGGAAATTAGCTTCTTTGGCCAGGTGGTCTAAGGCTGAGGTGAAGGTCTCGAGAGGGATCTCCCCGGGGCCGGGTGGTTGGCCAGGTCCCCCGAACCACTGAAGAGGTAACGCGTGGGCTCCGTGGGCCGCGAGGAGCCTGGCGCGGTCGGTGTCCACGCGGCCGCTCGAGCCGGCCAGCACGAGCACGCCAGTGCCGGTCGGACGCACCGGACGGAGAGCCTCCACGTCGACACCGTAGCCACATCCCGAACCCGACGACCGCAGCCCTTCTACCCGCACGCGGCATGTGCGTGCGTAGTCGTCTGTAATACACTTGGGGTGTGAGCGAAGCGTTCGACCTGGAAGCGCTCGATGACATCGAGCCCTTCGAGATCGACCAGCAAGCCGCTCACCTGTTCAAGCATCCGCACCTGGGGATGGACGACGTGATCGATGCGTGGACCAGCGACCCGCTGTTCTACCCGGCCAGGCCGCCCGCTCACTGGTTGATGCTCGCGGAAGTCAGTGGGCGAGTACTCATCGTGCCGCTGGCTCCATCTCGGTCGGGCGATCCGAGCAAGTGCCGACCGATCGGCTGCTACGAGGCGTCTTCGGGCCTCGCCGCTACGTACCGGAGGGACCGTGATGAGCACTGACGACAGCCGGCCGATGACGCCGGAGCAGGAGTACGAGTTCTACGCCGACCCGCGCAACCAGGAGCCCCAGGGGCCTGCGCGTCGTCGCAAGCGTCCACTGAGCGCACCCGTGCCAGTGCGCTTCCCAGCGGATCTGCTCGAGGAAGTCAAGCGCGCCGCAGAAGCTGACGATCGTTCAGTCTCGGCCTGGATCCGCCGAGCCGTCGAGCACGAGCTGTCTCGCCCCGCCTGACCCCGTGAGCCCAGCACGCGGCCAGCGGCAGATCCGTGCGCCTGGTTGCTCCTGCGAGCGTCGGCGCCGACAGCTGGGGATCTTGCGGCATGCGGTGTAGCTGGGGGTCGGGGTCGACCGGAGATGCAATGTCCGCCGCTGGGTGGTTGCCTGTGTGCCAATCCGGCAGAAAGGCTTCGACCGACGTGGACATCAACCTGCTCCTGGCATTATTTGCTGGGGCGCTCTTGACCTTTGCCGCTTTCTCGACGGTGCTGCAGCGGGCCAGCCTGCCCGGTCCGCTGCTATGCCTGTGCTTCGGAGCAATGATCGGCCCGCACGCCCTGGACCTCATGCGGATCGAGGACTTCGGGGTGCCGACCGGGACCTTGCTCGAGCATGCGGCCAGGATCACCCTGGCGGTGGGGCTGGCCGGCGTCGCGCTGCGCCTGCCGCACGGCTACTGGCGGGCCAACGCCCGCTGGATCGTCACCATCATCGGGCTAGGAATGCTTCTCATGCTCGTCCTGGCCACGGGTGTGGCGTGGTGGGGTCTCGGAGTGCCGTTCCTGGTGGCACTGCTGGTGGGCGCGATCGTGACGCCGACGGACCCGGTGGTCACGACCCCCATCGTGACCGGGTCGCTGGCTGAGGAGAAGGTGCCCGAGAAGGTGCGGCACAACCTCTCGGCCGAGAGCGGGATCAACGACGGCCTGGGCTACCTCTTCGTCATGCTGCCCGTCCTGCTGATCACCAAGCCCGACCAGGCGTGGCAGGAACTGCTGACCAAGGTCCTGCTGCGGGAGGTGGTGGGCGCGGCAGTGGTCGGTGCCGTCGCCGGCCTCGCCCTGGGAAAGTTGTTCGTCCTGGTCCGAGACCACGGGCTGATGGAGGAAAGCTCCTACCTGGCGTTCATCGTTCCGCTGTCTCTCGTGCTGCTGGGCGGTGGCAAGCTGCTGGGCACCGACGCACTCCTCGCCGTGTTCGTCGGTGCCGCCGTGTTCGGTCAGGTCATCCCCCAACGTGAGGAGGCAGAGGAGGACAAGGTGCACGACGCCGTCGCCCGCCTCTTCCTGCTGCCGATCTTCATCCTGTTGGGCCTGGCACTACCCATCGACGAGTGGGCCGGACTGGGCTGGCCGGCGGTCGCCATCCTCACGGGAACCGTCCTGCTCCGGCGCCTGGCAACGATCTGGGCACTATGGCCTCTGCTCAAGAGCGTGCATGACCGTAGCGAGACAGTCTTCCTCAGCTGGTTCGCCCCCATCGGCGTCTCGGCACTGTTCTACGCCACCCTGGCCGAACGGCACACCGGCAACCACGACATCTTCCTCTACGCCACCCTGGCGATCACCATCTCGGTCCTGCTCCACGGCCTCACCTCCGCGCCCTTCAGCGCCTGGCTGCACGCTCACGAACCAGAACGACGCGAAAAGCAAGAAGAACCAGCCGGATGACATGCCGATCGGTCAACGTACAACGTGGCTCTCCATGTAGGCCACGCCAATGCCACCTGATGCGGCATGACAGGACGTCTAGCCGAGTTGCGATGGGGGTGATGCAGACGGCGCTGGGCATCGCAAACGGGGAAGGGTGATGACGCTGTGCGCGAGGCAACAACTCCGGATCGGGAGACCTTGGTGGTTCGGTCGGCGGGGCGGCTGGCCACCGCGACCACCCCTGGACGGCAGTGCGGGAGGATTGCCCCGTATATCGGTGTGTCCGTGCGCGCGTCTTCGTGCCGCGCCCTTCGTTTGGACGAAAGTTGAAGCCAGGGAAGCAAGGAGATGTGATGGAACTCGTTACGCGGGTCGATGTCGGGGACCCGAGACGGACCCGGGTGGATGCCAAGTGCCTGCTCTCCATCGAGTTGGATGATGGTGAGCGCGTTCCGCTGCTCACCGATCGAGGATGGGGGTCAACCGCGTCGTGGACCGAAACCAGCATGGAGGAGATGGAGACCGACGCCCTGACGGTTGTCGGGCCTGACGCCCCCTTCGATGACCACACCGAGGAGGAGATGGCCCGCGGCTACTGGAAGATGTTGGAGCGTGAAGCACGGGACCGGAACGTGGCCATCACCGCAGAAGAACTCGCCGAACTTCCGCACCATGTCGAGTTCACGGAGGAAGTCTTCACCCGAGTAGAGGGAGTGAACGGGGCCTGACTGGGTGAGCAGCTCAACCTAGCCCAAGGTCAGGATCCCGGCAGGTATCCCGACCCCCGCATGTCGACCTGTCGGTAGTCCGCCACACCGGTCACACCCGCTATCACCCTGCGGCGCGAGCGTGCGTCCACGCTGCCCGCGGCAATGTCGGACGGGCCGGAGGCTAGCGTCCTCCTGGCGGCAGATCCGGATGGCCGCTCGTTGAACGCTACGACGCCTCAGGGAGCGGTTGGTGTGAAGGACTACCGGTGGTAGTCAGCCGTCCGAGCCCTCGCCAAGGAAGACCGCGCGGCCTGATTCGTGACGCCAGATCGCGTGGTCAAGGTGGAGCTCGTTTGTCTCCAGCTGCCGAGCAACGCCTCCCACCAATTCACGGGCTCTCTCCCCGGAGACTTCCTGTCCGAACACTCGGCTGACATACCCGACGACCATGCGGTCAGCCTTCACGCCGGGCACACCACAGAGCATCAAGAAGTAGGTCCATGTGAGTCCACTGCGCTGGCCCGGGAGGTTGAGCCATCGACGCTTCAGCGGGGAGCTCTCCTGCTTCTCCCGACCAGCGAGTGCGCCTCGCACATCGATCACTGAATCCATGCCCTGCTCAACAAGTGCCTCCGCTGCGCCGTACGCCGCTTCAGCCTTTGTCGGCGCGCCGGCTCGGGTGGATGTTTTCCACTTGTTGGTACGCTCGATCAAGCCATCGACTCCTCCCCACCGATCTACCGCGGACACAAGCTCCCGCGCACCGTCTCGGTCAGGGTTAGCACCTTCATCGATCCGGGCTCTCCGGTACCTATTCACCGCGTTGATGACGCCCGTGTAGTGGTTCCCAGTGGAGTAGATGGAGTCAATGACAGCCAGGGCGGCGCTCTCATACCCCGCCGGGCGGAACCACCGGTCGGCATCCGTACCTAAGTCCCGCTTCACGGCCCGGGATAGCTGCTCTAGCATCGCTTCAGACATCTGAGCTTCTCCTTAACGGCAGACGAGCACAACATTTGCGGTGGGGCTCCCGCCACGGTAGCGGTGCTCGCAAGCAGTCGATCGAGGCGCTATGCGAGAGCCCAGCTCTCGCGGTCCGAGTGGGCCTGGAGCGCGATCGCAAGGCGGCAGACGATTATGTGCCGTTAGGCTCGTCCGGCGCGGACTGAGGTCACGCCTC
The DNA here is from genome assembly GCF_006337125.1 of Serinicoccus chungangensis. Lineage (GTDB taxonomy): Bacteria > Actinomycetota > Actinomycetes > Actinomycetales > Dermatophilaceae > Ornithinicoccus > Ornithinicoccus chungangensis. Next base: position 1,394,444 of record NZ_CP040887.1, read on the forward strand.
AGGCTGGCGGATTGTGTCTTTGATTCACGCAGCCAAGGGGTGCAGCGCCACGGTCGTCGCGGGGCCACCGAGGGCACATCGACGGTGGTGAGGGCAACACCCCGCGGCTGTGATGGCGCCATCGTCCTCGGTTTCATTGCCTAGCTATTGGTAAGTTGCGGGCTCGGGAGATTCGGGGCACTGGGGGTGGGTGGGGCGTAGGTGCTCCTCCCAGTGCACGTTCGAGGGCAACTTCTTCACGAAGGCAGGTATTGGCGTGACGATCGATGGCAGTGTTTCTCTCGGTGCGATGAAGCGCGCCTGGTCTCGGGGTGGGGAGATGCTCATCCTTCGGTATGCGCTGGCCGGTGCGGATGCGCAGGCGCGCCTCGAGGAAGTCCTGCTTCAGGGAGATGACCTGCCGGAGAGCCAGCAGCTGGCTGGGGATGCGGTGGTGGTCTCCAGTGAGGACCCCTCGGTGTGCTTCCTGGTCGTCGATGGGGATCTGTGGACGGACCTGGAGCCCTGGCTGACGTTCGTGAGGTCCAACCTGGTGGACACGCCGCCTCATGGCGTGCTCGGTCTGGGGACGACCTACCGGCGGCCTCGATGGCTGATGGACGGCTCGGAACGCATCGCGTACACCGCCCTGCTGCGGCTGGACCACGACCTGCCGAACGGGCCGCGGGGTCAGGCCCGGCCCACCCGGCGGCGCGCCACCCAGAGCACGTGCTCGACCTCTCCCAGCAGCTGATCTCGTCCCCGCCTGAGACCCGCTGCAGCATCGACTTCGGCGGCCCGGCGGTGCAACTGGAACCGGACGCTGCCTGGGCCGCCTGGCACAAACTCGTCAGTGGCAGCGGTTTCGGGGTGCTCCACCTCGACGACCACAGCTCTCAGACGCAGCGGACCGTCGCCGTCCACCCTGGCTCCCCATACCTGGCGCTGGGGGTCTCGATGCCCGCCGCGCGTGGGTGGCAGGACGGTCTGTCCGAAATCACCACGACCGTCATGAGCATCGTCGGCGTCGTGTCCGTGGGTGGCATCGCCCGCGCCAAGCGCCTGTTCCCGGCGTCCCTCGGCCCCAATGACCCGCGCCGCAACTGGAAGGCTTGGATGATGGTGGCGCTTTACCCAGGCGACGTGGCCGGTGTCCCGGAGATCTTTGGGTGGATGCTCCTTCAACCTGACATGCTGCCGCACGGGGACTTGGCCGGGTGGGTCGTCCGTCCGGTTGGCGCCGACGACGATGGCCTCGTGGTGGTCGAGGCCACCGACCGGGAGGCCTGGTTCAGGGACCTGCCCCCGGACGACGCGGTCATCCGAGAGGCCCAGCACCAGTTCGTCGACGTCCTCTGGGACAGAGACCGGCTCTAACCCAGGACCTCGCCGGGAAGGGTCCCGACAGGCTGTCGCCGATCGGCTCACCTACACCCTGGGCCAGGTCCGGTCGATCCGGTTGGCCCACCCAAGGTGTATCGCTTTGACTATCGATCGTTGCAGCACCTGAAGGCGACTCTCACCTACACCCCACGTCCCACTGAGCGCAGGGCGGCATGACAGTGCAGTCTCGCTTCCCGTCAGGCGTGGACTTTGGGGGCACTTGCCGAACCGATCCCGACTGATCCGTTGCAGTGCCCTCACGGTTGCTCGGCCGTGACCCGAATCTGCACCGGTGCGACATGGGCCCGCACATCAATCGTGGGCACAGCTATCTCAGTGCGTCATACCTAATCCATGAGCACTCCGAAGGCCTGGGTCATCAGCCTAGTGGTGGGACTGCTGTGGTTGATGTCCATTTCGATGCTCACAAGCGAATTTTGGGACCCCTCGCCAAGCGTGAACGCCCTGATGACCGTTGGCCCCTTTGTACTCATCGTTTTGGTCTCCCGCCACGTTTTCGAACGCCGCGGGCGACCAACCGCCCACCGGAGCGACTCGAGCAGCACGTCGAGCCAATGACGCATCGCCATCGGGGCTCAGCCGCACGGCGCCGGTGACCGATCGACTACTGCACCGCCAGAGACAGACGCGCCAGCATGCGCGCGTGCGGCGGGCATGCCGCACGCGGCATGCCCGGACGTCGGTGGGCTGTTCCATTCAGCAGTCCGCTCGGCCACGATCTGCTGTCTGGACAACAGCCCCGCCACGCAGCCAATAAGGAGTCGGCAGCCAAGGAACTGAAGCTTTTAGTTGCCGTCCAGAGAGAAGCCAACAACGCCCGCCACCGTCGCAATGGCCATCGCGACGATCATTACCATTTTCTCGCGCCCTCTCCTACTCCTGTGGCAGAGCCGAACCTATCGCCTGAAGTCCGATGGCAGGTGCGCCAGGACACCCGGGTGCCCCAGTAGCGGTAGGCGCCGGGGCCCAGTCCTCGAGGTACGCGCGCACCTTTGTCACATCGCTTCCCGCAGAGCTGCTTTCGCGTTGAACGGAGCCCTAACAACTTTGGTCTCGGCAGTTGGCGGACAGTTCGACGAAACTACTCCAGATCGTGGCCCAATCCTGGAGAACCATCTATGCAGGTAGCGGACCGTCGGGAGCTCGATGTGAGACGGTGTGCTCATGAAGGTAATCGGGGCCAGCTGGGGGCGGACCGGAACAACGTCTGCGTCCGCAGCACTGGATCTGCTCGGATTCGGTCCCTGCGTGCAGATGCAGACCATGTGGGAACGGCCCCAGCTCGCCAGAGCGTGGGCCGCGCACTATCGGGGAGAGCAGGCAGACTGGGAGGAGTTGCTCCATTGCTACGGAGCAAGCCTCGACTGGCCGGGGGCCTGGGAGTGGCGGCGCTTCGCCGACCTGTGGCCGGATGCCCGCGTCCTCCTCACCCTCCGAGATGCAGAATCGTGGTACGACAGCGCGCTCGGATCAATTCACTCCTGGACGGCGCCCGGACAGGATGTAGGTCCCCCAGCAGTAGCCGAGTTACTCAGCCGGGTCTGGCAGGAGCATTTCGGCGGATGGCATCGCTTCCTCAACCGTGAGCAGGCGATCGAAGCGTACGAAGCGCACGTCATCGACGTCCGGCGCGAATGTCCGCCCGAGCGTCTCATTCAATGGCGAGTCGCCGATGGCTGGATGCCGCTGTGCGAGCAACTCGGTGTTCCTACACCGGATCAGCCTGTCCCTCACCTGAATAGTCGAACGGGTTGAGGAACGGGACTGCCGAGAGACACCTACTGGATCGGTCCTAGTACCTACACATCCACTGATGGCAAAACGGGATCAACAACTCTCTACCGTGCTTCGAAGGTACTTGGACAACGCGCTGTATTCGGCATGAGGGTGATGTACCGACCTTCCACGCCTGCTTTCTGCGACACCGCCTGACGAGGGTGGGGTCCGTCGAGGACGCCCGTCCCGATCGACCGTGCGGACTGACTCAGCCGACCGCCGCGATGGGGGCTGCGGCGGGGACTCCTGAGCCGTCGCGCTTGTCGTTCGTCTCCGGCAGCTCCACGGCGACACCGTTGGCGGACGCGGCGCGCGGGGGAGCGGCGCCGGCCCAGCCCAGCACGAGCGCGTCCTCGCCGCGCAGCAGGCGGTGGCAGCGGACGCCCCCGGTGGCGCGCCCCTTGGTGGGGTAGGCCCCACAGGTCGGTGACCTTGACGGACCCCGTCTGGGTGCCCGGTGCGGCGTTGGCGGTTCCGGCGACGGTGACGACGACGTTCTCCAGCGTCGCGTCGACCGCGGCGAAGCCGATGACGCTCGCACCTGCGCCGAGCTTGACGCCGGCGATGCCGCCGCCGGAGCGGCCCTGCGCCCTGACCAGCGAGGAGGAGAAGCGCAGCAGCTGGGCGTCCGAGGTGACGAAGACGAGCTCCTCCTCACCGGTCGCCAGCTCGACCGCGCCGACCACGCTGTCGCCGTCCTTGAGCGAGATGACCTCGAAGGAGTCCCGGTGGCCGGGGTAGTCAGGGTTGACCCGCTTGACCACGCCCTGCTGCGTGCCGAGGGCCAGCCCCGGCCCGTCGCCGGTCAGCGTGCACAGCCCGAGGACCTGCTCGCCCGGCGGCAGGTCGACGAAGGCCGACAGCGGCGCACCGCCCGAGAGGTTCGGGGACTCCGCCGACGGGGGCAGCGCGGGCAGCTCGACCACCGACAGCGTCACGACGCGGCCGGCGCTGGTGAGCAGCCCCACCGTCCCCCGAGCCGTCGTCCGCACCCGGGATCTGATGACGTCGTGCTTGGTCCGGCGCCCCCCGGTGCCGAGCGGCTCGTCGTCCGAGGCGCCGGCCCGCGCCAGCAGGCCCGTGGAGGACAGCAGCACCCAGCACGGGTCGTCGGCGACCTCGAGGTCCATCCCCGACGCCTTCCCACCGGTCGCCGGCCCGCCGGCGGCGGAGGCGGCACCCGTGCCGTCGCTCTCCAGCAGCACCGTCCGACGCGGCGTCCCGTGCTCGGCCGCCACCGCGGCGAGCTCGTCGCTGACGACCGTGAGCAGCAGCTGCTGGTCGGCGAGGATCGCCTCCAGCGCCTCGATCTCGCGCTTCAGCTCGTCCCGCTCGCTCTCCAGCTCGATCCGGGAGAACTTCGTCAGCCGGCGCAGCTGCAGGTCGAGGATGTGGTTGGCCTGGATCTCCGAGAGGTCGAAGACCTGCATCAGCCGGGTCCGCGCCGTGGCGACGTCCTCGGCGGCCCGGATGAGCTGGATGACCTCGTCGATGTCGAGGATGGCGATGAGCAGACCCTCGACCAGGTGCAGCCGGTCCTTCTTCTTCCCCAGCCGGTGCTCGGTCCGGCGCCGCACCACGTCGGTGCGGAAGTCGACATACACCTGGAGCAGCTCCCTGAGCCCCAGGGTGCGCGGCTGCCCCTCGACGAGCGCCACGTTGTTGATCCCGAAGGACTCCTCCATGGGCGTGAGCTTGTAGAGCTGCTCGAGGACGGCGTCGGGGTTGAAGCCGGTCTTGATCTCGATGACCAGGTGCAGGCCCTTGGTCCGGTCGGTGAGGTCGATGATGTCCGAGACGCCCTGCAGCTTCTTGGCCTGCGCCAGCTGCTTGACCTTCTCGATGACCTTCTCCGGCCCGACGAGGTAGGGCAGGTCGGTGACAACGATGCCCTTCTTGCGCGGCGTGACGTTCTCGATCCGCGCCGTGGCGCGCGTCTTGAACGACCCGCGCCCGGTCTCGTAGGCGTCCCGGATGCCGTCCAGCCCGACGATCCGCCCGCCCAGCGGCAGGTCCGGCCCGGGCACGAAGCGCATGAGCGCCTCGAGGTCGGCCTCGGGGTGGGCGATGAGGTGCCTGGCGGCCCCGATGACCTCGCCGAGGTTGTGCGGCGGCATGTTGGTGGCCATGCCGACCGCGATGCCGGTGGCACCGTTGACCAGCAGGTTGGGGTATGCCGCGGGCAGCACCTCGGGCTGGAACAGCTGGTCGTCGTAGTTGGGGACGTAGTCGACGGTGCTCTCGTCGAGACCGCCGGTCATGAGCAGCGCCGCCGGCGCCATGCGGGCCTCGGTGTAGCGGCTGGCCGCGGGGCCGTCGTCGAGCGAGCCGAAGTTGCCGTGGCCGTCGACCAGCGGGAGCCGCATGGTGAAGGGCTGCGCCATCCGCACCATCGCGTCGTAGATCGCGGTGTCCCCGTGCGGGTGGTACTTGCCCATGACCTCACCGACGACCCGCGAGCACTTCACGTGCGGGCGGTCCGGCCGCAGACCGAGCTCGTTCATCGCGTAGAGGATCCGCCGCTGCACCGGCTTCAGGCCGTCCCGGGCGTCCGGGAGCGCCCGGGAGTAGATCACCGAGTAGGCGTACTCCAGGAACGCGCCCTCCATCTCCTCCTGGACGTCGACCTCGAGGATCTTCTCCTCGACGTCGAAGAGGTCTTCGCTCTGCGGGCGCTTGCGACGAGCCATGAGGGGGTGGGGCGACCTTTCGTGCTCACGGAGGCCCGGACGGGCGTGTCAGGGTCGATCCAGGGTATGCCGCGCGCCCGGGATGACGGCGGAGGCGCGGCGGTCAGGGGACAGGCGCAGCGGTCACGGGGGAGGCGCGGTCGGCCCGGGGCGGCCCAGGCCGAGCCAGTTGGCCCGGGTCGCCTCCGCGGCCCCGGCGGGGTCGCCCTCGCGCAGCCGGCGGACGATGAGGTCGTGCTCGGTGGGGGAGTCGCCACCGGTGATCGAGCCGAAGTGCAGGAACTCCGCCCGCCGCAGCATCGCCGTCACCGCGTCCAGCTGCTCGGCCAGGATCGGGTTGCCCGCGGCCCGGACGGGCACCGCGTGGAAGTCGTCGTCGGCCTGCAGCGCCGCGGCCGGGTCGGGGACGGCCAGCGCCGCCCGGAGCCGGCCGGTGGCGGCGTCCATCGCCGCCAGGTCGTCCTCGCCCAGGCGTGTCGCGGCGGTCCGCACCGCCAGGGCGTGCAGCTCGGCCACCACCTCCCGGGCGTGGGCGAGCGTCGTCTCGTCCTCGGGGGCGACGGTCGTCACCCGCCCGGGCCGGGCCAGCACCAGACCGTCCCGGGCCAGCCGGAGCAGGGCCTCACGGACCGGGGTGCGGGAGACCCCCAGCCAGGCGCCCAGCTCGGCGTCGTTGATCTTCTCCCCGGGAGCCAGCCGGCCGCGCACGATCTCGTCGCGGATCCGCCCGTAGACGTCGTCGCGCAGGAGGCGACGGGTCGTCGTGCGCGCGGGGGTCGTGGGCACCGGCATACCTCCAGCCTAGACGCGCCCGACCTGCGATATGCAATATATTGCAGGGAGGTCCGGCCGGCGGACCGGGAAGAGAGCACGCGATGGCCCTGTCCGACCACCCCCGTCACCCCCTGACCTTCGGCCCCAGCCCGGTGCACCCGTTGGACCGGCTCAGCGACCACCTCGGCGGCCCTCGCATCTGGGCCAAGCGCGAGGACGTCAGCTCCGGGCTCGCCTTCGGGGGCAACAAGACCCGCAAGCTGGAGTACATCGTCCCCGACATCCTCGCCTCCGGCGCGGACACGCTGGTCTCCATCGGCGGCTACCAGTCCAACCACACCCGGCAGGTCGCCGCCGTCGCCGCGCACCTGGGTCTGAAGGCGGTGCTCGTGCAGGAGCGCTGGGTCGACTGGGAGGACCCGGGCAACGACCGGGTCGGCAACATCGAGCTCTCCCGGATCATGGGCGCGGACGTCCGGCTCGACGACGCCGGCTTCGACATCGGCATCCGCCCGAGCTGGGCGGCGGCGCTCGCCGACGTCGAGGCGGCCGGCGGCACGGCATACCCCATCCCGGCGGGTGCCTCCGAGCACCCGCTGGGCGGCCTCGGCTTCGCCAACTGGGCGCACGAGGTGGTGGCCCAGGAGGCCGAGCTCGGCGTGTTCTTCGACACCGTCGTCGTGTGCACGGTGACCGGCTCCACCCACGCGGGGATGGTCGCCGGGTTCGCCGAGATCGAGGACGCGGGCGGGCGACCGCGCCGGGTCATCGGCATCGACGCCTCGGCGACGCTGGACAAGACCCGGGCGCAGGTCCGCCGCATCGCCGACCACACCGCCGGCCTGCTGGAGCTCGGCCGCGACCTGCGCGACGACGAGGTCACCGTGCTGCCCGGGTGGGAGGGTCCGGCCTACGGCATCCCCGACGCGTCGACCGTCGAGGCCATCCGGACGGTCGGGCGGCTCGAGGGGGTCATCCTGGACCCGGTCTACGAGGGCAAGTCGATGGCCGGGCTCATCGACCTCGTCGGCGACGGCACCATCGACGCGGGCTCCACCGTCCTCTACGCGCACCTCGGCGGCCAGCTCGCGCTCAACGCCTACAGCGCGATCTTCGACTGATCCCCACGGAGGTAGTGCTCGACCACCTCGGCCATGAGCCGCGCCGACCCGGTGAGGAAGGCCGGGAAGTCCTGGGCCGCGCCGTGGTCGGCGGTGTCGGACAGCGCCCGCAGGACGGCGAACGGCATCCCGAGCGACGTGGCCGCCTGGGCCACCGCTGCCCCCTCCATCTCGACGCAGAGGGCGCCGAAGTCGGTATGGAGAGCGGCCGCCCGCGAGGCGGAGGCGACGAACTGGTCGCCGGAGGCGATGCGCCCCTCGTGGACGGCCCTGCCGTCCCGCGCGGCGCTGGCGCCGGCGGCCTCCCGCAGGCGCCCGCTCATGGCCGGGTCCGCGGACCACGAGCCGGGCTCGCCCAGCAGCTGACCGGGCGGGCGGCCCAGGGCCGTCACGTCCACGTCGTGCTGGACCAGGTCGGTCGCGACCACCAGGTCACCGACCTGCTGACCGGGGGCGACGCCCCCGGCGACCCCTGTGAACAGCAGCGACGTGGCACCGGCGGAGTGCAGGAGCGTGGTCGCCATCGCGGCGTTGACCTTGCCCACGCCGCACCGGGCCAGCAGCACCTCGACCCCGTGCAGCTGACCCCGGTGGACGGTGAGGTGGCCGGCGCGCAGCTCGACCGGGTCCTGCAGCAGCCGCCGGTTGTCGGCGACCTCCGTCTCGATGGCCCCGAGGATGGCGAGCATGGCGCCGATCATCGCAGACCGGTGACGGCTAGCCTCGGGAGCATGACGAGCACTCTCTTCACCGGCGGCACCGTCGTCGACGGCACCCTGTCCGAGCCCCGCGTCGCGGACGTCCACGTGGTCGACGGCCGCGTGGCCGAGGTCGGGCCCGGCCTCGGCGTCGAGGCCGACACGGTCGTCGACTGCACGGGGCAGACCGTCCTGCCCGGGCTCTTCGACTGCCACGTGCACTTCATGTTCGAGCAGCCGAGCGTGGGGCGCATCCTGCAGACCCCCTTCAGCCTGCCCTTCTTCCAGGCCGCCCAGCGCATGCGCACCACGCTCGCCACCGGCATCACCTGGGTGCGCGACGCCGGCGGCTCGGACCTCGGGGTCGCCGAGGCGGTGCGCCGCGGCCTCACGCCGGGTCCGCGCATGCAGATCGCGCTGACGATGATCAGCCAGACCGGCGGGCACGGCGACGGCTGGCAGCTGTGCGGCGCCCACGTCGACCTCATGCCCGAGCACCCGGGCTGCCCCTCCGGCGTCGTCGACGGCCCGGTCGAGATGCGCCGCAAGGTCCGCGAGCTGGTCCGCGGCGGCGCCGACGTCATCAAGGTCGCCACCAGCGGCGGCGTCCTGTCACCCCGCAGCAACCCGCTGCACGGCCACCTGCGCGACGACGAGATCGCCACCCTGGTCACCGAGGCCGGCGCCGCCGGGCTGCACGTCATGGCGCACGCCCAGGCCACCGACGGCATCAAGACCGCCGTCCGCGGCGGCATCCGCTCGATCGAGCACGGGATCTACCTCGACGACGAGGCGATCGAGATGATGCTCGAGCGCGGCACCTGGCTGGTGCCGACCCTGCTGGCGCCGCGGGCCGTCCTCTCCCAGGCCGACGCCGGCGTCCCGCTCCCGGACGCCGTGGTCGCCAAGGCCCGCATGGTCTCCGAGGCGCACGACGAGTCGGTGCGCCGGGCCATCGCCGCCGGCGTCAAGGTGGCGATGGGCACCGACTCCGGGGTCGGCGTCCACGGCACCAACCTCGACGAGCTGGCGATCATGCGCGACCTGGGCATGAGCGAGCTCGCGACGTGGCACGCCACCACGCAGGTCGCGGCCGAGCTGCTCGGGGTCGAGGAGGACCACGGCACCCTCCAGCCGGGCAAGGTCGGCGACGTCGTCGTCCTCGACGGGGCGTGGGACGACCTCGCCGGCCTGGGCGACCGGGTGTCGTCGGTGTGGCTGGCGGGGGAGCGGGCGCCGGTCTGATGGAGGTGCTCGACGCCGCCGCCGTCCGGGCGGGTCTGGACCCGGCCGCCCTCGTCGAGGCGCTCCGGGAGGTCTTCGCCGGGCCGGGGCCGGTCGTGCCGGAGCGCACGCTGGAGCCGCTCGGCGGCGACCCGCCCGCCACGCTGCTGCTCAAGCCCGCCTGGGGCCTGCACGGGTGGCTCGGCGTCAAGGTCGCCACCCACCACCCGGCCAACGGGGAGCGGGGGCTGCCCGCGATCCAGGCCACCTACCTGCTCCTCGAGGAGGCCACCGGTCGCCCGGTGGCCGTCCTGGACGGCACCGAGCTCACCCGGTGGCGCACCGCCGCGGCCAGCGCGCTCGCCGCCGACCACCTCGCGCCGGAGCGGGTCGAGGAGCACCTGCTGGTCGGTGCGGGCAACGTCTCCGCCGCCGTCCCCGCGTGCTACGCGGCGGTCCGCGACGTCGGGCTCACCCGGGTCTGGGCCCGCGACCGCGGCCGCGCGGCCGCGCTCGTGGAGCAGCTGCGCACGCAGGGGTATGCCGCCGACGTCGCCGACGACCTGCGGGCCGCCGTCCGCACCGCGGACGTGGTCACGACCGCCACCTCGGCGACGAGCCCGCTGGTCCTCGGTCGGGACGTCCGGCCCGGGACCCACGTCGACCTCGTGGGCTCCTTCCTGCCGACGATGACCGAGGCCGACGAGGAGCTCATGACGGCCGCCCGGGTGGTCGTCGACGTCGCCGAGGCGCGGCACACCGCCGGCGAGCTGGTCGGCCCGCTGGGCCGGGGCACGCTGACCGAGCAGGACGTCGCGACCACCCTGGCCGACGTCGTCTCCGGCCGCGCGCCCGGCCGGACGTCACCGGAGCAGGTGACCGCCTTCGTGTCCGTGGGCACGGCGGCGGAGGACCTCGCCGCCGGGGTGCTCGCCTGGCGCGCGACGACCTCGTCCCGAGCGAGCGACCGACCCGGCCGACGCGGCCGAGGAGCACGGCCCTAGGGTCACGAGATGACTCTTCATCACGTACGGCGCGGCAGCGGTAGCCCCCTGCTGCTGGTCCACGGTCTCGGCGCAGGCTCGCAGTCCTGGGCGCCCATCCTCGACCGGTTGGCCGCCGAGCGGGAGGTCATCGCCGTCGACCTGCCCGGGTTCGGGCAGTCCCCGCCCCTGGCCGGAGAGGTCTCCATCGCGACCCTGACCGACGCCGTCGCGGGCTTCATCGACGAGCAGGGGCTGGGTGCGGTGTCCACCGCCGGCCAGTCCATGGGCGGACGGATCGTGCTCGAGCTCGCGCGCCGCGGGCTCGGCGGCGACACGGTCGCCCTCGACCCGGGCGGCTTCTGGACCGACCGCGAGGTCGCCGTCTTCAGCGGCACGCTGCGCCCGTCCATCCGGCTCGTCGGGGCGCTCCAGGCGGCGCTGCCCGCCCTGGTGGGCAACCCGGTCTCCCGGTCGGCCCTGCTGGCGCAGTTCTCGGCCCGCCCCTGGGCCCTGTCGGCCGAGACCGTGCTGCCGGACCTGCGCGGGCTGGCGACGGCCCCCTCGACCGGCGCCGCCATGGACGCGCTGACCAGAGGGCCCAAGCAGGCGGGTGCCCCCGCCGGCACGCTGCCCGGCCGGGCCACCATCGGCTGGGGTCGCCGGGACCTGGTGACGCTGCCGCGGCAGGCGCAGCGCGCCGTGGCGGCGTTCCCGGACGCGCAGCTGCACTGGTTCGAGCGGTGCGGGCACTTCCCCCAGTGGGACGCCCCGGCGGAGGCGGCGCGGCTCATCCTCGACCGGACCAGCTGAGCAGCCCACCGGAGCCACCGCCCACCGCACGTCCACCCACCGCACGGCCGCCCACCGCACGTCCACCCATCGCGGCCACCACGCACCCCGCCGAGGTCCTGGCACGGGGCCCGCACGAGCGGCAGCCCCGTGCCCCCTCAGCGCGAGGAGGCCTGGCGGAAGCGGTTGACGGCCAGCGGCACGAAGACGGCCAGCATGAGCAGCGACCCGGCCACGGTGGTGAGGATCGGGTTCTGCATCGGGAAGGTGTCCGGGGTCGGCGCCGCCCCCGTGTTGCCGAAGAGCTCACGAGCCGCCTGCACCAGGGCCGAGATGGGGTTCCAGTTGGCGAAGGTCTCCAGCACCGGAGGCAGGTTGTCGGACTGCACGAAGGCATTGGAGATGAAGGTCAGCGGGAAGAGGATCATGAACGAGGCGTTGTTGATGACCTCGGGCGTGCGCACCACGATGCCCAGCAGCGCCATCACCCAGCTGAACGCGTAGCTGAAGAGCAGCAGGATCCCGACGCCGCCGAGGAAGCTGAGCCAGCCCTCGTGGAAGCGCCACCCCACCAGCGCGCCGCTCAGCATCATGATGACCACGGACACGCCGTTGAGGACGAGGTCGGCGTTGGTGCGCCCGAAGAGGACGGCCGAGTCGTGCATCGGCAGCGTGCGGAAGCGGTCGATCATCCCCTCCTTGAGGTCCTGCGCCATCTGGTAGCCGGAGAAGGTGGAGCCGAAGAGCACCGTCTGGCCGAAGATGCCGGCCATGAGGTAGTCGGTGTAGTTGCCGCCGTCGATCTGGATCGAGCCGCCGTAGACCTGCGAGAAGAGCAGCACGAACATGATCGGCTGCAGGACCGCGAAGAGCAGGATCTCGGGGTTGCGGCGGAACTTGATGAGGTTGCGCCACGTCACGGTGCGGACGTCGCTGGCCCACGAGGCGAGCGGGGTCGTCGACGGGGGGCCGGAGCTCTCGGCGGTCTCGGTCGGCCGGGGCGGGGCGGTGTCGGTGCTCATGCGCTCTCCTCGAGCTCGCCGGCGGTGTCGTCGGCCTGCTCCCGGCCGGTCAGCCGCAGGAAGACGTCGTCCAGGGTGGGGCGCCGCATCCCGGCGTCGTGCAGCCGCACGCCCTCGCTGTCGAGGTCGCCGAGGACGTGCTGCAGCGCCCCCGGGCCCTCGGTGACCGGCACCGACAGGGTGCGTCCGCCGGTGTCCTGCTGGACGTCCTCGGTCCCGTGCCGGGCCAGGACGGCCCGGGCGGTGTCCGCGTCCGCCGCGTCCACGAGCGTGACCACCACCCGGTGCCCGCCGACCTGGGCCTTGAGCTCGTCGGCGGTGCCCTCGGCGATGACCGTGCCGTGGTCGATGACGCTGATGTCGTCGGCGAGGTAGTCGGCCTCCTCGAGGTACTGGGTCGTCAGCAGGACGGTGGTGCCCTCGGCCACCAGGTCCTTGATGACCTCCCACAGGCCCAGCCGGCTGCGCGGGTCCAGGCCGGTGGTGGGCTCGTCGAGGAAGAGGATCTGCGGGCTGTTGACCAGGGCGCAGGCGAGGTCGATGCGCCGGCGCATGCCGCCGGAGAAGCCCTTGACCGGGCGGTCGCCCGCCCCGGCGAGGTCGAACTGCTCGAGCAGCTGCTCGGCGCGCGCCCGGGCCCGCGCACCGCCGAGGTGGTAGAGCCGGCCCACCATCTCGAGGTTCTCCCGGCCGGTGAGGTGCTCGTCGACCGCGGCGTACTGACCGCTGGCGCCGATCACCCTGCGCACGCCCTCGGGGTCGTGCAGCACGTCGACCCCGGCGACGCTGGCGGTGCCGGAGTCGGGGCGCAGCAGGGTGTTGAGCACCTTGACGGTGGTGGTCTTGCCGGCCCCGTTGGGACCGAGCAGGCCCTTGACCGTGCCCTGGGGGACGGTCAGCGACAACCCGGCCAGCGCGTGCACGTCGCCGGAGCGGGAATGGTAGGTCTTGCGCAGGTCGTGCGCCTCGATGATGGCCACGCAAGGATGCTACTGCCGTCCACCGACAGACCCCACCCCTTGAGGTGAGGTGGGCGCCCGGGTGGCCCGGCGGACGGCATACCCCGCGGGTCGCTCAGCGGGCCAGCCACTCCATCGCCGCGGCGACCATCGCGCGCACGCCGGTGTCCAGCATCGGCTGCAGCACCGGGGCGAAGTGCGGGGAGTGGTTGTGGGGGAAGTCGGCCCGCTCGGTGCCGCGCTCCTCGGCGGCGCCCCAGTCCTGCGCGTCGAAGGCGCCGAAGCCCCAGTAGCACCCGGGCACCCCCCACGCCGCCGGCAGCTCGCCGAAGTCCTCCGAGCCCATCTCGGGGGTGAAGTCGCGCACCTGCGCCTCGCCGAGCTCGGCGGTCAGGGCGGCGCGCACCCGCTCGGTGGCCCCCGGGTCGTTGTCGGTCACCGGCAGGTGGTCGAAGGTCTCGAAGCCCGGCTCGGGAGCGCCCCAGGCGAGGGCCTCCGCGCGGGCCGTGCGCTCGATGACCTCCAGGCAGTGCGCCGCCACCACGCCGTCGTAGGTCCGGACCGTCCCCTCCAGCACGGCGTGCGCCGGGATGATGTTGGTCTTGGTGCCGGCGGCGATCCGGCCGACGCTCACGACCGCCGTCGCCTGCGGCGAGACCTGCCGCGACACCACCGTCTGCAGCCGCATGACCAGCGACGCGGCCATGACGACCGGGTCGATCGCGGTGTGCGGCGCCGAGCCGTGCCCGCCCTTGCCGTGCAGGGTGATCCGGAAGTCGTCGCAGCTGGCCATGATCGGCCCGGGCGCCACCTGCACCGACCCGGCGGGCCCGGGCAGCACGTGCTGGCCGAGCGCGACGTCCGGCCGGGGCAGGAGGTCCACCAGCCCGTCGGCGACCATCGCCTCGGCGCCGTTGAACTGCTCCTCGGCCGGCTGGAAGACGGCCACCACCGTCCCCGCCCAGTGGGCGCGTCCCTCCAGCAGCAGCCGCAGCGAGGCCAGCAGCGTCGCCACGTGGGTGTCGTGGCCGCAGGCGTGCATGACCGGCACCTGCTCACCGGCGTCGTTGGTGACCCTTACCGTCGAGGCGTAGTCCAGCCCCGTGTCCTCGGCGACCGGCAGGGCGTCCATGTCGGCGCGCAGCAGCACGGTCGGACCCTCCCCGTTGCGCGCGACCACCGCGACCCCGGTGCGCCCGATCCCGGTGTGCACCTCCAGGTCCTCGGCGTCGGGCATCCCGGACACCTCCTGCACGACGCGCGCGGCCGTCGCGTGCTCGGCCATCGAGAGCTCGGGGTGGGCGTGCAGGTGGCGGTAGACGTCCTCCAGCCAGGGGCGGATCGTCGGCAGCGGCTGCAGGACGGCGGCGGTCGCGGTGCTCATGGGGCGAGGGTATGCGGTGCGCCGGCGTGGCAGGGTACGTCCCATGACGTCGCCCGCCCGCAGGGTCATCCACACCGGTCAGGCCATGGTCGACCTCGTCCTCGAGGTCGGCCGGCTGCCCTCGCGCGGCGGCAACGTCATGGCCGACAGCGCCACGAGGTATGCCGGGGGCGCCGTCACCATCGTCGTGGCCGCCGCGCGCTCGGGCGGGGAGGCCGTGCTCGCCGGCGCGGTCGGGACCGGACCGAACGGTGACCTGGTGCGCGACGTGCTGGCCGCCGAGGGGGTCGAGGCGAGCGCGCCCCCGGTGGCCGACCTCGACACCGGGGAGTGCGTGGTCCTGGTCGAGCCGAGCGCCGAGCGGACCTTCGTCACCACCCGGGCGGCCGAGCGCCGGATCACCCGTGGGTCGCTCGCCACGAGCGACCCCGTGGAGGGGGACCTCGTCTGCGTGTCCGGCTACACGCTGCTGCCCCCGACCCGGGACCCGCTGCTGGGCTGGCTCGAGGACCTGCCCGGTGGCGTGCAGGTGGTGCTCGACCCGGGGGCGCCGTTCGCGACCTTCGAGCCGGACGTGGTGGAGCGGGTGCTGGCCCGGACGACGGTGTGGACGTCCAACGCCGCCGAGGCGCTCGACCTCACCGGGGCACCGGGGGCGGGGGAGCAGCAGGAGGGTGCCGACCTCGTCGCGCTGTCCGGGAGCGTCGCCGAGCGGCTGGCGCCCGGGGCCGTGGTGGTCGTCCGGGACGGGCCCCGCGGGTGCGTGGTCCGGAGGGACGGGACCGCCACCCTCGTGCCGGGGTTCCCGCAGACCGCGGTGGACACCAACGGGGCCGGCGACACGCATACCGGGGTGCTGTGCGCCGGGGTCGCGAGCGGCGTGCCCTGGGTCGAGGCCGCGCGCCGCGCCAACGCGGCGGCGGCGGTCAAGGTCACCCGTCGCGGACCCGCGACCGCCCCGACCGCGGCCGAGGTCGACGCCTTCCTGGAGGAGCGCGGCTGACCCTCCCCGGTCAGGCTCCGTCGACGCCCCCCGGCCAGGGCGTGCCGAACCGGCCGCGGTGGGCCACCTCCGAGAGCGGCCGTCGACCGCGCCGCAGCGAGGGGGAACGGCGGTCCGGCGCGGGATAGCCCATCGCGACCACCCCGACGACGCGGCGGTCCCCCGGGGCCCCGAGCGCCGCCAGGGTCTGCTGCACCCGCTCGGCGGGGACCCCGAAGAAGAGCCCGCCCAGCCCCTCGTCCACCGCCGTGAGCAGCATGAGCAGGGCCGCCATGCCGGTGTCGACGTCCCAGTAGGGGACCGGCCAGCGGGCCTCGTCCCGGTCGGTGCGGCCCTTGTCGGGCTCGGCGTAGCGCTCGAGGTAGGCCTGCTTGTCCGACAGGCACACGACCAGGCAGGGGGCGCTCATCACCCCGCGGAGCCAGCGGTCCTGGCGCTCACGCGCCTCCGGGTCGGTCGCCGCCGACCAGAACCGCCCGCGCTCCTCCTCCGAGGAGAGCACGACGAAGTCCCAGCCCTGCGAGAAGCCGGCGCTGGGGGAGCGGGTCGCGTGCTCCAGCGCCCGGGTGAGCACCTCCGGCGGCACCGGACGCCCGGGGTCGTAGGACCGGACCATCCGCCGCCGTCGCACCACCTCGCCGAACTCCATACCTCGATCGTGGCACGGGCCGTGGCCAGGTGCGGTCCCGGTGCCGCACCCGATGGGATAGTGGGGGCATGAGCGAGGCCGAGGAGCTGCCGCCGGGCTATCCGCACGAGTGGGAGGCCGACGTCGTCCTGTCCGACGGCCGGGTGGCCCACGTCCGGCCGATCCGCCCGGACGACACCGACGCCATCCACCGCTTCCACGAGGCGCAGTCCGAGCAGTCGATCTATCTGCGCTTCTTCGCCCCCATCAAGCGGCTGTCCGACAAGGACGTGCACCGGTTCACCCACGTGGACTACGCCGACCGGGTGGCGCTGGTGATGTACGTCCGCGACGACCTGGTCGGCATCGGCCGCTTCGACCGGCTCACCCCCGGAGGACCGGTCGCCGAGGTCGCCTTCAACGTCTCCGACCACCACCAGGGCCGCGGCATCGGCTCGGTCCTGCTCGAGCACCTCGCCGACATCGGCCGCGAGGGCGGCGTCACCCGCTTCGTCGCCGACGTCCTGCCGCAGAACCGCAGGATGATCGGCGTCTTCCGCGACGCCGGCTTCGAGGTCTCGCACGAGTTCGACGACGGCGTCATCGCCGTGTCCTTCGACATCGAGCCGACCGAGGCGTCCCGTGCCGTCCGCACCTCGCGGGAGCACCGCTCCGAGGTCCGCTCCATGCGGGCGGTCCTGCACCCCGAGTCGGTCGCCGTGGTGGGGGTGAGCCGACGGCCCGCGACGATCGGCCGCGCCTTCTTCGACGACATCGTCGCCGGCGGCTTCACCGGCCGCGTCTACCCGGTCAACAACGCCGCCGACCCCGGCACCCTCATCAACGGCCACCCGGCCGTGGCCTCGGTCCGCGACATCGAGGGCGGCGTCGACCTCGCCGTCGTCGCCGTGGTGGCCGAGGAGGTCCTCGGCATCGTCGACGAGTGCGCCGACGCCGGGGTCAAGGCGCTCGTGGTGGCCTCCGAGGGGTTCGCCGAGACCGGCACCGAGGGCCGGGCCCTGCAGCACGAGCTGCTGGTCCGGGCCCGCCACTACGGCATGCGGGTGCTCGGTCCGACCAGCTTCGGGCTCATCAACAACGACCCGCAGACCCGGCTCAACGCCTCGATCGCCGCCACCGAGCACCTGCCCGAGTTCGGCAGCCTCGGTCTCTTCAGCCAGTCCGGCGGCCTGGGCATCGCGCTGCTCGCCTCGGCCCGACGCCGTGGGCTGGGCATCTCGACCTTCGCCTCCGCCGGCAACCGCGTGGACATCTCGGGCAACGACCTCATGCAGTACTGGACCGAGGACGCGAACACCACCGTCGTGGGGCTCTACCTCGAGACGATGGGCAACCCGCGCAAGTTCACCCGGATCGCCCGCAAGCTGGCGCTGAGCAAGCCGGTGATCGTGGTGAAGTCGGGCACCGGCCAGCACGCCATCCCGCAGGGCCACCGGGTGCGGCTCACCCACGAGCGCCCCGAGACCTTCGGCCAGATGCTGCGCCAGTCCGGGGTCATCCGGGTGGACAACGCCCACCAGCTCTTCGACGTCGCCCAGCTGCTCGTCTCCCAGCCGCTGCCGCGCGGGGACCGGGTGGCGGTCGTCACCAACAACAACGCGCTGGGGTCGCTGGCCGCCGACGCCGTCACCGCCCGCGGGCTGCGCGTCCTCCACGGACCGGTGACCGTCTCCGCGGAGGCGCTGACCGAGGAGTTCCGGGAGGTGGTCGAGCACGCCCTCGCGCAGGAGGACGTCGACGCCCTCGTCGCCTGCTTCATCCCCCCGGTCGCCGACATCGACCCCGAGGTCGTCGACGCCGTCGGCGCCGCGGTCGCGGGGCACGAGAAGCCCTGCGTCGCGACCTTCCTCGGTATGCGGGGCGTCACCCCCGGCGCCGGCGTCCCGACCTACCCCATGCCCGAGGACGCCGTGCGCGCCCTGGCGTCGGCGGTGCGCTACGCGCAGTGGCGGCGCCGCGACCAGGGGGAGCGGGTGCGGCTGGAAGGGCTGGACCGCGCCCGCGCGTCCGCGGTGCTCGAGGCGGCCCTGGCCCGGGAGCCGCGCGGCACCGAGCTCTCCCGGGAGCAGGTGGAGGAGGTGCTGGGCGCCTACGGCATCGAGGTCTGGCCGGTCGTCGCGGTGGACTCCGACGCGGAGGCGGTCAAGGCATACCAGAAGCTGCGCGGCAGCGTGGTGCTCAAGGCGACCTCGCCGCTGCTCCAGCACCAGCCCGGGCGGGGCTGGGTGCGCACCGGGCTGCGGCACCCCAAGGCCGTCGGCGCGGCCTACCGCGACCTCGAGGCGCTCACCGCCCCGCTGGGGGCGGGCGGGATCGCGATGCAGCGGATGGCGCCGGACGGCGTGCCGGTCGAGGTCAACTCCGTCGAGGACCCGCTCTTCGGGCCCGTGGTCGGCTTCGGGGTGGCCGGGCTGCCCATCGACCTGCTGGGGGACGAGGCGCACCGCTTCCCGCCGTTGACCGACGTCGACATCGCCGAGCTCACCACCTCCATCAAGGCGGCCCCGCTGCTCGACGGCTACCGCGGCGCCATGCCCGTCGACCAGCCCGCCCTCCACGACCTGATCGCCCGGGTCTCCATGCTCGCCGACGACCACCCCGAGCTCGCCCACGTGCGGCTCAACCCGGTCATGGCCCACCAGGAGGGCATCGAGGTGCTCGGCGCCAGCATCCGCGTCGCGCCCGCGCCGACCCGGGCCGACGCCGAGCGGCGGACGCTGCTCGCCGACGTCTGAGACGATGGCCCCATGGTCCGTCGTGTGAGGTCGCCGCTGCCCGAGTCGCTCGTCGCCGACATCGATGCGGCGGGGTACCTCCCGGCCGTCGTCCACGACGTGGTCGTCACGGCCGTCGGCAAGGACCACGTCGTCGCGCACCTGGTGCACGACGAGACCACCTTCGACGAGATGGCCGTCCGCAACCACCTCACCGTCCTGGTGCTGACCGAGCGCCGCCTCGTCATCGCCCACGCCGACGACCACGAGGGCCCGGAGGGGCAGCGGATGGCCACGGCCACCAGCGAGACGGTGCCGCTGCGCTCGGTGCGCGGCGTCATGCTCACGCACACCCTGCCCGACCCGGAGCGCTACGACGGCAGCCTCGCCGGTCGCGGCATCACCCTCACGCTGGGCTGGGGCGCCGTCTCGCGCGTCGACCTGCTGCCGGCGGTCTGCGAGGACCCGCAGTGCGAGGGGGACCACGGCTACGAGGGCACCGTCTCCGGCGACGACATCTCGCTGCGCATCGCCGCCGACACCGACGGCATCGAGCGGCTCGAGCAGGCGCTCGCCTTCTCCAGCGAGCTCTCCGGCCGTCTGGGTCGATGACCGGGACCGACGGGCCCGCCGCCGACCTCGTCGCGACCGCAGCCGCGGCGTACCAGCCACCCGCCCCGGGCACCGGGCTGGCCTCCGTGCTGCCGGCCGCGCTGCACGCCCTGGGGGTGCGCGACCTGCCCGACGGGGTGGAGCCGGCCGCCTGGGGCCTGCCCGAGACCCGACGCGTCGTCGTCGTGCTCGCCGACGGGCTGGGCGACCACCAGCTGCGGCGGGGCAGCGGGCACGCGCGCACGCTGAGCCGTCTGCCCACCCCGGACCTGCCCGGTCCGGACGGGTTCGCCTGCGCGTTCCCCTCGACGACGGCGACCAGCCTGACCTCGCTCGGGACCGGCCGTCCGCCCGGCGGGCACGGCATCGTCGGGTGGCAGACCAGCTACCGCGGCCGCCTCTTCAACCACCTGGCGTGGAAGGACGGCCCCGACCCGCACGAGCACCAGCCGCTGCCCACCCTCCTGCAGCACGCGGGCCGCCGGGACGTGTCGATGAGCACCGTCTCGCAGCCCGCCTACGCCGGCTCCGGGCTCACCCGTGCGTCGCTGCGCGGCGGCGCCTTCCTCGGGGCCACGGACCACGCCGGGCGCACGGAGGGGGTCCTGCAGGCGCTGGCCCAGGCGGGGCGGCGGGGGCGCGCCCTCGTGTACGCCTACTGGGACGAGATCGACAAGGCCGGCCACGTGCACGGCCCGGACTCCCTGGAGTGGGGCGAGGCGGTGGAGGCCTTCGACGCCTGGGTCGCGGACCTGCTCTCGCGGGTCCCGCCGGACACCGTCGTCGTCGTCACCGCCGACCACGGCATGGTCGAGGCGCCGCACGAGCACCGTCGCGACCTCGCGGTGGAGCCCGGGCTGGCGGCCGGGGTCGAGCTGCTGGCCGGGGAGCCGCGGGCGCCGCAGGCCTGGTGCCGCCCGGGCGCGGTCGACGACGTCGTGGCGACCTGGAGGGAGGCGCTGGGGGAGTCGGCGCTGGTGCTCACCCGCGCGGAGGCGATCGGGGCGGGCTGGTTCGGGCCGGTCCGCGACGGCTACGACACCCGGATCGGCGAGGTCGTCGTGGCCATGCTCGGCCCGGCCACGATGCTGGACTCCCGCACGCTGCGGCCCGAGGTCCTGCGGCTGCGCGGGCACCACGGCTCGATCACCCCGGCGGAGACCGGCATACCCCTGCTCGTCGCGACGACCTGAGCCCGGCCGAGGTCCCGGTGACCCGCCCGCACCGTGGCCCCGGACCGCCCTGCGGCGACGTCCGCAGACGCGCGGGCCCTGCACCGGGGACCGTGCCGGTTCCGTAGACTGCCGGGGTGGCCGAGCTCGTCTTCTTCACCGGAACGATGGACTGCGGCAAGTCGACCCTCGCGCTGCAGATGGACCACACGCACCACCAGCGGGGCCGCGGCGGGCTGCTCTTCACCCAGCACGACCGCTCGGGGGCGGCCGTGCTGTCCTCGCGGCTCGGGCTGACCAAGGACGCGCTCGAGGTCAACGACGACCTGGACTTCTGGGACCTCGTCGTCCAGCAGCGCACCAACGGCCGGCGCATCGACTACCTCGTCTGCGACGAGGCCCAGTTCTACCGCCCCGGGCAGATCGAGCAGCTGGCGAGGCTCGTCGACGAGATGGGCATCGACGTCTACGCCTTCGGCATCACCGCGGACTTCCGCACCGAGCTCTTCCCCGGCTCGCGCCGCCTCATCGAGCTGGCCGACCGCACCGAGCAGCTGCAGGTGCGGGCCCTGTGCTGGTGCGGCAAGCCGGCGACCGTCAACGCCCGCGTCGTCGACGGCCACATGGTCGTCGAGGGCGAGCAGGTGGTCGTGGGCGACGTCAGCGCCGGCGAGGACGGCGCGGCGGCCAGCGTCGTCGAGTACGAGGTGCTCTGCCGACGCCACTACATGCGCCGGATGAACTCGGCCGCGGCCCGGTCGGCCGCCGTGTCACCGGAGCTGCTGCCCTTCGACCTCGACCTCTGCCCCCTCCCGGCGAGCGACCCCGTCCAGCCGCCGTCCTGAGCGTGGAGGTGCGGCCGGGCATGTCCGGTCCGAGGTCAGCGGCGGGGCGGGCGTGAGCCGAACATGATGTCGTCCCAGCTCGGCACGCTCGTGCGTCCCTTACGGCCGGAGGCCTTGGAGGCCTGCTCGTCGGTCGAGGACGACGGGTCGTCCTCGACCTGCTCGTCGGCCTGGTCGCTCTCGTCGGTCTCGTCGGTCTCGTCGGTCTCGACGGTGTCCGAGACCGTGGACGTGTCGGGGGCCTCGTCGGCCTCGCTGTCGTCCGCGTCGTCGGCCTCGCTGTCGTCCGCGGCCTCATCGGTCTCGTCGGCCGCCTCCGCATCCTCGGCCACGGCGGGCTCGTCGGTGTCCTCGGCCGTGACGTCGTCCGCCGGCAGCGGCTCGTCCGCCGCGGCGTCGTCCTGGTCGGAGAGGTCCTCGTGGGGAAGGTCGTCGTCGTCGAGGCTGTCGTCGGCCGGTGCGACCCTGCGGGTGTAGATGCCCTGGGGCGGGTAGTCCTCGTCCTCGTCCTCCATCCCGAAGAACTCGTCGAAGGTCACCTCACGGGGGTCGTGCCGGGTGCGCGCGAAGGACACCTCAGACTCCACCGACTCCGCCGACTCCTGCGGCTCCTCGGCGCCCAGCGAGGGCAGCCGCAGCCTCCGGCGCCGTCGTCCCGGCGACCGGCCGACGGCCCGCTGCGCCTCCTCCGGCGACACGGGCTCCGGCGCGACCTCCGGCTCGGCGGGTGCGGCCTCGGCCGCAGCGGGGTCCTCGGTGGCAGCGGGGTCCTCGGTCGGCGCGTCCGCGTCGAGGTCCAGGAGCACCTCGTCCTGGGCCGCGTCCGAGATGCCACCGTCGGGCGCGTCGTCCTCGGCGCCGCCCTGGAGCGGCTCGTCCTCGTCCGGGCCGACGGGCGCGGCGGCCTCGGGGGCCGACCCGCGGGGGTGCGCGGCCGGGGGGTCGCCCATGGTGTCGGGTCGTAGGGGAGGTCCTCCAGCGGCAGCACCTCGTCCGGCATCTCCTGCTGCCCGGGCACGTGGCTCGGGTCCTCCGGGGTGTGCCGGGCCCCGCCCCGGCGGCCCTTGGCCCGCCGCTGGCGGCGCTCGCGCATCGTGGCCATGAGGTCGGCGGCCGCCTCGTCCTCGCCGTGGTGGCCCCCGAGGAGCGGGTGCCCGGCCAGACCGCCGGGCAGGGACTGCTCGTCCTCGCTCAGCCAGCGTGCCTCGTCGTCCAGCGCCTCGACCCAGCGGGAGCGCACGTCGTAGTGCCACGCGCCCCGCCGCTCGCGGCCCCCGGCCATGAACGCCACGATGACCGTCCACGGCTCGTGCGCCTCGCCCCGCGCGGCGTCCCAGCTCACGGCCGTCAGGTCCACGCCGCGGCTCTGCAACCGCTCGCGCACCCGGCGCTCCAGGGTGTGCGTCCCGTCGGTGCGGCCGCTGGCCCGGACCGGGGCGCGCTGGGCCAGGCCCACGACGTGCTCGCGCTCGGCGACGACCGGTCCCTCGAAGCGGCGCACCCGCTCCAGCTCCCACCCGGTGGAGGCGGCGACGTCCTCGGCCGGCTGACCGGCCCGGATCATCGCCTGCACGTCGCGCGGGCTGACCGAGCGGGCGCCCTGGCTGCCGCCCTCCGCCTGCCGTGGCCGCGGTCGCAGGGCGGCGCGCAGGCGGTCGTCGACCCGGACGGCATACTGCGTCCCGTCGTCGCCGGTGAGGACCAGGCGACCACCCTCGTCGAGCTCGACGAACTGGAGCTGCTGCATGGTCGACCACTCTGCCACCCCGCCAGGACCGCACGAGGGAGGGCACGCCGCGCGAGATACCCTGAACGGGTCATGATCGCCGCCTCCGCCGATGTGCGTCTCGCCCTCGACCTCGTCGGCATCTTCGTCTTCGCGCTGTCCGGCGGGCTGGTGGCCGTGCGCGCCCGCCTCGACCTCTTCGGCGTCGCCGTCCTGGCCTGGGTCAGCGGCCTGGGCGGCGGCATCATCCGTGACGTCTTCCTCGGCGATGTGCCCCCGGACGGCATCAGCAACCCCTGGTACGTCGTCACCGTCCTCGCGGCCGGCCTCGTCGTCTTCGCCTTCCACGGCGTCTTCGTCGACCTCTCCCGCCACCGCCCCAAGCTGCGGCTGCACCGCATCAGCCAGTCGGTGAAGTACCTCGACGCCGTCGGCCTGGCCACCTTCGCCGTCGCCGGCGCGCTCAAGGCGGTCACGCTCGGCGCGCCCCCGCTCGCCGCGGTCTTCGTCGGCGGCATCACGGCGGTCGGCGGCGGCATGATCCGCGACGTCCTCGTCGGCCAGGTGCCCGAGGTCCTGCGCCGCGACCTGTATGCCGTGCCGGCCCTGCTGGGCGCCGCGGTGGTCGTGGTGGCGGCCGAGCTCGGCATGTTGTCCTACCTCGTCATCTGGGCCACGCTGCTGCTGGTGCTCGGCATCCGCGTGGCCGCGATCGTCTTCGACCTGCACGCCCCGACCCCCATCCCCTCCCGAGGAGAAGCCGCATGAGCAACCCGCTCGCCGACCCCACCGACCCCGCCGACCCCGCCGTCGCGTCGGCCCCCGGCGCCGCTGCTGCCGACGGCGGGATCGACCCGGCCGCCACCGACGAGGTGATGGCCGAGCTCGAGGAGACGCTGGAGGAGACCGAGGAGAGCGACCTGTTCCCCTACCAGGCCCTCGTCCTCACCTCCTTCGGCGGGCCCGAGGCCCCGGAGGAGGTCATGCCGTTCCTGCGTCGGGTGACCGGCGGCCGGGGCATCCCCGACGAGCGGCTGGAGGAGGTCGCCGAGCACTACCTGCACTTCGGCGGCCGGAGCCCGATCAACGACCAGAACCGTGACCTCATCGAGGCCATCCGCGCCGAGCTCGCCCGTCGCGAGCTGACGATCCCGGTGCTCTTCGGCAACCGCAACTCCGAGCCGTTCCTCGCCGACGCCTTCCGGGAGGCGCACACCGAGGGCATGACCCGCCTGCTGTCGGTGACGACGAGCGCCTACTCCTGCTACTCCTCCTGCCGGCAGTACCGAGAGGACATCGCCGCCGCCCAGCTCGAGCTGCGCGAGGAGGGCAAGGAGGTGCACGTCGACAAGGTGCGGCAGTACTGGAACCACCCCGGCTTCTCCGGGGCCAACGCCCGCATCGTCGGCGAGGCCGCCCGCCAGCGCTACGAGGCGACCGGTGTCGTGCCCCACCTCGTCTTCGTCACGCACTCGCTGCCGGTCGCCATGGACGACACGTCCGGCCCGGGGGACGACGAGGGCAACCTCTACTCCCGCCAGCACCTCGAGCTCGCCGCCGCCATCGCCGCGGAGACCGCCGCGACGCTCGGCACCGAGGTCGAGCACGACCTGACCTACTGCTCGCGCTCGGGCCCGCCCAGCCAGCCCTGGCTCGAGCCGGACGTCAACGACCACCTCCGGGTGCTCAAGGAGCGCGGCGTCGAGAGCGTCGTCCTGGCGCCGATCGGCTTCGTGTCCGACCACATGGAGGTCGTCTTCGACCTCGACACCGAGGCGGCCGAGACCGCCGAGGAGCTGGGTCTGGACCTGCTGCGGGTGCCCACGGTCGGGACGGACACCGAGTTCGTCATGGGCCTGGTCGACCTCGCCCTGGAGCGGGCGGCGCAGGCCCGGGGCGAGGACGTGACGACCCCCACCTGGCCCGGTGGCGAGGTGCGACCGGCGATCTGCCGGCCGGGCTGCTGCCCCAACCTCCGGGTCGCCAAGCCCGCCGCCTGCGGGAGCGACTGATGCCGGACGCGGCCGGCGCGGACACGGACGTGGTCGGCCCCGACGAGCGGGCCGCCCTGGAGGAGCTCGCGGTGGCCCTGGTCGGCGAGGCCGGCGCGCTCATCCGCGACGAGCGGCCGGACGGGCTGGGCGTCGCCCACACCAAGAGCACGGACCTCGACGTCGTCACCGAGATGGACACCCGCGCCGAGACGCTGCTGCGCGAGCGGCTGGCCGCGGCCCGCCCCGACGACGGCATCCTGGGCGAGGAGGACGGGCTGACCGAGGGCACGTCCGGGCTCAGCTGGGTCGTCGACCCCATCGACGGCACCGTCAACTACCTCTACGACCTGCCCGCGTATGCCGTGTCCGTCGCCGTGGTCGTGGGGGACCCGACCACCCCGGGCGCCTGGGCCCCCGTCGCCGGCGCGGTCGTCAACCCGCGCACCGACGAGGTCTTCCACGGCCACCTCGGCGGCGGCGCCCGGCTCACCTCACGGGGACGGACCCGGTCGCTCGAGGTCGCCGGGCAGACGTCGCTGGACAGCGCCCTGCTGGCGACCGGCTTCTCGTACGACCGGGAGGTGCGCCGGCGGCAGTCGGCCGTGGTGGCCGACCTGCTGCCCCGGGTGCGCGACATCCGCCGCATGGGCGCGGCCGCCCTCGACCTGTGCCACGTGGCGGCCGGGCGGGTGGACGGCTACTTCGAGCGCTGCACCCACCCCTGGGACGTCGCCGCCGGCCTCGTCATCCTCGGCGAGGCGGGCGGGGTGGCCTCGGGCGCGACGCCGGGCAGCCCTCCGTCCACCGACCTGGTCGTCGCCGCGAACCCGGTGCTGCAGCCGCTCCTGCGCGCCGAGGTCGCCCGCCTGACCAGCGCGGACCCGCACTGACGGCATACCCCTGCACGGCGGCGAGCGGCGATAGGGCAGAATCCCGCGCGACAAGTGCGAGCGCCACGTCGCTGCGGGCACAAAATCGCAGGCCGCGGCGTTCACGCACGACGAGAGAGACCGCAGAGGTGAAAGAGGCGAGATGGCGACCGATTACGACGCCCCACGCAAGAACGACGACGAGCTCAACGAGGACTCGATCGAGGAGCTGAAGGCTCGACGCAACGACAAGTCCTCGGGCAGCGTCGACGTCGACGAGACCGAGCAGGCCGAGGGATTCGAGCTCCCGGGGGCGGACCTGTCCAACGAGGAGCTGTCGGTGCACGTGCTGCCCCGGCAGCAGGACGAGTTCACCTGCTCCCGCTGCTTCCTGGTGCACCACCGCAGCCAGCTGGCCAAGGAGGTCGGTGGTCTGCCGGTCTGCACCGAGTGCGCGGCCTGAGCCCCGTGCGCCCGCCGACGTCGGTGCGGGCCCGGGCCGGGGACTACCCTCGGTGACGATGCAGCCCGAGCCCCAGACCGTCGACGTCGCCCTGCGCCGCCTGGACCCGGACCTCCCGGTCCCCGTCCAGGCCCGTCCTGGCGACGCCGGCGTCGACCTGCACCTCCGCGAGGACGTGCAGGTCGGGCCGGGCGAGCGGGTGCTGGTGGGCACGGGGGTCGCCGTGGCGCTCCCGGAGGGGTATGCCGCCTTCGTGCACCCCCGCTCCGGGCTGGCGGCCCGGCACGGCCTGACCATCGTCAACGCCCCCGGGACGGTGGACTCGGGCTACCGCGGGGAGATCCTCGTCAACCTGCTCAACACCGACCCGCAGGAGCCGGTGCGGCTGCGCCGGGGCGACCGCGTCGCCCAGCTCGTGGTCCAGCAGGTCGTCCGCCCCGTCTTCACGGTGGTCGACGACCTGGACGACTCCCCGCGCGGAGCCGGCGGGCACGGGCACACCGGCACCTCCACCTCCCTCCCGGCCGCGGCCGGGCCGACCCTGAAGGACTGAGCCACCAGTGGCACTCTTTGGCCGACGCAAGACCAACCGCCTCAGCGACGAGGAGCTGCTCGACCTCGAGGACGGCGACGAGGCCGCCGTGCGTCCCGAGCCCGCCGAGGGCGAGCCCGGGGTGGACCGCGACTGGGTGCGGCCCGAGGACGGCCCCTACGACATCTCGGAGTGGCGCGAGCTGGACGGACGCATCGACCTGGGGGCCCTGCGCATCCCGTCGGTCAAGGGCATGCAGATGCGCCTGGACATCGAGCAGGGCTCGGGGCGGGTCATCGGCACCACCCTGGGCTTCGGTGCCTCGCAGGCCCAGGTGCAGGTCTTCGCCGCGCCGCGCACCGAGGGCATCTGGGACGAGCTGCGCGCCGAGATCGCCCGTGGCCTGGTCGACTCCGGCGGGGCGGCCGAGACCGTCGAGGGCCGGATGGGCAAGGAGCTGCGCGCCCGGATGCCCGGGCGCGCGCCGGACGGCCGCGTCGCCTACCAGCCCGCCCGGTTCCTCGGGATCGACGGGCCGCGGTGGTTCCTGCGCGTCGTCGTCGGGGGCCCGGCGGCCTCGGACGACAACCAGGCCCGCGGCATCCTCGCCTTCGTGCGCCGGATCGTCGTCGACCGCGGTGACGAGCCCCGCCCGCCCCGGGAGGTGCTGACGCTGACCCCGCCGAAGGGCTTCGCCGAGGCGGTCGCCAAGGAGGCCGAGGCCCGGCGCGAGCAGCAGGCCCAGGCCCGCCGTGCCGCGGCGGCCGACGCCCTGCGCAAGGCCCCCGCGGCCGGCGGCTCCACCGACGCGACCTCGGTCGCCGGGGTGGGCCTGGGGGGCGGCGCGGCCACCGACGCCGCCGAGCCGCCCCGCCACCGGGCGCCGGAGCCCGCCCCCACGGACGCCCCGCAGGCCCCGCGCAACCCCGACTTCACCTGATGGCCCCTCCCACCACGCCCGAGGGCCCCGAGGACCGCACGGCCCCGGTGCCCCCGGCGGTGGCCACCCCCGAGGAGACCGTCGAGCAGGTGATCCGTCGGCGGATCGGCGACGCGCTCGGCGGGTGGTACGGCTCGCTCGAGACCGCGCTCCCCACGGTGGCTTTCGTCACGACGTGGCTGGTCACCGATGCCGTGCGGCCGGCGGTGGTCGCGGCCGCCGCCCTGCTGGTCGTGCTCACCGTGATCCGCGGGTTCGTCGGTGGGTCGTGGCGCTTCCTCGGCTCGGCGATCTTCGCCACCGCCATCGCGGCCTTCTTCGCCCTCCGCTCCGGAGAGGCCCAGGACGCCTTCCTGCCCGGCATCCTCGCCAGCGCCCTCTACGGCGTCGGGGCCCTGCTGAGCATCGCCCTGCGGTGGCCGCTGGTCGGCTTCCTCGTGGCCGTGGGCGACCCGGAGTTCGCCGAGCGTCCGGGCGCCTGGCGCCGCGACCCCGGCCTGGTGGCCGTGTGCGCCCGGCTCACGTGGGTCCTCGTGGCGCTCTTCGCGGTGCGCGTCGCCGTCATGCTCCCGCTCTACCTCGCCGGGGAGGTGGCCTGGCTGGGCATCACCAAGATCGCGCTGAGCTGGCCGGCCTACCTGCTGGCCGTGGTCGTCATGGGCTGGATCCTGGCGACCGGCCGCACCGCCGCGCAGCCCCAGGACGAGGCGAGCGGCACCGCGGCGATCGACCCGAGCCAGGGTCGCTGAGATGCCCGCGCCCGCCCCGGGCACGACCCCCGGGGACGGGGACGTGCTCGAGCTGCACGTCGGTCCCGTCGCGCACGGCGGGCACTGCGTCGCCCGGGTGGGCGACACCCCGCACGGCCAGGTCGTCTTCGTCCGGCACGCGCTGCCCGGGGAGCGTGTGCGTGCCGTCGTCACCGGCAGCGGGGGCGGGGGACGCTTCCTGCGCGCCGACGCCGTCGAGGTCCAGGAGGCCTCGCCGGACCGGGTGACGCCGCCGTGCCCCTTCGCCGGCCCCGGCCGCTGCGGCGGGTGCGACTGGCAGCACGCCGACCTCGCCGCCCAGCGGCGGCTCAAGGCGGCGGTCGTGCGCGAGCAGCTGACCCGGGTCGGGGGCTGCACGGAGGAGGAGCTGGCCCGGGTCACCGGGCCGGAGGGTCTCGACTGCGAGCCCCTGCCCGGCGACCAGGACGGCCTGCGCTGGCGCACGCGGGTGGAGGTGTCGCTCGCCCCCCGGCAGGAGGGGGACGGGGTCGCCGCCGGTCTGCGGGCTCACCGCTCGCACCGGGTGGTGCCGGTCGACGACTGCCTCATCGCCGCGCCGGGCGTGGTGCGGACGGGGGTGTTCGAGGACCCGCAGGCGCTCGTGGACGCGGCCCGGGTGCCCGTCCGGCACGGGCGGGCGACCCCGGAGGTCAGCGCCCTCGACGTGGTCGCGCCCGGGACCGGCGACCCGGTCGTGGTGCCGCTCGTCGTGCCGGGCGACCCGCCCCGCCGCCGGGGCCGCCGGCGCCCCTCCCGACGCGGCTCGCGCCGCACCCCCGAGGCGCTCGGCCCGGTGCCCGAGGTCACCGAGACGGTCCAGGGGCACGAGTTCCACCTCTCGGCGCGCGGCTTCTGGCAGGTGCACCCCGGCGCGGCGCCGGAGTTCACCGCGCAGGTGCTGCGCTGGCTCGACCCGCGGCCGGGGGAGCGGGCGCTGGACCTGTATGCCGGAGTCGGGCTCTTCGCCGTGCCGCTCGCCGAGGCCGTGGGAGCCTCGGGCGAGGTGCTGGCCGTGGAGGCCGACGCGTCCGCGGCGGACGCCGCGGGGCGGCACCTGGAGCCCTTCCCGTGGGCGCGGGCCCACGCCGGGCCGACCGAGGAGGCGCTGACCGGGCTCGTCGCCTCCGACGGGTCGGCCGACGTCGTCGTCCTCGACCCGCCCCGCAGCGGCGCCGGGGCCGAGGTGGTGCGCGCCCTCGCGGCGCTGCGACCGCGGGCCGTGGTCTACGTCGCCTGCGACCCCGCCGCGCTCGCCCGCGACCTCGCGACCGCGCGCGAGGAGGGCCTGGAGCTCGCCGCGCTCCGGGTGCTCGACGCCTTCCCCATGACCCACCACGTCGAGTGCCTGGCGCTGCTGCGCCCCGTCTCGACCCCGACCACGGCCTGACGGAGGATCGCGTGCCCGACCTGGACCAGCAGCTGGAGTTCGGGGTCTTCCCGACGCCGGCGGCCACCCGCATACCGGAGCTCCTCGGGCTCGTGCAGGTCGCCGAGGTCGAGGGTCTGGACCTCGTCTCCGTCCAGGACCACCCCTACCAGGACGGCTTCCTCGACACCTGGACGCTGCTGTCGGTCCTCGGTGCCCGGACGACGACGATCCGGTTGGCGCCGAACGTGGCCAGCCTGCCGCTGCGACCGCCGGTGGTGCTGGCCAAGGCGGCGGCCTCGCTGGACCTGCTCACCGACGGGCGGGTCGAGCTGGGCCTCGGCGCCGGCGCCTTCTGGGACGGGGTCGTGGCCGCGGGCGGCCCACGCCGCACGCCGGGGGAGGCGGTCGACGCGCTCGCCGAGGCGGTGGAGCTCATCCGGGCCTTCTGGGCCGGCGGCACGCTGCGCTTCCGCGGCGAGCACTACCAGGCGCAGGGCCTGCACGCCGGCCCCGCCCCCGCCCACGACATCCCCGTCTGGCTGGGGGCCTACAAGCCGCGCATGCTGCGGCTCACCGGTCGGGTCGCCGACGCCTGGGTCCCGAGCATGGGGTATGCCGACCCGCCCG
Source organism: Serinicoccus chungangensis (assembly GCF_006337125.1). Lineage (GTDB taxonomy): Bacteria > Actinomycetota > Actinomycetes > Actinomycetales > Dermatophilaceae > Ornithinicoccus > Ornithinicoccus chungangensis. Next base: position 1,425,535 of record NZ_CP040887.1, read on the forward strand.
ACCTCCCCGCGCTCGCGGCGGTGGTGGACGAGGCGGCGCTGGCGGCCGGGCGCCCGCCGGGGGCGGTGCGGCGGATCTACAACATCACCGGGCGCTTCGGCACCGGCGGCGGGTTCCTCCGCGGCACCCCGGCCCAGTGGGCCGAGCAGCTGGCCGAGCTCACGCTGACCGTGGGGATGAGCAGCTACGTCCTCGGCACCGACGACGCCGACGTGGTGCGCCGGTTCGCCGCCGAGGTGGCCCCGGCGACCCGGGAGCTGGTGGAGGCCGAGCGGGCGCGGAGGGCGACGGCGCGCCAGGAGACGCCGGCGGGGGCTGCGACGACGTCCCAGGAGGCGCCGGCGGGGGCTGCGACGACGTCCCAGGAGACGCCGACGGGGACCGCGAGGACGTCCCAGGAGGCGCCGACGGGGGTGGTGCTGCCCGGGCGCGCCGACGAGGGCCGGGGGAGCGGACGGCATACCGTCGAGCCGACGCCGGACGACGGGCGCCGGCTCTCGCCGACGATGCCCTGGGACGAGCCGAGCCGCCCGGTCGCCCCGGACGGTGCGCCGGGCCCGCACCCGGAGCAGGCCCAGCACCTCAAGGACATCCACGACGGGCTTCGCGGCGAGCTCGCCCAGGTGCGCGACGTCCTCGACCAGGTGCGCCGCGGCCACCTCACCGTCGGGGCGGCCCGCTCGGTGGTCAACACCATGACGATGCGGCAGAACAACTGGACCCTGGGCGCCTACTGCGAGTCCTACTGCCGGATCGTCACCGGGCACCACACGCTGGAGGACCGCAGCGTCTTCCCGCACCTGCGCCGGGCCGAGCCCGGCCTGGAGGCGGTGCTCGACCGGCTGGAGGAGGAGCACGTCGTCATCCACGACGTGCTCGAGCAGTTCGACCGGGCGCTGGTGCGGCTGGTGGCCGAGGACGGCACCGGACGGGCCGGCGAGGAGGTCCTCCAGGGCGTGCAGTCCTCCCTCGACCTGCTCACCGACACCCTGCTGTCGCACCTGGCCTACGAGGAGCGCGAGCTCGTCGGGCCGCTCAGCCGGCACGGGTTGTCCTGAGCCCTTGCCCCACCTGACGTAGCGGCGGGTGGTGGGGCAGGATGGGAGCACCGGGCGCGGCGCGTCTCGTTGCGTCACGCACCCGCGGTGAGATATCTTGATGTCAAGATAAATAGCCAGCCAGCGAAGGAGCGATCACGTTGAGCACCAATCCGAACAGTTTCGGGGCCAAGGGCACGCTGGAGGTGGGCGACGCCAGCTACGAGATCTACCGGATCGGTGGGCTGGAGGGCGCCGACACCCTGCCCTACTCCCTCAAGGTGCTCCTGGAGAACCTCCTGCGCACCGAGGACGGCGCCAACATCACCGCCGACCACATCAACGCCCTCGCGGGGTGGGACGCCGACGCGGAGCCGGACACCGAGATCCAGTTCACCCCCGCGCGCGTCATCATGCAGGACTTCACCGGCGTGCCGTGCATCGTCGACCTGGCCACGATGCGCGAGGCCATGGGCGACCTCGGCGGCGACCCGACCAAGATCAACCCGCTCGCCCCGGCCGAGCTCGTCATCGACCACTCGGTCATCATCGACGTCTTCGGCCGCCCCGACGCCTTCGAGCGCAACGTGGAGATCGAGTACGAGCGCAACGAGGAGCGCTACCAGTTCCTGCGCTGGGGGCAGACGGCCTTCGAGGACTTCAAGGTCGTGCCGCCCGGCACCGGCATCGTCCACCAGGTCAACATCGAGCACCTGGCCCGCACCGTCATGACCCGTGAGTCGGGGGAGGGCGGCGCGCTGCAGGCATACCCCGACACGTGCGTGGGCACCGACTCCCACACCACCATGGTCAACGGCCTGGGCGTGCTCGGGTGGGGCGTCGGCGGCATCGAGGCCGAGGCGGCCATGCTGGGCCAGCCGGTCTCGATGCTCATCCCGCGCGTCGTCGGCTTCAAGCTCACCGGCTCGGTCGCGCCCGGGGCCACTGCCACCGACGTGGTGCTGACCATCACCGAGCAGCTGCGCGACCACGGCGTGGTCGGCAAGTTCGTCGAGTTCTACGGCGACGGCGTGAGCTCGGTGCCGCTGGCCAACCGGGCCACCATCGGCAACATGAGCCCGGAGTTCGGCTCCACCTGCGCGATCTTCCCGATCGACGAGGTCACCCTCGAGTACCTGCGGCTCACCGGCCGCCCCGACGAGCAGGTCGCCCTGGTGGAGGCCTACGCCAAGGAGCAGGGGATGTGGCTCGAGCCGACCGGCAACGCCGAGGCCCGCTACAGCGAGTACCTCGAGCTGGACCTGTCGACCGTCGTCCCCTCCATCGCCGGGCCCAAGCGCCCCCAGGACCGCATCGAGGTGTCCCGGGCCAAGGAGCAGTTCTGCCGCGACCTGGAGAACTACGCCACGCCGACCCAGCTCACCGGGGTGGACCACGAGCTGGAGGACACCTTCCCGGCCTCGGACGCGCCCTCGCACGACGCCAGCGACGCCGGCGTCGAGGCGGACCGTCCGGTGCGCTCGGGCCGGGCCAAGGACGGCGACACCCGCCGCGCCTCCAAGCCGGTCCAGGTGACGATGGACGGGGAGACCGTCGAGATCGACCACGGCATCGTCGCGATCGCCTCGATCACCTCCTGCACCAACACGTCCAACCCCTCGGTGATGATGGCCGCGGCGATGCTGGCCAAGAACGCCGTGGACAAGGGTCTGACGGTCGCCCCGTGGGTCAAGACCTCCATGGCCCCCGGCTCCAAGGTGGTGACCGGGTACTTCGAGAAGGCCGGCATGTGGCCCTACCTCGAGCAGCTCGGCTTCCACCTCGTCGGCTACGGCTGCACCACGTGCATCGGCAACTCCGGGCCGCTGGTGGAGGAGATCAGCCAGGCGATCAACGACAACGACCTCGCGGTCACCTCGGTGCTCTCGGGCAACCGCAACTTCGAGGGCCGGATCAACCCGGACGTGAAGATGAACTACCTCGCGTCCCCGCCGCTGGTCATCGCCTACGCCCTCGCCGGGACCATGGACTTCGACTTCGACAGCGAGCCGCTGGGCCAGGACACGGACGGCGAGGACGTCTTCCTCAAGGACATCTGGCCGGCGCCGGAGGACGTGGAGCGGACCATCTCGCAGTCCATCAGCCGCGACATGTTCACCGAGGACTACAGCGACGTCTTCGCCGGTGACGAGCGCTGGCGCGGTCTGTCCACCCCGGACGGTGACACCTTCGAGTGGGCCGACGAGTCGACCTACGTGCGCAAGCCGCCGTACTTCGAGGGCATGGGCGCCGAGCCCGAGCCCGTGGAGGACATCGCGGGGGCGCGGGTGCTGGCGCTGCTCGGTGACTCGGTCACCACGGACCACATCAGCCCGGCCGGGTCGATCAAGGCCGACAGCCCGGCGGGGAAGTACCTCTCCGAGCACGGCATCGACCGCAAGGACTTCAACTCCTACGGCTCGCGGCGCGGCAACCACGAGGTCATGATCCGCGGCACCTTCGCCAACATCCGGCTGCGCAACCAGCTGCTGGACGGCGTCGAGGGTGGATTCACCCGTGACTTCACCCACGGCGGCGAGCAGACGACGATCTACGACGCCGCCCAGGCCTACGCCGAGCAGGACATCCCGCTCGTCGTCCTCGCCGGCAAGGAGTACGGCTCCGGGTCCTCGCGCGACTGGGCCGCCAAGGGCACGCGTCTGCTCGGGGTCAAGGCGGTCATCGCCGAGTCCTACGAGCGCATCCACCGGTCCAACCTCATCGGGATGGGCGTGCTGCCGCTGCAGTTCCCGCAGGGCGAGACCGCGGAGAGCCTGGGTCTGGACGGCACCGAGACCTTCGACATCAGCGGCGTCACCGCGCTCAACGACGGGTCCACGCCGAAGACGGTCCAGGTCGCCGCGACCAAGGACGGCGGCCGCACCGTCGAGTTCGACGCCGTGGTCCGCATCGACACCCCGGGCGAGGCCGACTACTACCGTAACGACGGCATCCTGCAGTACGTCCTGCGCTCGCTGGTGAGCGTCTGAGGCGAGCACCGGCATACCGCACCTCGGCGCCCCGTCAGCCCTCGGGCCGACGGGGCGCCGCTGTCGTCACGGGCCGATGAGCGTCCTCAGAGCTCCCCGGTGCGGAGCAGCTCGCAGAGGTGGTCCGCCTGCCGCATCGCGAGCGCCACGATGGTCAGCGTCGGGTTGGCCGCGCCGCCGGTGGTCATCACGGAGCCGTCGGAGACGAAGAGGTTGGGCACGTCGTGCGCCTGACCCCAGCCGTTGAGCGGTCCGTCCGCCGGGTCGGCGGCCATGCGGCAGCTGCCCAGGTTGTGCGTCGCCGGGTAGGGCGGCGTGTGGTGCACCCCGAGGGCGCCGGCGGCCCGGTAAATCGTGTCGGCGGCGCGGTAGGCGTGCCGCCGCATCGCGATGTCGTTCGGATGGTCGTCGAAGTGGACGTGCGGTGCGGGGAGGCCCCACTGGTCCTTGACGTCGGGGTCCAGCGTGATGCGGTTGGACTCCTGCGGCATGTCCTCGCCGACCAGCCACATACCCGCCGTGTGGGCGTAGGCGTCCATGAGCCGGGTGAACTCGCGTCCCCAGCTGCCGGGCTCGACGAAGCTGGCCAGGAAGGCCGGGCCGAGCGACAGGGTCTCCATGTAGTAGCCGCCGACGAAGCCGCGGGAGGGGTCGTGGACCGCCTCGTCGGCGATGATGCCGGCCATCGTCTCGCCGCGATACATCCGCACCGGCTGCTCGAAGCGGGCGTACGCCGAGCCGGTCAGGTGCCGCATGTAGTTGCGGCCCACCTGGCCGGAGGAGTTGGCCAGGCCGTCCGGGTGCGAGGGGGAGTCGCTCATGAGCAACAGCCGGGGCGTCTCGATGGAGTTGCCGGCGACGCACACCGCCCGCGTCGCCTGCCGGTGCAGGTTGCCGTCGGCGTCGAGGTACTCCACCGCGTCGACCCGCCCGTCCGGGCCGTGGGTGATGCGGACCGCCTGGGACAGCGGGCGCAGCTCGGCGTTGCCGGACTCCAGGGCCCGCGGGATCTCCCGGACGAGGGTGGACCACTTGGCGCCGGACTTGTCGCCCTGGAAGTTGAAGCCGTCCTGCACCGTGGCAGGGCGGCCGTCGTAGGGCTCGGCGTTGGTGGCGTAGGGGCCGGTGGCGTAGTACGTGTAGCCGGCACGCTCGGCACCGTTCGCGAAGACCTTGTAGTTGTTGTTCGCCGGCAGCGGCGGCCGCCCGTGCCGGTGCGAGGAGCCCATGGCCTTCTCGGCCCGGTCGTACCACGGCTCCATCTCCTCGAGCGTGACCGGCCAGTCCAGCAGGTTCGCCCCCTCGACCTCGCCGTAGGTGCTCCGCGCCGCGAACTCGTGCGCCATGAAGCGCGGCGTCGCGCCGGCCCAGTGAGTCGTGGTCCCGCCGACCGCCTTGACGATCCAGGCCGGCAGGTTGGGGAAGTCCCGCGCCACGCGGTACGACCCGGACGTGGTCCGCATGTCCAGCCAGGCCATCTGGTTGAAGGCCGGCCACTCGTCGTTGGTGTAGTCGTCCGCGGTGAGGTAGGGCCCGGCCTCGAGGACGACGACCTTGACGCCCTGCGCCGCCAGCTCGTGGGCGACCGTGCCGCCACCGGCGCCGGATCCGATGACGACGACGACCGGCTCGTCCTGGGGGATGGGCTTGCCGTGGGTGGTCATCGGGAGTCCTCCTCGGGGGTGCGCATCTCGGTGCGTGGCTCGCCGTCGAACTCGGTGATCCGCGGGTCGGGCAGCCAGTCCAGGTCGTCGAAGCCCCGGTGCAGGTAACCGCCCTGGTCGAAGCTCGGGCCCTCGTAGCCGAGCAGGTCCCAGACCTCGCGGTCGTCGTAGAGCGCGACGACGGCCACGCCGCGGATCTGCCGGAAGTAGGGCTCGTCGGCATACTCGCGCAGGATGAGGGTCGCCTCCTCGTCCGGTGCCCCGAGGAAGTCACCGCCGCAGATGGTGTCCAGCATGTCCAGGTCGGGACCGAGGGTGGCGGCGAGGCGCCGGTCGTCGGCGGTGGCCTCGACCACGGCGTCCGCGGTGCGCTCGTAGGGGCCGTCGGGGAAGCTGTCGTGCGGGTAGGCCACCCGCAGCAGCCGGACAAGCACCTGCCGCTGCCGGGAGGTGAGGGCGGCCGGGCCGCCGCGCAGCGCGGAGCTCGTGTCGCGCTTGATGGTTGCCGAGTCCTTGTCCGCCATGAAGCCTCCTCGTCCCTCGTCGCACCGCGTCGTGCGACGTGCCGCCCACGCTAGGCGCGTCCGGCGGTGCCCGCTACGGGTGTTCTCATTGCGTGAGAACGCCGGGGTCACCGCGCCGGAAGTATGCGGCGACGTCACCCGCCGCCACCCGCAGCCGGTGCTCGATGCGCAGGTCCGGACCATCGAAGCGGGAGGCGCCGGCGGAGACGGCCACGCAGCCGAGCAGGCCGAAGTCCGGCCGGCGGACGGCCACGGCGGCGCAGCTGCTGCCGGGCAGGAACTCCTCGAACTCCCAGGCGACACCGCGCCGGAGGACCCGTGCCAGGTGCGCCTCGAGCACCCCGGCGTCGGTGATGGTGCGCGGGGTGAGGGCGGGCAGCCCGTAGCGGGCGAGCTCCACCTGCCGCTCGGTGTCGTCCAGGTCGGCGAGCAGGATCTTGCCGAAGGCGGTCGCGTGCGGTGCCTCGTGGAAGCCGAAGGTCATGGGCTCCAGCCGCGGGCACTCGGGGGAGTCGGCGACGAAGATGAGCGCCAGCGTGGCACCCCTGCGGATCGCGAGGTATGCCGCGCAGCCGGTCGCGCGGTGCAGGTCCACGACCCGTTGGCGCACTTGGGCGGACAGCCCGATCTGGCGGTGCAGCGCCAGCCCGAGGCGGTGCGGCTTGAAGCCGAGCTCGAAGCGGCCCTCGTGGCGCAGGTGGAGCAGGTAGTCCCTCGCCACGAGGTCCGCAGCCAGCCGGTAGACGGTCGACAGCGGCAGGCCGAGCTCGTCGGCGAGCTCCCGCGCGGTGGCGCCGCCCCGGTCCGCGACGAGCTCCAGCAGGGCGAAGGTGCGCTCCACGGTGCGCGCACCGGCGGGTGTCGTGCTCACGCCCCCATCATGGGGCAGCCGCGCTTGACGTCCAGCGCGGGGCACCCCACGATCGGGCGCATGTACTTCATCGTCGTCAAGTTCCCCGTCAAGCCCGAGTCCGCCGAGCAGTGGCCGGAGATCGTAGCGGACTACACCGCCGACTGCCGCAGCGAGGAGGGCAACATCTCCTTCGAGTGGTCCCGGAGCCTGGAGGACCCGCTGCAGTACGTCCTCGTCGAGGCGTTCACCGACGAGGGTGCGGCCCAGCACGTCGAGAGCCCGCACTTCACCGAGGGCATCGAGGCCATGCGCCCGCACCTCACCGGCACCCCGCAGATCGTCTCCCGCCAGGTCGACGGGGACGGCTGGGAGCCGATGGGCGAGCTGCAGATCGACTGAGCGCGGCGGCTAGCTGAGGTCCTGCTGGGAGCGGCGCTCCACCGGCTTGCCCGCCTCCTCCCCGACCGCGGCGGCGTGGTCGGGGACCGGCAGCTGCAGCCGCCGGTCGGTGCGCTGGTAGCCGGTCGAGTCGGGGCGCTCCGGCATGCTCAGCTCGTCCTGGTCCACCTGCTCGTAGGGGACCGTGGAGAGCAGGTGGGCGATCATGTTGATGCGGGCCGAGCGCTTGTCGTCGGACGGCACGACGTTCCACCGGGCCTCGGGGATGTCGGTGTGGACGAACATCTCGTCCTTGGCCCGGCTGTAGTCCTCCCACCGGGTCAGCGACTCCAGGTCGGTGGGGGAGAGCTTCCAGCGGCGCATCGGGTCCTCCATCCGCGACCGGAAGCGGCGCTCCTGCTCGTCGTCTGAGACCGAGAACCAGTACTTGCGCAGCATGATGCCGTCGTCCATGAGCATCCGCTCGAAGATCGGGGTCTGCTGCAGCCAGCGCCGGTGCTCCTCCGAGGTGCAGTAGCCCATGACCCGCTCGACCCCGCCACGGTTGTACCAGGAGCGGTCGAAGAGCCGGGTCTCGCCGGCGGCGGGCAGGTGCTCGATGTAGCGCTGGAAGTACCACTGCGTCTTCTGCCGCTCGGTCGGGGTCGGCAGGGCCACGATCTGGGCGTCGCGGGGGGAGAGGTACTCGGTGACCCGCTTGATCGCCCCACCCTTGCCGGCCGCGTCCCGACCCTCGAAGACGACGACGAGACGGTGGCCGGTCTCCTTGATCCACGTCTGCATCCCCACGAGCTGCTCCTGGAGCCGGAGCAGCTCGTCCTCGTAGACCTTCTTGTTCAGCCGCGGCACCTTTCCGGCGGTGCCCCCGCTCGTGGTCCCCTCGGTCTTCTTCGCGTTGCTGCGCGTCGCCATGGGGTCATCGTGCCACTGCGACGGCGCGCCGTGAAGATGCTCAGCTCTCCAGCGGCTCGTGGTGGTCGCGCCCGGCGACGCCGCGCCGCCAGTAGCCGTCCACCTGCAGCGCGCTGGGCTGCAGGGCCTCCCCGCCGACGCCGAGCTCGGCCGCCGCACGGCGCACCTGGACCATCGCGCCGGCCTCGCCCGCGGCCCACACGTAGTCGCCCGGCTCCGGGGGCAGGGACCGCAGCGACTCGGCGAGCGTGCCCTCCTCCTCGTCCATGAGCCAGGTGACGCGGGCGTCCGCGCGCTGGGGCAGGGGCACCAGGCAGGTCGCGTCCGGGACCTGGACCACGACCTCCAGGGGTATGCCCGCGGGCGCCTCCTCGAGCCAGCGGCCGACGGCGGGCAGCGCGGTCTCGTCCGCCAGGCAGACGTAGCGCCGGGCGTCGGCCGGCTCGGTCATCGACCCGCGCGGGCCGAGCAGGCCGACGACGTCGCCCTTCCGGGCGCCGCTCGCCCAGGTGCTCGCCGGGCCGGTGCCGTGCACGACGAAGTCGATCGTCACCTGCTGGGTCTGGTCCGCTTCGTGGACCTCGCGCACGGTGTAGTCCCGGGTCACCGGGCGCTGCGCGCCCTCGGGGAGGCTGGGCCGGTCGTCGACGACGGTCGGGAGCGTGAGCTCGCCGGTGGTCGGGTGCGGGAAGGCGACCTTGACGTGGTCGCCGACGGCCAGCCTCACCCAGGGGATCGGCGGCGTGCCGGCCTCGAGCCCGAGGGTGATGCGCCGCATCCGGCCGCCGAGCTGCTCGACGTGGCTGACGGCGGCGCGGCGGACGTGGAGCGGGTGGAGCTGACGGCTCCGCTGCAGGGCGGCGGTGGCGGCGCTGGTCATGGTGTCCCGTTCGTCGAAATAGCGAAGATCTGCGTGCTCATAATAAGGGAGGCGTGCTGTGGATGGCGAGCAGCGGGGCGTGGGCGGTCGTCGTACACTTGTTCGCATGAGCAGCGGACCGCCCGGATGGCCCGACCGGGTCCCCCCGGCCGGGGTCGCCGGCTGGGAGCAGGCCGCGGTCTCCTGGCTGCTCGACCAGTGCCCGGCCGACTACCGGGCGTATGCCGCGTGGCGGCGGCACCCTGCGGCGCTCGCCTGGGTGGCGACGCGCCACCTGGAGGCGCAGCTGGAGGCGATGCGGGGGGCGTGGCGCGACGTGCGCCCCGAGCTGGGGCCCGCGCTGCCCCCCGGCACCCTCGGCGACGTGCTGGAGTCGCTGGCCCGGGAGGGGCTGCGGCTGCGGGCCAACCACCGGGCGGCCGGCCTGCTGCTGGAGGCGCTGCGCCTGCGGGCGCCGATCCCGTGAGTCGTCTAGCCTGGCCCGATGCCTCACCGGTTCAGCCAGTACGACGTCTTCTCGACCCGCACCGGGGACGGCAACCCCCTGGCCGTGGTCCACGACGCCGACGACCTGGACGCCGCGACGATGCAGCGCTTCGCCGCCTGGACCAACCTGTCGGAGACGACCTTCCTGCTGCGTCCGGACGACCCGGCCGCGGACTACCGGGTGCGGATCTTCACGCCGACGACCGAGCTGCCCTTCGCCGGGCACCCCACGCTGGGCAGCTGCCGGGCCTGGCTCGACGCCGGAGGGCGGCCCGCCGCCGCGGGCACCGTCGTCCAGGAGTGCGGACTGGGTCGGGTCGACCTCCGCTCCGAGGGTGACGTGCTGTCCTTCGCCGCCCCGCCCCTGCTGCGCTCCGGGCCGGTGGACGCCGGGACGGCCGACCACGTCGCCGACATCCTGGGTCAGGAGCCGCTGAGCGTGCAGTGGGGGGACAACGGCCCGGGATGGGTGGTCGCCGAGCTGCCCGACGCCGCCGCCGTGAGCGCGCTGCGGCCCCGCTTCGGGGAGGGCGACCAGACCCACCTCGGGGTGTTCGGCGGGGACCTCGCGGACGGCTACGAGGTGCGCGCCTTCTTCCCCGACCAGACCGGCCGCCGCGAGGACCCGGCCACCGGCAGCCTGAATGCCTCGGTGGCGATGATCCTGGCGGAGCGCGACCAGGGATGGACCCACTACTCCGCACGCCAGGGAAGCGTGCTCGGGCGGGACGCGCGGATCGAGGTCCGGCGTGAGGGGGAGCGGTTGTGGGTCGGCGGGCGGGTCGTCCTGGCGGTCACCGGCACCGTGCACCTCTGAGGGCCCGGCCGGACCAGGGTCAGCGGGCGGCCAGCCGCGCCTGGAGCAGCTCGCCGAAGGCCGCGACGTCGCCGCCGAGGCCGTCGAGGTCCTGCGCGTCCAGCAGCACGTCGTAGCGCTGGCGTTCGAGGTCGGCGACCAGCACCACCGGCAGACCGGACTCCAGCGCGGCCGTGCTCTGCGCCGCGGTCAGCTCGTTGCGGTGGCGCAGCTCGACCGTGGCGTCGAGCCGGGCCACCATGGCGTCCCACTCCTTCTTCCTCCGCCCCGGGGAGTGCGTGATGTCGCACAGGGAGCAGTGGACGGTGCCCCGGATCGTGCCCCAGAGGTAGGCCGCCTCGCCCAGCACCCCGCCGTCGGCGTCGTAGACGCCGATGACCACGGGGGTGGCAGGTGTGCTCATCCTCGGAGCATAGGCGCCCCGCCGCCCGACCCAGCGGTGTCCCAGGCCCGGCTGCGTAGACTTGACCCTCGACCGCACCGCCGCCGACACCCGGAGGAGTCCCGTGGCCCTCATGCGCACGATCACCGGACCGTCCGACCTCAAGAAGCTGACGCAGGGTCAGGTGGTGTCCCTCGCGGAGGAGATCCGGGCATACCTCATCTCCTCGGTCTCCCAGACCGGCGGCCACCTCGGCCCCAACCTCGGCGTGGTCGAGCTGACCCTCGCGCTGCACCGGGTCTTCGACTCCCCGCGCGACACCCTGCTGTTCGACACCGGGCACATCTCCTACGTCCACAAGCTGCTGACCGGGCGGCACGACCTGTCGACGCTGCGCAAGCAGGGGGGCCTGTCGGGGTACCCCAGCCGCGCCGAGTCCGACCACGACGTCGTGGAGAACAGCCACGCCAGCTCCTCCCTCTCCTGGGCCATCGGGATCGCCACCGGCCGCAAGCTGCGCGGCGAGACCGACCGGCACACGGTGGCCGTCATCGGTGACGGCGCGCTGACCGGCGGCATGGTGTGGGAGGCGCTCAACAACATCGCCGACCAGCCCGACCTGCCGCTCATCATCGTCATCAACGACAACGAGCGGTCCTACGCGCCGACCCGCGGCGGGATGGCCGACTACCTCGCCTCGCTGCGGGCCACCCAGGAGTACGAGCACGTCCTCTCGTGGGGCAAGCGCCAGCTGTCGCGCACCCCCATGGTCGGCCGGCAGGTCTACGACACGCTGCACGGCATGAAGAAGGGCCTCAAGGACATCGTCAGCCCGCAGGGCATGTTCGAGGACCTGGGGCTGAAGTACCTCGGCCCGGTCGACGGCCACGACGTGGAGGCGATGGAGACCGCGCTGCGCCGGGCGCACGACTTCGGCGGGGTGGTCCTCGTGCACGTGCTCACCGAGAAGGGCCACGGCTACGACCCGGCGACCGCCGACGAGGCCGACCGCTTCCACGCCGTCGGCAAGATCAACCCCGAGACGGGCCTCCCGCTGGAGGTGTCGGGCCGCTCCTGGACCGACGAGTTCAGCGACGAGCTCGTGCGCCTGGGCAGGGAGCGCGACGACATCGTCGCGCTGACCGCCGCCATGCTCATCCCGGTCGGTCTGCAGCCCTTCGCCGAGCGCTTCCCCGACCGGGTCTTCGACGTGGGCATCGCCGAGCAGCACGCGGTCGCGATGGCCTCCGGGCTCTCCTTCACCGGGATGCACCCGGTGGTCTGCATCTACGCGACCTTCCTCAACCGCGCCTTCGACCAGCTGCTCATGGACTGCGCGCTGCACCGTCAGGGGGTGACCTTCGTGCTCGACCGGGCGGGGATCACCGGCTCGGACGGCGCCAGCCACAACGGCATGTGGGACCTCACCCTCGTGGGCATCGTCCCCGGGGTGCGGGTCGCCGCGCCGCGCGACGGCCAGCAGGTCGCGCTCGCGCTGCGCGAGTCGGTGGACATCGACGACGGCCCGTCCGTGGTCCGCTTCCCGAAGGGCAGCGTCGGGCCACCCATCGAGGCGGTCCGCCGGATCGGCACCCTCGACGTCCTGCGCGACGTGCCGGCCGAGGGCTCGGCGGCGACCGACGAGGCGCCCGAGCTGCTGCTCGTCGGGGTCGGGTCGATGGCCGGCACCGCGCTGCAGGTGGCCGACAAGCTGCACGCGGAGGGCCGCCGGGTCATGGTCGTCGACCCGCGCTGGGTGCTGCCGGTGGCCCCGGACCTGCTGGAGCTGGCCCGGGGGGCCGGCCGGGTCGCGGTCATCGAGGACAACATCGTCGGCGGCGGCATCGCCAGCGCGGTCTCGCGGGCCTTCGACGACGCGGGGGTCGACGTGCCGGTGCACGGCTACGGCATCCCCCAGGAGTTCCTGGACCACGGCTCGCGCGACCAGGTGCTGGAGCGGATCGGCCTGACCCCCGACGCCGTGGCGACCTCGCTGTCGGCCCGGCTGGTCTGAGGACCCCCGGGCCGTGGGCTCGGTCGCGCTGGTCCTCAACCCGGTCGCGCGCGGTGCGGCCCGGGCGCGGCACGAGGTCCACGCCGCGTGCGCCCGAGCGGGCCTGGAGGCCCCCGAGGTCTGGACCACCACGGTCGCCGAGCCCGGTGCGGAGCAGGCCCGGGCGGCCCTGGACGCCGGGTGCACCCGCGTCGTCGTGGCCGGGGGAGACGGCACGGTCCGGGAGGTCGCGGGTGTGGTCGGCGCCCGGGCGACCCTGGGGATCGTCCCGTGCGGCACGGCCAACCTGGCCGCCCGCAACCTCGGCCTGCTGGCCCGCGGCCCACGGGCGGCGGCGCGGCTCGCCGTGACGGGCGCGGCACGGGAGGTCGACCTGGGCCTGGTGGAGGTCCGGCACGCGGACGGGTCGGTGCGCACCCTGCCCTTCCTCGTCGTGGTCGGGGTGGGCCACGACGCCGAGATCCTCGCCGGCCTCTCCCCGGCGGCCAAGGCACGGACGGGCTGGTGGGCCTACGTCACGCCGGGGTTGCGTCGACTGGGCAGCCCGGGGACGCCGGTGCGGGTCAGGGTCGACGACACCGACGAGCGGGCCGAGACCGCCTGGAGCGTGCTCGCCGTCAACGGGGGTCGGCTGCCGCTGGGCGCCCGCCTCGTGCCGGGTGCGGGAGCGGTGATGGACGACGGCCGGCTGCACGTCGCCGTGGTGCGCCCGCGGCGGGTGGGCGACTGGGCCTCCATCGGGGCCGCCGGGCTGCGGGTCCGACGGCGTGCGCACCCCGCCCTGGGCTACCGCAGCGGCACGTCGGTCGAGGTCACCCTGGCGGCGCCCGGCCCGGTGCAGGTCGACGGGGACGTCGTCACCGGCTGCGTGTCCGCCCGCGCCGAGGTCCGCGCCCGGGCCCTGCGGGTCGCCTGCTGACGCCTCGGGTGGTCGCCAGGTGGGCAGGCCTGGCAGGCTGGCTCGTCCCGGGTCCGGACGACCCGGGTCGACACAGGAGGGTCCATGGATGCTTCGCCCGTGATGGCGACCGTGCCGACCGAGCTGCTGGCCCGGCTCATCGGGCCGTTGCACCGGGGGCGGGTGACGCGGGAGGACCAGGAGGCGGTCGTCCAGACGATGACGGCCCTGGAGGGTGCGGCGTTCCGCGACCTCAAGTACCGCCTCAACGCCACCGGTGACCACCACGACCTCGAGCACCTGGTCTTCGACGACCTCGACGAGGACCTCCAGGACGTCCTGCTCGAGCACATCGCCGCCCAGGCGACGGGCGAGCCGTCCCCGGACCTGCGGGTGCTGTGCGACATCGACGACACCGTGCGCTGCGCGATCCACGACGAGCGCTACCCGCGCGGCACGGTCTACCCCGGCGTCGTCCGGCTCCTCACCGAGCTGGACAGCGGGGCGGCCGAGGACCCGGGGCGGGTCGGGGACCTCACCTTCGTCACGGCCCGGCCGGGTGGTCCGCTCGGGCTCGTGGAGCAGTACACCCGGGACGACCTCGCCGAGCTCGGCCTGCCGACCCACACCGTGCTCGGAGGCTCGTTGCTCAACCTGCACACCAAGAACGCCATCGCCGAGCGCAAGCTCCAGAACATGGAGCGCGACCACCTGCTCTTCCCCGAGTGCCGCATGGTCTTCATCGGCGACAGCGGGCAGGCCGACGGCGACGTCGGCGCGGAGATGGCCGCGCGGCCGCACGACCACGTCGTCGGCACGCTCCTGCACGACGTCACCGGGCTGGACGCGGCCGAGCGGGCCGCGTGGGCCGCGCGAGGGGTGCACGTCTTCGACACCTACGTCGGGGCCGCGGCGCACGCCGTGCGGCTGGGGCTGCTGCACCCCGAGCAGGCGCAGGTCGTGGCGACCGCAGTGCAGGCCGAGCTCGAGGCGGTCGGGCTGGAGGGGGAGCAGGCCGCGCGGATGGCCGCCCTCCTCGAGGCGGACCTGGCTGCCCTGGACGCGACCGACGCCCCGCCAGCAGGCTGACGGGGCGTCGGTCGAGAGCGTCACCCGGGCGGTGCCCCGGTGGCACCGGCGTCAGTCGGGGATGACGTCCATCTCGTCGGGGTGCGGACCCCGGCGGCCGTTCTCGCCCCGGTCCAGCCCGGCGACGGCGGCCATCTGCTCCTCGGTCAGCTCGAAGTCGAAGAGCGCGAAGTTCTGCTGCATCCGGCCCGGCGTCACCGACTTGGGGAAGATGATGTCGCCGCGCTGGACGTGCCAGCGGAGCGCCACCTGGGCCGGGGTGCGGCCGTGGGCCTCGGCGATCCCGAGCAGGACGGCGTCGTCGAGGATGGCGCCCTGGGCGATGGGCGACCAGGCCTCGACCAGACCCCCGTGCTGCTGCGTGGCCTTGCGGGCCGCGTCGTTGGTGAAGTAGGGGTGCACCTCGATCTGGTTCACCACCGGGGCGCTCCCCGTGGCCTCGACGATGCGCTCGAGGTGGTCGGGCTCGAAGTTGGAGACGCCGGCCGAGCGGGTCTTGCCGGCACGCTGCAGCTCGAGCATGGTCTCCCAGGTGGAGACGTAGTCGCCGTCGTAGCGGGTGGGCAGCGGCCAGTGGATGAGGAAGAGGTCGACCTGGTCCAGGCCGAGACGGTCCAGCGACTCGTCCAGGGAGCGCCGGGCGTCCTCCGGCCGGTGGAACCCGTTGTTGAGCTTGGTGGTGACGTAGATCTCGTCGCGCGAGAGGCCTGACTCGGCGATCGCCTCCCCGACACCCGCCTCGTTCTGGTACATCTGCGCGGTGTCGATGTGGCGGTAGCCGAACTCGAACGCCTGCAGCACCGCCTGCTTGGTCTGCTCCGGCGGGATCTGGAAGACCCCGAAACCGAGCTGGGGGATGGTGGTGCCGTCATGGAGCTTCAGTGTCGGAACAGTCATACCCGCTGCAGCGACGAGCACCGGCGCAGAATTCCCGGGCCTCGGCACGGCGACCGAGCCCCGTGGCCCGGACGGGACGGCAGAACAGGACGGGTCCCTCCGGCGCGGTTAGGCTCGCAGCAGCCGCTCCCCGCACGGCATCCGTCACCGCCCCACCTCACCTCATGGAGTGCCCATGCGACTGTCCCGACGCTCATTCCTCGCTGCCCTGGGAGCGGCAGCGACACCGGCGGCCCTCGGCGGCTGCGCCGGGTTCTCCACCGGCTCCGGCTCCGCCTCGACCGAGAGGTCCCTCACCTTCACCACCTGGGGCACCGACGCCGAGCTCTCCGCCCTGCGGTCGGCCATCTCGGCCTTCGAGGCCGCCAACGACGGGGCGAGCGTCGAGCTCAACGCCGTCCCGTACGAGCAGATGTTCACCAACATCGACGCCCAGCTCCAGGCCGGGAACCCGCCCGACGTGTTCCGCGTCCCGTACTACACCTTCGGCAGCTACGCCGGCCGCGACCAGCTGCTGGACCTCACGCCGCACCTGAGCGACGGCTTCGCCGACCGGTTCACCCCCCAGGCCTGGGCCGCGGTGCAGAGCGGGGGCTCGCCCTTCGGCGTGCCCCACCACACCGACACCTCGGTGATCCTCTACGACGTCCAGGCCCTGGCGGACGCCGGCATCGACGCGGTGCCGCAGACGCTGGAGGAGGCCTGGACCTGGGAGGAGTTCGCCGACGTCGCCCGCCGGCTGCAGGAGTCGCTGCCCTCGGACCAGTCGCCCTTCGCCTACAACTGGCAGGGCAACGGGGTGACCCGCTGGCTGAGCTGGCTCTTCGAGGCCGACGGTCGCTTCCTCGAGGACGACCTCGTGACGCCGGCGATCGACTCCGACGCCGGAGCCGCGGCGGTGGAGTTCACCACGAGCTTCTTCCGCGACAACCTGGTGCCGCGCAACAACTCCATCAGCTCCTCGACGTATGCCGCGGACAGCTGGTTCGCGGGGACCGTGCCCATGGTCTTCGCAGGGGCCTTCCTCATCCCCGACGCCGAGGCGACCTACGAGCGGGAGTGGGCGGCCACCTTCCCGCCCCGCAACGAGCGCTCGGCCGGCGACTTCGGCGGCAACGCGCTCGTGGCCACCGCGCAGACCGAGCAGCCCGAGCTGGTCGCGCGCTTCCTGGAGTTCGTGACCGAGGCCGAGCAGATGCGCGAGTTCTGCGCCGGGTCCTCGCTGCTGCCCACCCGCGCCGACCTCGTGGAGGAGGGCATCGAGTTCGACGTGCGCCCCGAGCTGACGCAGGTCTTCCTGCAGCAGTCCAGCGCCGTCCTGCCCCAGGACTCGGGGCAGGTCGCCTCGCCCGACATGTCCTCGATCATCACGGTGCTCCAGGACGGTCTGGAGGCCAGCTTCCTCGGCGACGCCGACGTGGAGACGACCCTCGCGACGCTCTCCGACGGCATCGAGGCTGCGACGCAGTGACGGCCCGCGTCCGCGAGGCGTGGGCGGGCTACGCCTTCGCCGCGCCCACGCTGCTGCTCCTCGGGGTCTTCGTGCTGCTGCCGCTGGGCGGCGCGATGGTCATCAGCCTGCAGGAGACCAACGGCTTCGGCGAGGGCACCTTCGTCGGCCTGGACAACTACCGGCGCCTCGCGCAGGACCCGGTCTTCTGGCGGGCGACGCTGAACACCGCGCTCTACACGGTCCTGGTGACGCCCGCGGCGATGGGCATCGGCCTCGGTCTGGCCCTGCTCCTGGACTCCGCGCTCCCGGCGCGCGGCGCCCTGCGGTCGGTGCTCATCCTGCCGATGGCGATCTCCGGGGTGGCGACCGCGCTCATGGGCGTGCTCATCTTCGACGAGAACAGCGGCTTCCTCACCGAGGTCGCCCGCGCCCTGGGGCTGCCGCAGGTCGACTGGCAGACCCACGGCCCGGCGGCCTTCGCCTCGGTCGTCATCATGACGCTCTGGTGGCGGGTGGGCTTCAACATGCTCATCTACCTGGCGGGTCTGCAGGGGGTGGCGCACGAGCTCTACGAGGCGGCCCGGCTGGACGGCGCCAACGCCTGGCAGCGGCTGCGCCACGTCACCGTCCCGCAGCTGAGCAACCAGTCGTTCTTCTTGGTCATCCTCAACATCATCTACTCCTTCCAGGTCTTCGACATCGTCTTCGTCATGACCGGCGGAGGACCGGAGCGGGCCACGACGGTGCTGGTCACCTACGCCTACGACACCGGCTTCGTCACCCGCGACCAGGGGTATGCCGCGGCCATCGGCGTGGTCCTGCTCGCGGTCACCCTCGTGGTCACCGCCCTGCGGTGGCGCGCGCAGCGCCGTCGGGAGGAGACCGAGTGACCGGCCACGTCGCCCGCCGCCGCAGCGCCGCGGTGCTCCGCCTGGCCGGGGCCCTGCTCGCCGCGGCCGTCATCCTCTTCCCGCTCTACTGGATGGTCGTCGTCGCCTTCTCCACCCGGTCCTCGTTGTCCGGGGGAGGGCTGCGGCTGTGGCCGGAGCAGGCGACGCTGGACAACTTCCGGCGCGTCCTCGACTCCTTCCCGGTGCTCACGTGGTTCGGCAACTCGGTGGCGATCGCCCTGGTGACCTCGGTCATCATCGTGCTCGTCAACCTGCTCGCCGGGTATGCCTTCGCCCACCTCCGCTTCCCGGGGTCGGGCGTGCTGCTGCTGGTCGCGCTGTCCACGCTCATGCTGCCGGTGCAGGTCATCATGGTCGGGCTGTTCCGGCTGGTCACCGACCTCGGTCTCTACGGCAGCTACTGGGCGGTGATCCTGCCGACGGCGGCCTCCGCCTTCGGTGTCTTCCTGGCGCGGCAGTTCATCCTCACCATCCCGCGCGAGCTCATCGAGGCGGCGCGGATCGACGGCGCGTCGCACCTGCAGATCTTCTGGCGCATCGTGCTGCCGCTGTCGCGACCGCTCATCGCGGTGCTCTTCTTCATGAGCATGCTGCAGGTGTGGAACGACTTCGCCTGGCCGCTCATCGCGCTGCGGGAGAACGCGCTCTACACCCTGCCGGTGGGGCTGCTCTTCCTGCAGGGCCAGTTCGGCCCCGACTACGGCGCGACGATGGCCTTCGCCCTCATCACCGTCGCGCCGATGGTGCTGGTCTTCCTCCTCGCGCAGCGCTGGTTCGTCCAGGGCTTCTCCCGGAGCGGGTTGCGGTGAGCGCGGACCGCCGGCGGCCGGAGAAGACCTGCGTGGCCTGCGGCCGGACGTTCGCGTGGCGCAAGAAGTGGGAACGCGACTGGGACCAGGTGCGCTACTGCTCGGCGGCGTGCCGGCGTCGAGGGGTCGGCGAGGTGGACCACGAGCTGGAGACCGCGATCCGCACCCTGCTGGACCAGCGGGCCGGCGGGGCCACCATCTGCCCCTCGGAGGCGGCGCGCCAGGTGGCGCCTGCCCATGACGTGCAGGAGTGGCGCGACCTCATGGAGCCGGCGCGCCGGGCGGCCCGTCGGCTGGTGGCCTCCGGCGAGGTCGAGATCCTCCAGGGCGGCCAGGTGGTGGACCCGTCCACCGTGCGCGGACCGATCCGGATACGTCGCGCTCCCAGCGCTGGCGGCGGTTACCGGTTAGGGTGAAGGGGCTTCGTCGGGAACGCGGAAAGGACAGGTCAGCGCGTGAATAGGGAGGGCTCGACACTGGTGACCGAGGTGGGTCGGGTGGACGCACTGAGGCTCCTCGACGTCGTGGACACGCCGACCGGGGGCCGCTTCGACCGCGTGGTCCGACTGGCGCAGCAGCTCTTCCGCGTGCCGGTGGTGGCCGTCAACCTCGTCGACGCGGACGCCCAGCACACCATCGCCGCCCTGGGGATGGAGTGCAGCTCGGTGCCCCGCGCGGACTCGTTCTGCGCCCACACCGTGCAGCAGGACTCCACGTTGGTCGTGCCCGACGCCCTGCTGGACCCCAGGTTCCGGGACACGGCCATGGTGGCCGGTGACCCGCACGTGCGCTTCTACGCCGGGCACCCGCTGCACGCGCCGGGAGGTCAGACGGTCGGCTCGCTGTGCCTGGCCGGTGGCCAGCCCAGGGAGTTCAGCGCGATCGAGGAGCGCCTCCTGGGGGACCTGGCGAGCTGGGTGGAGGACGAGCTGGTCCGCTCCGACGAGCGGCTGGAGGCCGAGCAGGTGCAGCGGCGGCTGGTGCCCCGCCGTTCCCCTCAGCTCGCGGGCTACGACATCGCCGGTGGCGGTGCGCCGGCGCGTTCGGTGAGCGGTGACTTCTACGACTGGCAGGAGCTGCCCGACGGGCACCAGTTCGTCCTCGCGGACGTCATGGGCAAGGGACTGACCGCCGCCATCCTCGCGGCGGGGCTGCGTGCGGTGCTCCGGGGGGCCTCGCGCTACAACCCGCTCCCGCAGGCCTTCGAACGGGTGGCCGCGAGCATGGCCGACGACCTCGACGACACCGGGAGCTTCGTGACGATGTTCGCCGCGCGGCTGGTCCCCGAGACCGGCGAGATGGGGTATGTCGACGCCGGTCACGGGCTGGCGGTCATCATCGACGCCACCGCGTCGACCGCCCGCCTGCTCAACTCCGAGGACCTCCCCATCGGGGCGGTGGACGGCGACACCTGGGAGACCCACGCGGAGGTCCTGGCCCCGGGGGAGACCCTGGCCGTGGTCAGCGACGGCATCCTGGACCTCTTCGACGAGCCGTGGGACGCCGTGGAGACCGGCCGCGAGCTCTCCGGGGTCTGCGCCACGGCGCAGGAGCTGGTGGACGAGATCCTGGCCCGGGCGGCGGAGCACGTGGTGAGCGACGACGTGACGGCGCTGGTCGTCCGACGGGACCCCTGATGGGTCGCCAGCTGCTCGTCCGGGTGCTCGTGGTGCTGACCCTGGTGCTGGGCACCTCCTACGTCGGCTGGCGCTGGTTGTTCTCGGTGCGGTGGGAGAACTGGTGGATCGCGGTGCCCCTGGTCATGGCCGAGACCTACGCCCTCATCGACTCCTACCTCTTCGGCCTCACCGTGTGGCGGATGAAGCGGCGCGGCGAGGCCCCCGATCCTCCCGAGGACGCCACCGTCGACGTGCTCATCACCACCTACAACGAGCCGGTGGAGATGGTGGTCGCCACCGCCCGGGCCGCCGTGGACATCCGGCACCCGCACCAGACCTGGATCCTCGACGACGGAGACCGCCCGGACATGCGGCAGGCGGCTGAGCGGCTGGGGGTGGGCTACCTCACCCGCACCCAGGACTGGGCCGACCGGCCTCGGCACGCGAAGGCGGGCAACCTCAACAACGCGCTCTTCCTCACCGAGGGCGAGTTCCTGCTGATCCTGGACGCCGACCAGATCCCCGCGCCGGAGATCCTGGACCGCACCCTCGGCTGGTTCCGCGACCCCGAGGTCGCCCTCGTGCAGACCCCGCAGTGGTTCAGCAACGTCACCGACTCCGACCCCCTGGGCAGCCAGGCGCCGCTGTTCTACGGCCCGATCCAGCAGGGCAAGGACGGCTGGAACGCCGCCTTCTTCTGCGGCTCCAACGCGGTCCTGCGGCGGGACGCCCTCATGCAGCTCGGCATCGTCGGGTATGTCCGTGAGGTCGAGGACGGCGTGCGCGACGCCCTCGGTGCCTCGCGCAGGATCCTCGCCCGGGCCGCTCGCTCGGCTCGCGAGCACGGGCCGGCTGCGGTCTCGGCGGTGGAGGAGCTGCGCGCCGCGGCCCAGCAGGCGATGGCTGCGCTGCGGCGCGGCGAACCGGTGGGGGACGTCACCTACGGCTTCCAGAGCGCCGCGGACCGCGCGGCCCGCGGGCTGGTCGAGAGCGACCTCGAGCAGATCCGGGCCGACCTGGCCGAGCTGCCCCCCGCCATCGACGTGGACGAGGAGACGGGGGTGCTGCTCGTCGACGACGAGGCACTGACCCTGCTCAGCGAGCGCGAGCTCTCGCCGTTGGCCGCGATCGAGTCGGTGCGTCAGCTGCTGCGGTCGGTCGACGTGGACCGCGCCGACGAGGCGCAGCCGATGATGCCGATGGCCACCGTCTCGGTGACCGAGGACATGGCCACGTGCATGCGGCTGCACTCCCAGGGGTGGCGATCGGTCTACCACCACGAGATCCTCGCCACCGGGCTGGCTCCGGAGGACCTCGGCACGATGCTCCAGCAGCGGTTGCGCTGGGCCCAGGGGACCCTGCAGGTCCTGCTCCGGGAGAACCCGCTCGTGCAGAAGGGGCTGTCCGCCGGGCAGCGCCTCATGTACTTCGCCACCATGTGGAGCTACCTCTCCGGGTTCGCCGCCGTGGTGTTCCTGGCCGCGCCCGTCTTCTACCTCGTCTTCGGGGTGCTCCCGGTCCACGCATACGGCCTGGACTTCGTCATGCGCTTCATCCCCTACTTCGTGGCCAACCAGATCCTCTTCCTGGTGGTGGGCTACGGCGTGAAGACCTGGCGCGGCCACCAGTACAGCCTGGCCCTCTTCCCGCTGTGGATCCGCGCCTGCGTCACGGCCGCGGCCAACGTCTTCGGCAGGCGCCCGCTCGGCTTCGTCGTGACCCCCAAGACCCGTCGACAAGGTCCCCGTCCCTTCCCCTTCCGACTCGTCTGGCCCCAGCTGCTGGCCTGCGTCGTGCTGGTGGTGGCGGTCGTGGCCGGTATCGTCCGGCTCTGGACCGGTGCGGCCAGCAGTGAGATCGGCACCGGTGTGAACGTCCTCTGGGTGGCCTACGACCTGCTCATCATCAGCGTCATCTTCGAAGCAGCCCTGTATCGTCCCGCCGGCGACACCGACCAGGACCACCAGGACTCGTCCACCAACAGCAAGGAGCAGATCGCGTGACCACCATCGAGGTTCGGACCGAGGGCCGGCGTGCCGTGGTGACCGGACCCACCCGGCTCAACATGACCGCGGCACCGCAGATGCGCGAGATGCTGGCGAAGGCCGTGGCCGACGGGTCGCCGCAGATCGTCGTCGACCTCGGCAAGACCACCTTCGTGGACTCCTCCGGACTGGGCGCCCTGGTCGGAGGTCTCAAGGCAGCCCGGCAGGCCGGCGGCGACCTGCGCCTGGCCCAGGTCGGCGACCAGGTCCTGCAGGTCCTGACGCTCACCAGCCTCAACCGGGTGCTGCGTCCCTTCCCGACGGTGGAGGACGCCAGCCGTGAGTGGTGACTACACGCTCGAGGGTCTGTCCGTCCCGGAGAGCCTGGACCGGCTGCACGACCTGCTGCAGCAGGTCGCCGAGGAGCACCCGGCCGTCGCGCCCACCGACATCATGCTGTTCGAGACCGCCGTCATCGAGATCGCCGGCAACGTCGTCGAGCACGGCCGACCGCACGGCACCGTCGCCTGGTCCTTCAACCTCGCGGTGCTGCCGGAGCGGCTGGCTGCCGTCCTCTCCGACGACGGGCAGGAGTACGCCCTCGAGGAGGAGCAGCTGGCCGACGGCCGGTGGGCGATGCCGGAGGACGCCTTCGCCGAGGGGGGCCGTGGGCTGGCGCTGGCGTCGGTGGCCCTGGACGAACTCGACTACAGCCGCAGCGGCGGCATCAACTCCTGGACCATGGTGCGCCACCGCCGCGAGGACTCCGCCACGGGCTGACCGCCCGTGCGGTGGGGCACCGACGCGCGTCCGGTGCGTCACAGGGCGCGGGTCAGCGCCTCGGCGAGGAGCGCCTCGCCGTCGGCCTCGACGCCCCGGCTGGTGAACCACGCGGCGACGTTGTCGCAGTCGCGGTGCAGCAGCGCCGGACCCTGGGGGTTCGCCACGACATCCACGACCTGGGGGAGGTCGATGACGGTCACCGTCTCGTGGTGCACGAGGAGGTTGTAGGCCGACAGGTCGCCGTGGGCCCAGCCCTGCTCGGCGAGCTGCAGCACGATCGTGCGGACCTGCTCCCACAGGTGCCCGAGCAGGGGACCGTCGGCCTGCGCCTGGGCCAGCCGGGGAGCGGCCAGACCCATCGGCTCACCGACGAACTCCATGAGCAGCTCGGTCCCCGCCAGCGAGACGGGATAGGGCACCGGTATGCCGTGCTCCCAGGCCCGGCACATCGCCTGCCACTCGGCCTCCGCCCAGCGGACCGCCGCGACCTGCCGGCCGTAGCGGCTGCCCCGGGCGAGGGCGCGCTGGTCGCGCGACCGGCGCACGCCGCGGCCCTCGGCATACACCGCGCTGCGGTGGAAGGTGCGGTGGTCGGTGTCGCGGTACCGCTTGGCGGCCAGGAGGCACGCCACGTCGGTGGTGTCGAGCGCGCTGGTCTTGACCTCGGTGGTGGTGGTGGTGGTGGCGCGCTCGAGCAGGAAGACGTCGGCCTCCTTGCCGGTCTTGAGGACCCCGAGCTCGGTGTCGACGGCGCCGGAGTCCTGGACGACCCAGGCGGGGACGGGGGCGGGGCCGCGGTGACCCGCCTCGACGTCCCAGTAGGTCGTCAGCCGCTGGCCGTCACCGAGGTGATCGAGGGCCTCGAGCGGGGTGTAGTCGAAGGTGAAGAACGGGTCGAGATCGCCCGTGGAGGAAGAGTGCACTGGTGCTCCTGGTACGAGGGATGAGGGAGGGGGTGGCGGTCGTCGAGCGGGCCATGGTCGTCCCTCCTTCCTCGTCCGGGAGCACGACAGGTGTCGTCGCGCGTCACCGGCAGCATCCCGCTGCCGCGGGCCCTCCGGCAACAGGTTTTCCCGACTTGACCTCGACGGGTGGGCGGGTGAGCCTGGGCGGATGTATCTCATCGTCGTGAAGTTCCCCGTCAAGGCCGAGTCCGCGGCCCAGTGGCCGCAGATCGTCTCCGACTACACCGCCGCCGTGCGGTCCGAGGAGGGCAACCTCTTCTTCGAGTGGTCGCGCAGCCTGGAGGACCCCCACGAGTTCGTCCTCGTCGAGGGCTTCACCGACGACGGGGCCGCGGCCCACGTCGAGAGCCCGCACTTCACCGAGGGCATCGAGGCCATGCGGCCGCACCTCACCGCGACGCCGCGGATCCTCTCGCGTCAGGTCGAGGGCGAGGGCTGGGACGCGATGGGCGAGCTGCAGATCGACTGAGCGGGTCCGGCCGCCCGGCGCTCAGGCCCCGGCGCGGCTCGCCTGGTCCTCGTCCGGGATCTCGTCCTCGAGCCGCTGCAGCACGGTCTTGCCCAGGAGGGTGAAGGCGATGACGCCCACGAGGAGGACGCCGAAGCCGATCCAGCCGCTGCCCGTCGCGGCGAAGGCGACGTAGCCCAGCAGCGCGATGACGGCGCCGGAGATGGCATATGGCAGCTGCGTCGTGACGTGGGTGATGACGTTGCAGCTGGCGCCGGTGCTGGACAGGATCGTCGTGTCGCTGATGGGCGAGCAGTGGTCGCCCCAGACGGCACCGGCGAGCACCGCGCCGAAGGCGGCCAGCAGGAGCTCGTCGCCGCCGCTGACGTTGACCATGATGTCGCCGGCGATCGGCAGCAGGATGCCGAAGGAGCCCCAGGAGGTGCCGGTCGAGAAGGCCATGGCTCCGGCCAGGACGAACATGACGGGCACCAGCCACTGGGGCGCCATGTCCGCGCTCTCGACGAGGCCGCCGAGGTACTCCCCGGTGCCCAGCTCGCTGATGAGTCCGCCGAGGACCCACGCCAGCAGCAGGATGTAGACCGCCGGGAGCATCGACTGCAGACCGCTGACGATCCCGCGCCCCAGGATGCTCGGCGAGAACTTGGGGTTGGAGGTGGTGTAGCGGACGTAGTAGTAGAACGCCGAGAGCAGCCCCAGCACGGCGCCGTAGATGAGGGCCTGGGTGACGTCGGTCGAGGCCATGATGTCCAGGACACCGACCCCGCTGCCGGCCTCGTAGTCCTCGGCGGTGACGGTGCCGCGGTAGCCGGTCCAGACGATGCCGCCCAGGACCCCGACGACGAGCAGCAGGAAGGGGATGACGAGGGCCCGCTTGTGCCCCGGCGAGTGCACGGGCAGGTCCTCGGCGATCTCCCCGGGGATCTCCTCGCTGGCGTCGTAGGTCTCGCCCTCGGTGATGGCCCGGCGCTCCTGGCCGCGCATGGGGCCGAAGTCGATGCCGAAGACCACGACGACCCAGACCAGGAGCACCGCCGTGATGGCGTAGTAGTTCATCCCGGCGGCCCCGACGAAGGCGCCGACGTCGCTGACCGTGAGCGCCGAGGCCGCGACGAGGGGGGCCATGATGCCGATGATGCTGGCGCCCCAGCTGGAGAAGGGCACGAGCACGGCGACCGGCGCCGAGGTCGAGTCGATGAGGTAGGCGAGCTTGGCCCGCGCGACGTGGTGCCGGTCGGTCACCGGGCGGGCCACCTGACCGACGGCCAGGGCGTTGAAGTAGTCGTCGATGAAGATGGCGATGCCCAGGGCGGCCGCCAGCGACTGGGCGCCGCGGCGGGTGCGGATGCGTTCGATGGCCCAGTCGGAGAAGGCCTGGCTGCCGCCGGACATGAGGATGAGCGAGGCGATGACGCCCAGCGCCAGGGTGAAGAGCAGGATGTAGACGTAGTAGGTGTTGACCGCGCCCTCCTCCCAGAAGATGCCGGCGAAGCCGGTCCCGACGAGGCGCAGGGTCTCCAGCGGGTTGAAGTCGGCGATGAGCAGCGCGCTGGCCAGGACGCCTGCGCCCAGGCTCAGCAGGACCTTCTTGGTCGCGATGACCAGCGCGATCGCGATGATCGGCGGCAGGAGGGTCAGGATCGGCAGGTCCTCGGTCATGGTGCCTCCTCGGCGGCGGTGGTGATCAGGGTAGACCCGACGGGCCTCGACGTGTCGATGCACGCGCGGTGTCGCGACGACGACGAGGACGGCGGCGCCACGGCGTGGCGCGAGGCATGACAGGCTGGTGACGTGACGACGACCCTGGGCACCGACCGCATCCTGCGCCTCCTGCAGGAGGTGGCCGACGAGGTGATCACCCCGCGCTTCCGGTCCCTGGACGAGGACGAGATCTCCTCCAAGTCCCACCCCGGTGACCTGGTCACCGTCGCCGACCGTGAGGCGGAGGTGATCATCACGCGGGAGCTGGCCGCGGCATACCCGCAGGCGGTCATCCTGGGCGAGGAGGCCTTCGCCGACGACGCGAGCAGCATGGCGGCCTTCCGGCGCGCCGAGCACGCCTTCACCGTCGACCCCGTCGACGGCACCCGCAACTTCGTGCACGGCTCGCCCGACCACGCCGTCATGGTCGCCGAGACCCGGGGCGGGCGGGCCGTGCGGGCCTGGATCTGGCAGCCGCAGCACCAGCTCGCCTACGTGGCGGAGGTCGGTGCCGGCGCCACCCGCAACGGGGACGCCCTGGCGATGCTCGCCCCCGGCTCCGACCCCGCGGGGTGGCGCGTCCGGACGTCGGCGCGTCGTCGGGTCGGGGAGCAGGTCGGCGCGATGCCGCCGCTCGAGCTGAGCTGGGTGAGCTGCGGGATCGACTACCCCAAGCTCGCCGAGGGGGAGTGCGAGGCCCTGCTCTACCAGGGCACCCGGCCGTGGGACCACGTCCCCGGGTCGTTGCTCGTGGGTGAGCTCGGCGGCGCGGTCGGCACCGACGAGGGCGAGCCCTACGGCCCCCGCAGCGAGCCGCGCCGCATCCTCGCGACGGCGGGGCCCGAGGTCTACGAGGGGCTGCGCCGCGAGCTCTGACCCGGCGACGCGTCCGGGCCGTCGGGCTCGGGGGTGTCGTGCTCGGTGGTGTCGTGCACGGCGGCGCGCAGGGCCAGCTCCCGGGCCAGCGTGGTGACCTGCTGCTCGAGCTCGCGCATCCGGCGGTAGGACGCCGCGACGTAGCCGAGGAAGACCACGGTGAGGCCGTAGAGCAGCAGGTCGGCGCCACGACCCACGCCGAGCAGCTGGGCGACCTGGGTCATGACGCGTGGGAAGAGGATGGCGGTCGCCGCCAGGACGACGAAGCCGACCAGCAGCAGCCGGCGCACGGCCTGGTGCCGGACCCCGGCGGTGGACCGGGTGAGCATCGCGGTGACCACGACGACGCTCAGCAGCAGGACGACCTTGATGAGGGGTTGGTCGAGCACGTCAGCGCCTCCGCTCGGGGGTGGTGGCCGTGGGGGTCGCAGGCATGGGGCTCACTTGAGGATGGTGTCGACGAGGATGTTGACCGAGTTCATGAGGGACTGGCCCTTGGCCCGGCTGTAGTCGGTGTAGAGCACGTGCACCGGGTGCTCGGCCCACGGCAGCCCCGTGCGGCCCAGCTGCAGGACGATCTCGGTCGCGTGCGCCATGCGGTTCTGCCGCAGGTCCAGGCGGGCCGCGGCGTCCCGGCGGATGACCCGCAGGCCGTTGTGCGCGTCGGTGAGCTTCATCCCGGTCTGCTGGTTGGTCAGCCAGACGGCCGCCTTGAGGACGAGCTTCTTGACCAGCCCGGGGCGGGTGCGCCGGTCGAGGAAGCGGGAGCCGAAGACGACCGCCAGGTGCTCGTCCCTGGCCCGCTGCACCATCTCCGCGGCGTCCTGGGGCCGGTGCTGGCCGTCGGCGTCGAAGGTGACGAGGTATGCCGCGTCCGTCGCCTGGAGCACGTAGCGCATCCCGGTCTGCAGCGCCGCCCCCTGTCCCAGGTTGAACGGGTGCTGCACGACGACCGCTCCGGCCGCCCTCGCCCGGTCGGCCGAGTCGTCCCGGGAGGCGTCGTCGACGCACACCACGTGCGGGAAGACGGCGCGTGCCTCGCGCAGGACCTCCTCGACGACCCGGCCCTCCTCGTAGAGGGGGATCACCAGCCAGGCGTCCTCCTGCACGGGCGTTAGAGTCATGGGTGCATTGTCCCTCACCACCCCTGATGGGAGTCCCGTGACGACACGCATCGTCGACAGTGCCGACGTCGCGCCGAGCGCGAGCATCGGCGAGGGCACCTCGGTCTGGCACCTCGCGCAGGTGCGCGAGGACGCCGTGCTGGGTGCCGGCTGCGTCATCGGCCGCGGTGCCTACGTCGGCACCGGCGTGCGGATGGGCGACCACTGCAAGGTCCAGAACTACGCCCTGGTCTACGAGCCCGCCGAGCTCGGCCGCGGCGTCTTCATCGGTCCGGCCGCCGTCCTCACCAACGACACCTTCCCCCGGGCGGTCAACCCCGACGGGTCCCTCAAGGCGGCCGAAGACTGGGATCAGGTGGGGGTCAGCATCGGCGAGGGAGCCTCGGTCGGGGCGCGGGCCGTGTGCGTCGCACCGGTGCGGGTCGGCGCCTGGGCCACCGTGGCCGCGGGCGCCGTGGTCACCAAGGACGTCCCGGACCACGCCCTCGTCGTGGGCGTCCCCGCCCGCCAGGTCGGCTGGGTCGGGCACGCCGGCCGCCCGCTGGAGCCGACCGGGGACCCGGGCGAGTGGCGCTGCCCGCAGACGCGCGAGACATACCGAGAGAGCGACGGCGGACTGCGCCGCGCCGAGCCCGACGGAGGACAGTCATGACCGAGCAGCCGATGATCCCCGCGGCCAAGCCGCTCATCGGGGAGGACGAGCGGGTGGCGGTGGACCGGGTGCTGCGCTCGGGGATGGTGGCGCAGGGGCCGGAGGTCGCGGCTTTCGAGGGGGAGTTCGGTGCTCAGCTGGTGGGGGGCCGGACGTGCGTGGCGGTGAACTCGGGGACCTCGGGGCTGCACCTGGGGTTGCTGGCGTGCGGGATCGGTGAGGGCGACGAGGTGGTGGTGCCCTCGTTCACGTTCGCGGCGACGGCCAACGCGGTCGCGTTGACGGGGGCGCGGCCGGTGTTCGCGGACATCAGCCCGGACACGTTCACGCTGGACCCGGAGTCGGTGCGGTCGGCGCTGAGCGACCGGACGGCGGCGGTGATGCCGGTGCACCTGTACGGCCACCCGGCGGACGTCGAGGGGTTGCGGGCGGTGACCGCGGAGGCGGGGGTGCAGCTGTTCGAGGACGCGGCGCAGGCGCACGGGGCGACCTACCGGGGGTCGCCGGTGGGCAGCTTCGGGTCGTTCGGGATGTTCAGCCTCTACCCGACGAAGAACATGACCTCGGGCGAGGGCGGGATGGTGGCGTGCGCGGACGAGGAGATCGCGCGGGGGGTGCGGTTGCTGCGCAACCAGGGGATGGAGAAGCAGTACGCCAACGAGGTGATCGGGCTGAACAACCGGATGACCGACATCCACGCGGCGATCGGGCGGGTGCAGCTGACGAAGGTGGGGGCGTGGACGCAGGCGCGGCAGGCGAACGCCGCGTGGTTGGACGAGCACCTGGCGGGGGTGGCCGGGGTGGTGGTGCCGACGGTGCGCGAGGGGTGCACGCACGTCTACCACCAGTACACGGTGCGCATCGACGGGGCGAGCGGGGCGCAGCGGGACGAGGTGGTGCGCGCGTTGCGGGAGGAGCATGCCGTGGGGTGCGGGGTGTACTACCCGACGCCGAACCACGAGCTGGTGTCGTTGTCGCGGTTCGCGCCGGCGTGGGAGCTGCCGGAGACCGCGCGGGCGGCGGCGGAGGTCATCAGCCTCCCGGTGCACCCGTCGTTGACGCCGGCGGACCTGGAGCGGGTCGCGGAGGCGGTCCGGGCCGTGGTGGGGGCGGGCGCGTGAGCGTGCGGCTGCTGGAGGAGGGTCGGACGATCCGGATGGGCCTGATCGGGCTGGGCTCGATGGGGCGTCACCACGCGCGGGTGATCCGCGAGGTGGAGGGGATGGAGCTGGTGGCGGTCGCCGACCCGGTGGGGGACAAGCACGGGGTGGCGGGGTCGTTGTCGGTGCTGGCGGACGTGCAGGGGTTGATCGCCGAGGGGATCGACGCGGCGATGGTGGCGGTGCCGACCTACCTGCACGAGGAGGTCGCGCTGGCCCTGGCGGAGGCCGGGGTGCACACGATGGTGGAGAAGCCGATCGCGGCGACGGCCGAGTCGGGTCGTCGGGTGGCGCAGGCGTTCGCGGCGGCGGGGCTGGTCGGGGCGGTGGGCTACGTGGAGCGGTGCAACCCGGCGCTGCTGGAGATGCGGCGGCGGATCGCGGCGGGGGAGCTGGGCGAGGTCTTCCAGATCACCACGTCGCGGCAGGGGCCGTTCCCGGCGCGGATCGCGGACGTGGGGGTCGTGAAGGACCTGGCGACCCACGACATCGACCTGACCGCGTGGATCGCGCGCTCGGAGTACGCGAGCGTGTCGGGGCAGGTGACCCACCGCTCGGGACGCGAGCACGAGGACATGGTGGTGGCGACGGGGCGGCTGCGCAACGGCACGATCGTGGCGCACACGGTCAACTGGCTGAGCCCGCTCAAGGTGCGCGAGACGGTCGCGACGGGGGAGAAGGGTGCGTTCGTCGCGGACACGCTGCACGGGGACCTGACCTTCGTCGCCAACGGTGACGTGCGCAGCGAGTGGGAGCGTGCGGCGACCTTCCGCGGCGTGTCCGAGGGCGACGCGATCCGGTACGCCATCGCGCGCCGGGAGCCGTTGCGCGTGGAGCAGGAGAACTTCCGCGACGCGCTCTGGGGCCGGGAGGCCGACGTCGTGTCGATGGCCGAGGGGGTCCACACCCTCGAGGTCGTCGAGGCCATCCTCGACTCCGCCGCCACCGGGCGCACCCGGACCCTGTGACCCCCCGGACGTCGCGGACGGCCGGCGCTCGCCCCACGGTGAGTCGTCCCGGGTGGCCCCGTGGCTGACCGGGCGCCCCTGGTGGTGCTGGCGACCCGCATCTACGCCCCGGAGGCGGCGGCCGCGACCTTCCGGCTGGGCGCCCTCGTGCGGTCCCTGGCCGGCCGCGCGCGGGTCAGGGTGCTCACGAGCACGCCCCCGCCGGCGCTGCGCGCACCCCGGGGGACGCCGGGAGGGACACCGCCCGGCGCCCGGGTCACCGTCGACCGCTGGCCGGTGCTGCGGGACGCGACGGGCTACGTGAGGGGGTACCTCCCGTACCTCTCCTTCGACCTCCCGCTGGCCCTCCGGCTGCTGGCCGGACCGCGGCCGGACGTCGTCGTGGTGGAGCCGCCGCCCACGACCGGGGCGGTGACCAGGGTCGTGCTCGCGGCCCGGTCCCTGGTCGGCGGACGCATCCCCTACGTCTACTACGCGGCGGACGTCTGGTCGGACGCCACGGCCTCGACGGGCGCGCCCGGGGTCGTGACGAGCCTCATGCGGACGGTGGAGCGGTTCGCGCTCCGTGGCGCCCGCGGGGTCGTCGCGGTGAGCGACGGGGTGGCCGAGCGCGTCCGCGCGCTGGCCGGGCAGGACGCCCCGGTCACGGTCGTGCCCAACGGGATCGACACCGACGTCTTCACCCCCGACGGCGAGGTGGCGCAGGAGGCGCCGGGCACGGCATACCTCGTGTATGCCGGGACCGCCTCGGAGTGGCAGGGCGCCGAGGTGTTCGCCGAGGCGATGCGGCAGGTCGTGCGGGAGGTGCCCGGTGCGCGGCTCGTCTTCCTCGGCCAGGGATCGTCCTGGCCCGCGCTGCGGCGCGTCGCGGACGAGCTGCCCGACGGGGCGCTCGCGCTGCGCCCCCTGGTCCCCCCGGAGGAGGCGGCCGCCTGGCTGCGCGGCGCGGCCGCCGCCCTGGTGAGCGTCCGGCCGGGGCTGGGCTACGACTTCGCCTACCCCACCAAGGTGGTCGCCGCCCTGGCCTGCGGGACGCCGGTGGTCTTCGCCGGGCCCGGGCCGGCGGCCGAGGACGTGCGACGGCACCGGCTGGGTGCGGCCGTGGAGCACGACGCCGGCGCGGTGGCCGAGGCGATGGTCCGGGCGCTGCGGGCCGGGCCGGACGAGCACGAGCGGGAGCGGCGGGTGGCGTGGGTGCGGGAGCACCGCAGCCTCGCGGCCACCGGTGAGGGCGCGGCGGACGTCGTGCTGAGGTCGGTCGAGGTGGGCCCGAGGTCCACCGACGTGAGACGCTGAGGTCGTCCTCGCCCGTGCGACGCCCACGGGCGGCCGCAGGAAGGAGCGGGACGATGAGCAGATGGGGTCGGCCGGGGGAGCGGCCGGGTGCGCCGCGGGCGGAGGAGGAGCTGCGCGAGCAGCTCGCGGACCACGAGGAGCAGGGCCGACCGGGTCCGGAGGGCCGCCGGGGCCGCCGTCCCTCCGCGTCGACCACCGCCCGCGCCGTGCAGTCCTGGGTGGACCAGACCATCGACCAGGCGCAGCGGCAGGGCGCCTTCGACAACCTGCCCGGCGCCGGCAAGCCGCTGCGCGACGTCGACACCCGCGCCGACCCCGACTGGTGGGTCAAGGACCTCATCCGCCGCGAGCAGCTCGACCTCTCCGGGGCCATGCCCGGGGTGATGCAGCTGCGCCGGGAGAAGGCGACCTACCCCGAGGCCCTGCTCGCGCTGCCCGACGAGGCCGCGGTGCGGGCCCGGGTGGAGGACTTCAACGAGCGGGTGCTCGCCGACCGCCGCCGCCCGCACGTGGGCCCGACCTCGCCGCCGATCGTCGGTCGGCTCGACGTCGAGGAGATGCTGCAGGCCTGGCGGCAGGCCCCCAGGACGCCCTGACCGTCGTCCTGCTGCCGGGGCGATCATTTCCCGGTCGGCAGGTGGGTCAGGTCGAGAGCAGGACGCGGTCGAGGACCTCGGCGGCGCGGGTGCCGTCGTGGTGGCGACGCGCCCAGGCCGGCCCCCGCGACGCCAGCTCGGTGTGCCGTCCCCGCTCGTCGAGCACCCCCCGGAGCACCGCCTCGAGGGTGTCGGGGTCGGCGTCGAGCACGGGCACGACCCCGTCGCCGCCGCGCTCCCGGTCGGCCCGGGCCATGCGGTCGCGCACGCCGGGCGCGAGGTGCGCGACCGCCAGCCGCCCGGCCGCGAGCGTCTCGGCCAGCAGCACCCCGGGGTTGCCGAGCACGACCTGGTCGACGACGACGTCCGCCTCCCCCACGAAGGCCGCCATCTGCGCGTGCGGCACCCCGGTGAGGCGGCGGTACTCCACCAGGCCGGCGGACTGCAGACCCTCCAGCACCCGCTCGACCGCGTCGGTGCCCTTGAGCCGGGGGTTGGACGGCGCGTGCAGCACCACCGGGCGCGGGCGGGTCAGCGCCGCGGCCCCCGCCGCCCCCGCGAACAGCTCCACGTCGACGACCAGCGGCAGCCACGTCGCCCCGGGCAGCACGTCGAGCAGGTCGGGCGTCGAGACGAGCACCGGCCCGGCGTAGTCCGCGAGGTCGCGCGTGTTGCGGTCGACGATGGCCTGCAGCGTGCGGAGGTAGTCGTCCCAGGGGCCGTGGAAGGGGCTGTGCGGGTAGGCCGCCGCGTGCGCCCGCAGGTCCCGGACCTCGCTGCCGTGGTAGAGCACCGCGTGCCGGATCCCGGCCGCCTCCAGCGCGGGCACGTCGGCGAGCATCGACCCCGCGTGCAGGTCGCCGAGCACCGGACGGCCCGACTCGAACACCACGTGCGTGGCCTCGCGCAGCACCCGCGCCCCGTGGATCGCGCGGAGGTGACCACGCTGGGCCAGCGCCGACAGCTCGTGGTCGGCGGGGTAACGGAACGCGCCCGCGGTCGCCGCTCGGTGGGCCAGGAGGTTCTGCGCGGCGACCCCGGGCAGCGCGCGCTCGACGGCGCGCGCCCAGGCGTACGCCTGCCCCGCCGTGTTCCACGGACCGAGGTAGAGCCGCCGGTCGGCCGCCGGCATCGGGGCGAGCGCGCGCAGCTCGGCGTCGGCCCGTCGCCGCACCGGCAGGCTCGCCAGCTCGCGCACTGGCGCGGGCATCGCGGCCAGACCGCGCCAGGCGAGGCGCCGCAGGCGGTTGACGGGGGAGACCACGCCCGCAGCCTACGATGGGGCGCATGAGGAGGCCGCCCGCGTGATCCGCCTGCTGCGGGCGCTGCGTCGTCTCCTGCCCCTCCTGCCGCCGAGCACCCGGTGGTTCCTCGTCGGGTACGCCGTGGCCTCCAGCCTCCTGGCGGTCGTCGACATCCTCGCGCTGTCGCTGCTGGCCTTCACCCTCGCCCCGATGATCCAGGGCGACCCGGTGCAGCTGCCGGTCCTCGGCGCCGTCCCCCCGGACCGCTACGCGTGGCTCCTCGGGGCCATCTGCGCGCTCGTCGTCGCCAAGGGGCTGGCGACGGTCGCCCTGCAGTGGGCGGTGGCGAAGCGGCTCGCGGCCTACGACCTCGTCATCGGCGACCGCCTCTTCGGCGCCTACATCCGGGCCCCGTGGACCGAGCGGCTCAAGCGCAACACCTCCCAGCTGGTCCGCCTCGCCGACGTTGGCATCGCCAACACCACCACCGGGCTGCTGCTGCCCGCGGCGTCGCTGCCGGCCGAGCTCGCGACCTTCGCGGCGGTGCTCCTCGTGCTGCTCGTCGCCCAGCCGGTGACCGCGGTGGTGACCTTCGCCTACCTCGGCGGTCTCGCCGTGCTCATGTATGCCGTGATCTCGCCCCGCGCGGTCGTCGCCGGCCGGGTGGGCCGGGACTACTCCTTCGTCGTGGCCGGGCTGATGACCGAGATGATGGGCGCGCTCAAGGAGGTGACCCTGCGCGGCAAGGCCCAGGAGGTCGCCGACGAGGTGCACGCCAACCGGGTGCACGCCACCCGCGCCCGCTCGCACCTCATGTTCCTCAACACGGTGCCCAAGTTCGTCACCGACACCGGGCTGGTGCTGGGCTTCGCCCTCGTCGGGGGCGTGGCCTACCTGCTCGGCGGGGCGCAGCAGGCCTTCGAGGCGATCGCGCTCTTCGCGGTGGCCGGGATGCGGATGATCCCGAGCGTCAACCGCTTCCAGTCGATCATCACCCAGACCGCGTCGACGCTGCCGCACGCCGAGGCGGTCATCACCGACATCCAGGACGCCCAGGGCTACGTCGACGCCGCGGAGCAGCTCGGCCGCGAGCCGCTCCCGGAGCACCCGCGGCTGCTGGCGCTGCGCGAGGTGTCCTTCTCCTACCCCGGGTCGGCCGAGCCGGCCCTGCGCGGTGTCGACCTCGACGTGCCGCTGGGCTCCTCGGTCGCCCTGGTGGGGGCCTCGGGCGCGGGCAAGTCGACGCTCGTCGACGTGCTGCTGGGGCTGCTCACCCCGTCGGCCGGCGAGATCAGGGTGGACGACCGTCCGCTGCCGGAGGTGCTCGGCGCCTGGCGGGCCCGGGTCGGCTACGTCCCGCAGGAGGTCAACCTCTTCGACGGCACCATCGCCCAGAACGTCGCGCTGACCTGGGGCGACGACATCGACGAGGCGGCGGTCACCCGGGCCCTGGAGCGGGCCCAGCTGCTCGACCTGGTGAGGGAGCGCGGTGGCCTCGGCACCCGGGTGGCCGAGCGCGGGCTGGCGCTCTCCGGCGGGCAGCGGCAGCGCCTGGGCATCGCCCGGGCCCTGTATGCCGACCCGCTCGTCCTCGTCCTCGACGAGGCGACCTCGGCGCTGGACACCTCCACCGAGGACGCCGTCGCCCGGGCCATCCGCGACCTGCACGGCCAGGTGACCGTGGTGGCGGTGGCGCACCGGCTCTCCACGGTCCGGCACAGCGACCAGGTGTGCTTCATGAAGGACGGGACGATCGTGGCGCGCGGCAGCTTCGAGGAGGTGGTGGCGGCCCACCCGGAGTTCGCGACCCAGGCACGGCTGTCGGGGCTGGCATGAGCGGGGCCCTGCCGGGCGTGGACCTGGACGTCGTCGTCGCCGTGCACGACCCGTCCCGGCCCGTCGAGCGGGCCGTCGCGTCGGCGCTGAGGGGGGCGGACCTGACCGGCGTGGTCCCGGGCGGGCACCGGGTGCGGGTGAGCGTCGTGTGCCACGAGCTCGACGCCGACGAGGTGCGTCGCGCCGTGGCCGGACGCCTCGAGGAGGACGTCGCCGACACGGTCGGGGCCCACACCCGCTTCCTCGAGGTCCGGGACGGGCTGGGCAGCCCGTCCGGCCCGTTCAACGCCGGCCTCGCCGCGGCGACCGGACGCTACGTGTGCATCATCGGCAGCGACGACTGGTTCGCCGACGGGGCGCTCGGCAGCTGGGTCTCCCGGGCCGACCGGCTGGGCTCGGACTGGCTGATGGCCCGGCTGGAGACCCAGGACGGCGAGCACGTCGCGACGCCGCGGGTCCGGCCGGGGCGCACCACCCGGCTCGACTTCGTGCGCGACCGGCTGGCCTACCGCACGGCGCCGCTCGGGCTCCTGCGGCGGGAGGCGCTGGACCGTCTCGGGCTGCTGCCCGGTGACGGGACCGGTCCGCTCACCCCGGGCATGCGCACCGGCGGTGACGTCGCGCTGTCGCTGCGGCTCAGCACCTCGGGGCTGCGGATCGACTACGCCACCGACCTGCCCGCCTACGTCATCGGCACCTCAGGGACCGACCGGATCACCGAGGCGGTCCGTCCGATCACCACGGAGCTGACGGCGCTGGCCCACCTGCTCGACGAGCCCTGGGTGGCCGCGCTCCCCGAGGACGTCCGCCGGGCGCTGGCGGTCAAGACCTTGCGCATCCACGTCCTCGGAGCCGTCCGCCGCCGCACCTCACCGGTGCTCTGGGAACCGGGCGAGGCGGCCACCGTGCAGGGGCTCGTCCGCCGCTGCCTCGACCTCGCGCCCGGCGTGGGGCGGGCGCTGCACCGGGCCGACGAGGCGCTGGTGAGCGACATCGCGGCGGCCCGCGACGCCGACGACCTGGCGGCTGCCGCCGTGCGGCGCGGGGAGGCCGGCCGCCTCGACATCCTCCTGACCTCCGACCCGCTCGCCAACCTCGACAGGGAGTCGACCGTGCGAGCGCACGCCGCGGCCGCAGTGGCCGGAGCGCTCCCGGCCATCGCTCGTCCCGGCCGGGGCGGGCCGTCCGCTACCCGGCGGAGCACCGTCGGGGCCACGACCGGCCGCCCCCTGGAGGGCCTCCGGGTGCTGGTGCTGGCCTTCAGCCCGCTCACCGGCGACGCCCGCGTGCTCAAGCAGGTCCGGCACCTCGTCGCAGCCGGCGCCGACGTCGTCACCTGCGGCTACGGCCCGGCGCCGGATGGGGTCAGGGGGCACGTGGAGGTGCCCCCCGGGACGACGAACGAGCTGGATGGCCGGCTCATCACCGCCCACGCCTACCGCGCCGCCTACTGGGCGCAGGCAGCGACGCGCTGGGTGCGTCGCCGGATCGAGCCGGGCTCCGCCGACGTCGTCGTGGCCAACGACACCGACACCCTGCCGCTGGCGCACGCGCTGCGGCCGCGGCTCGGCGTGCACGCCGACCTCCACGAGTTCTGGCCGCTGTGGCGCGAGGAGTACCCGGGCTGGAAGGCGCGCATCGGCCCTTACCAGGAGTGGATCTGCCGCACCCAGCTGCCGAGGGCGCGCTCGGTGACGACGGTCAGCGACCGCATCGCGCAGGAGTACACCCGACGCTTCGGGGTGCGGGTCGAGGTGGTCACCAACGCCACGCCGTATGCCGTGCTGGCACCGGGCCCGGTCGGCACGCCGCTGCGCCTGGTGCACACCGGCGCGGGGCTGCGCAGCCGGGCGATCCACGTCATGGTCGAGGGCGTCCGGGCCGCCGCACGCGCCGGCGCGGACGTGACCCTCGACCTCTACCTCACCCTCAACGACCCGCCGTACCTGGCCGAGCTGCGCAGGTCCGCCGAGGAGTCCGGTGGCGTGGTCCGGGTGCACGACCCGGTGCCCTACGCCGAGCTCATGCCGACGCTCAACGGCTACGACGTCGGGATCTTCGTGCTCCCCCCGGTGAACTTCAACTACGCCAACGCCCTGCCCAACAAGGTCTTCGACTTCGTCCAGGCCCGGCTCGGCGTCATCGTGGGTCCCACCCCCGACATGGCGGACCTCGTGCGCGAGCACCGTCTGGGAGTCGTGGCGGAGGGGTTCGACACCGCCGCGGTGCGGGCCGCCGTGCTGGCCGCGGTCGGCTCGGACGTGGCCGCCTGGAAGCAGGCCTCGCACGCCGCCGCCGCGGAGCTGTCCGACGCCCGCCAGTCCCGTCGATGGGTGGACGCGGTCGCCCGCTGGGCCGTGGACGGTGGCTGAGGTGCGCGACCCCCGTCCCCGGCTGCTCATCATGGCGTGGAGCCGGTTGCGCTCCGACGCCCGCGTGCTGCGCCAGATCTCGCTGTTCTCCCGTCGTTACGCGGTGACGACCCTCGGCTACGGCGAGGCCCCCGACGGGGTCGTGGAGCACCTGCGCCTGCCCGACGACGTCGTCTCCTGGCACAAGGACCGCCGGCTGCTCGTGCAGCGGCGGTTCGAGACGGCATACCGTCGGGCCCCGGTGACACGTGCCGCGGCCGCGCTGCTGGCCGGGCAGCCGCGCTTCGTCGTCGTCCTCGCCGACGACATCGACACCCTGCCGCTCGCGCTCGACCTGGCGCCGACGGGTGGTGTGCACGCCGACCTGCACGAGTACCACCCGCGACAGAACGAGGAGTCGTGGCGGTGGCGGGCCTTCGTCGCGCCCTACTACCGCTGGCTCGTGCGCCGCTACGGCCCGCTGGCCGACTCGGTCACCACCGTCGGCGAGGGGATCGCCCGGGAGTACCGCCTGCGCTTCGGGCTGCGCGCCGGCGTCGTCGTCAACGCCCCGCAGCACGTCGACCTCGAGCCGGGGCCGGTCGGCGAGCCGCTGCGCCTGGTCCACTCCGGCAACGCGCAGCGGCACCGGCTCGACGTCATCCTCGAGGCGATGGACCTCGTCTCCGGCCCGATGACCCTCGACCTCTACCTCATGCCGAACGACGAGGCCTACCTCGCGCAGCTGCGGGAGCGGTATGCCGGCTCCGACCGGGTGCGGATCCATCCGCCGGTGGCGCCGCACGAGCTGCCGGCGACCCTCAACGCCCACGACGTGGGGGTCTACGTGCTGCCGCCGGTGTCCTTCAACCACCTGT
This sequence comes from Serinicoccus chungangensis, assembly GCF_006337125.1. Classification (GTDB taxonomy): domain Bacteria; phylum Actinomycetota; class Actinomycetes; order Actinomycetales; family Dermatophilaceae; genus Ornithinicoccus; species Ornithinicoccus chungangensis. Next base: position 1,465,053 of record NZ_CP040887.1, read on the forward strand.
GGGCGCTGCCCAACAAGGTCTTCGACTTCGTGCAGGGGCGGCTCGCGCTGGTGGTGGGGCCGAGCCCGGAGATGGCCGCGCTGGTGCGGCGGCACGGGCTGGGGGTGGTGAGCCCGGACTTCACCGCGAAGGCGCTGGCGGAGACCCTCGACGGCCTCGACGCCGAGAAGGTGGCCGGGTTCAAGGCGGCGTCGCACGTGGCCACCGGGGAGCTGTCCGCCGAGCAGCAGGTGCGCGGCTGGGAGCGCGCCGTCGACACGCTCGCCGCCCGGGTGGGTGGCTGAGCGGCACATTCCCCTCGGCATCGGCCGGGGCGGACCCGCGCTCAGGGGTGCAGCCGGGCCCCCTTGAGCACCTTGTCGACGCCGTTCTTCGGGCCGTGGACGGCCAGGCCGACCAGGTCGAGGTCGGGGCCGGCGACGGTCCGCACCGCAGCACGGTTGGCGGCGTCGTGGCCGGTGCCGAACATGTCCGTCGTGTAGACCGCCAGCGGCAGACCGCGGCGGACGGCCCGCTCCCGCGCCGCCGCCAGCACCGGTGCCGGGGCCTCGAACACGAGGACCGGCATACCCAGCAGCGGGAGGTATGCCTGGCCGTCCGCGTCCGCGTAGGCGTCGCCGACCAGCTCGGGCAGGGCCGCGGCGATCCCTGAGGTGAGGAAGGCCGTGACGTTGAGCCGCTGCCAGGTCGCGAGGTCGTCGCGGACGGCCACGGCGATCTTGGTGTCGAAGGGCGGGGTGAGCAGGTCCGGGTCGGTCATGCACCCATCGTCGTGACCGGGCGCGCGACCTGTCTTGTACGGACATGATCCGGGGCGGCGCGCGACCAGGAGCGCTGGAAGCGGGCCGGGGTGGTGCCCAGGAAGGTCCGGAAGTGCCGGGTGAGGTGGGCCTGGTCGTAGAAACCGGTCTCGACCGCGACCTGCCCCGCGGGCACGCCGTCCAGCAGCAGCCGGCGGGCATGGTCGAGACGACGGCCCAGGACGTAGCGGTGCGGAGGGATGCCGTAGCCGGCCGAGAACGAGCGCACCAGGTGCGGGACGCTCACCTGGAGGTCGGCGGCGACGGCGGCGAGCGTGGTGCCGTCGGTGGGGTCGGCGTCGAGGCGCTCGCGGGCCCGTACCGCGACGAGCGGCTGCGGGCTCCGGGGCTGCGGCGTCCGACGCCGCAGGAGGGCGGCGAGCCGCTCGCGGGCGAGCGCCAGCCGCGCCTCGGCCTCCAGGAGGTCGTGGCCGACCAGGGCCCGGTGCAGCCGGTCGACGCCGGCGCGCAGGGTGGCGTCGCGCAGGAGCGGAGCGTCCACCGCTCTCCCGACCAGGTCGGGCCCCAGCTGGTCGGGGGAGAGGTAGAGCACGCGCTTGGTGAAGCCGGCGCCGCCCATGCCGCGGCCGTCGTGCGGGACGTGCGGCGGCAGCACGGTCACCCCCGAGCGCGACGGCGCAGCCCCCGCGCGGCCGTCCAGATCGTAGGCGACCGCGCCGTCGTCCACGAGCAGCACGGTCCAGGTGTCGTGGGTGTGCGCGGGGTAGGCGTGCTCCCGCCAGGACGCGTGCAGCACCTCCTCGACCCCGACGAGCGGAGGCCGGAAGGCGACCACGCGGTCGGGCCGCGCCGCGGCCGTGGGGACGGGGGTCACGGCCCGGGGCGGGGGGCGAGGAGCGCGTCCAGCACCGCGGCGGCCGCATGGCCGTCGCCGTAGGGTGCGGCGTCGGTCGGCTCGGGCGTCGGGCGCGAGGCGGCCTGAGCCAGGGCGGGACCGGGCTCGACGAGGACGTTCCAGCCCAGCTCCACGGTCTCCACCCACTCGGTCTCGGTGCGGACCGTGGTGCAGGGCGTCCGCAGGGCGAAGGCCTCCTTCTGCAGGCCGCCGGAGTCGGTGATGACGCCGCGCGCCCGGCTCACCGCACCCACCAGCCGGGGGTAGGCCAGCGGCTCCCGCGTGGTGAGCGACCCGCCGTCCAGGTCCAGTCCGTGCTCGGCCGCCCGGGCCCGCAGCCGGGGGTGTGCGAGCAGCACGACCGGGTGGTCCACCTCCTGCAGGGCGGTGACGACCGCGGCCAGCCGGGCGGGGTCGTCGGTGTTCTCCGCGCGGTGGATGGTGGCGAGCGAGAAGCCGCCGGACGGCATACCGAGCTCGTCGAGGACGGCGTCGGCGTCCACCAGCTCGTCACGGACCCGGTGCAGGACGTCGATCATGACGTCGCCGACGACGACCGTGCGGGACCCGAGGCCCTCGGCCGCCAGGTGCTCCCAGGCGGCCTGCGTCGGGGCGAGCAGCAGGTCGGCGGCGTGGTCGGTGAGCACCCGGTTGTGCTCCTCGGGCATGCGCCGGTTGAACGAGCGCAGCCCGGCCTCGAGGTGGGCGACGGGCACGTGCAGCTTCACCGCCGACAGCGCCCCGGCCAGGGTGGAGTTGGTGTCGCCGTAGACGAGCACCCAGTCCGGGCGGTGCTCCTCGAGCACCGCGTCCATCGCGCTGAGGATCGCCCCGGTCTGCACCCCGTGGCTGCCGGAGCCGGCGCCCAGGTGGACGTCCGGGTCGGGGATCCCGAGGTCGCTGAAGAAGACGTCGGAGAGCATCGGGTCGTAGTGCTGGCCGGTGTGCACGATGACGTGCTCGACCCCGCGGGCGGCGCACTCCTGCGCGATCGGCGCGAGCTTGACGAACTGCGGGCGGGCCCCGACGACGGAGAGGATGGTCACCCGGTCGACTCTAGCCAGCGGTCCTGCGGGGTGGAGGACGGCGCTCGTGGCGGTCGGTGGCAGGCGCGGCGGAGCGGCGGTCGCCTCGCGGGATAGCGTGAGGGTATGCGTGTCCTGGTCGTGACCACGTGGTTCCCGACCGCGGCGTCCCCGTCGACGGGGGTCTTCGTCGCGCGCGACGTCGCCGCCCTCGCCGACCGGCACGAGGTCGTCGTCCTGCACCTGGTCGCCCCCCACCTAGCCGACCCGGCCCACCTGGCCGACCCGGCCGACCCGGCCGACCCGGCCGCGGTGCCACGCGGTGGTGCGGACGGCGCGGGGCCGGCGGACGGCATACCGGTCGAGCAGCTGGTCATGGACCCGCGTCGGCCCGACCACGTGGCTCGCGCGGCCCGCCGGGTCGCCGAGCTGGAGCGGGGGGCCGACCTGGTCCACACGATGGCGGTCTCGGCGCTCCTGCCGTTCGCGAGGCGGCGGCCCGACCGTCCCTGGGTGCACACCGAGCACTGGTCAGGGCTGGGGGCGCCGGAGACCCTCTCCGCACCGTTGCGGCTGGCCCGGCACGTGGTACGCCCGCTGCTGGCGCGCCCGGACGTGGTGGCGGTCGTCGGCCCGGACCTCGCGCGGGAGGTGCGCCGGCTGCGCCGGGGCCCGGTGCGGGTCGTGCCCAACATCGTCACCGCCCCGCCCGCGCTGCACCCGCGCCGGGAGCCGGGTGTCGGCCTGCGCGACCGGGGTCCGCTGCGGCTCGTGGCCGTGGGCGGGCTCATCCCGCGCAAGGACCCGGTCACCGCCGTGCGGGCGACCGCCGAGCTGCGGGCGCGGGCGGTGGACGCCCGGCTCACGTGGGTGGGGGAGGGGGTCCTGCGGGACGAGGTCGAGCGGGAGGCGGCAGCCCACGACACACCGGTCGAGCTCCTGGGAGCGCTGCCTCCGGGCGAGGTGCAGCAGGTGGTGGGGGAGGGCGACGTCTTCCTCCTGCCGACCCGGGCCGAGACGTTCTGCCTCGCCGCGGCGGAGGCCCTGGCCGCCGGGCGACCCGTCGTCGTCGGCGACGTCAGTGGGCCGCGGGAGTTCGTCGGGCCGCCGAGCGGCGAGCTCGTGCCCCCCGGGGCCCCGGCGTCGGCATGGGCGGACGCCGTGGAGACGGTCTGGGCTGCGAGCAGCGGGCTCGGGGCGGAGGACGTCGCGGCGCCGGTGGTCGAGAGGTTCGGCCCGGAGGCGTATGCCGACCGGGTCGGGCGCGTCTACGCCGAGGCGGTGGGGCACCGGGGCGGGCAGATCGGTGACCACGACCGGCGCCGGGGGACCGGTGCGGACGCAGGAGCGGCGCGGGGCGAGGGTGGCGGGGCGGACGCAGGAGCGGCGCGGGGTGAGGGTGGCGGGGCGGCAGGGTACCGGCGTGCGGACGACCCCGGCCTCGTCGTCGACGTGGTGGTCGCCGTGCACTCCGTGCGCCGCCAGGTCGCCCGCGCGGTGCGGTCGGTCCTCGACGGCTCGGGCGACCTCCCGGTGCGGGTCAGCGTGGTCGCGCACAACCTGACCGCCGCCGACATCACGGACCTGCTGCCGGCCGACCTGCGTGAGGACCCCCGGGTGCGGGTGATGGAGGTGAGCGACGGCATACCGAGCCCCAGCGGGCCGTTCAACGCCGGGATCGAGGCGGCCAGCGCGCCGTGGGTGTCGATCATGGGTTCCGACGACGCACTCGCCCCGGGCGCGCTGCTCGGCTGGCTGGAGGCGGCGCAGGGGCGGGACCCGGACGAGCCGGTGGTCGTGCTACCGCCGGTGCGCCTGGCCGGCCGTCCCCTGCCGACCCCGCCCGCGCGGCCGGTCCGCGGCCGTGGCCGGGTCGACCTCGTGCGCGATCGGCTGAGCTACCGCTCGGCGCCGCTGGGGCTCATCTCCCGCGGGGCGCTACGTCTACCGGGGGCGCGGCTGCACCCGGGCGCGCGGGTCGGCGAGGACCTGCCGATGATGACCGCGCTGTATGCCGGGTCCGAGGTCCTGCTCGCGACGCGGGCGCCGGCCTACCTCGTGCACGAGGACGCCCCCGACCGGATCACCTCCGACCCCCGGCCGCTGCGCGACCAGCTGCTCACCGCGGACGCCCTGTGGGACCTGCCCTGGATGGCGAGGCTCACGCCCGCGCAGCGCCGCGCGGTCGGCACCAAGGTGCTGCGGATCCAGGTCTTCGGCGCGATCCTCACCCGACCCGATCCGGCCTGGTGGACCCTGCAGGAGCGGGACGAGCTGGCCCGGGTGACCAGGCGCGTCCTCGACGCCGCCCCCGGGTGCGCCGACCCGCTCAGCCTCGCCGACCGCGACCTGGTCGCCGCCGCGCTCGACCCCCAGGTGCCGGTGCCCCGGCTGCTCGGGCTCGCCCGCAGCCGGCGGCGCCACGGCACGCCCCGCACGCTGCTGCCCGGCGAGTGGCGACACGTGCTCGACCCGGAGGCGCCGCTGCGCCTCATGGCGGCCTCGCTGTGGGCCTCCCGGCCGAGCCGGCGTCGCTGAGCCGACGGGCAGCAGGGACGGTCGGCGCGGAGGGGCAGCGACGGGCGGCCCGACGGTCGGGCCCCACCCACGGGTGGTCAGGGCTGACCCAGGGCGGCTGACTGTCCGGGCCGGTCGGACCGACGTCGTCCTGGCCGCTCTAGAGATGCGGCCTGGGGTGGCCGCGGCCGGTGGGGGTTGACGTGTGTGCGGTGGTGGCCCTCTCGGGGCCATGGGGGCACACGGTGGCCCGTGAGGGGGTCCGGCCTGGGGTGGTCGCGGCCGGTGGGTGTAGGCGTGTGTGCGGTGGTGGCCCTCTGGGGGCCACGAGTGCACACGGTGACCCGTGAGGGGGTCCGGCCTGGGGTGGTCGCGGCCGGTGGGGGTTGACGTGTGTGCGGTGGTGGCCCCCTGGGGGCCGTGAGTGCGCACGGTGGGCCGTCAGGGGGTCGGACTGTGCGCGGTGGTGGCCCCCTGGGGGCCACGAGTGCGCACGGTGACCCGGCTAGGGGTCATGAGTGCGCACGGTGGCCCGTGGGGTGCGGCCCGAGCGGGCGCGGCCGCCGGCCCTCCTGCGTGTCCGGTGTCGTCTGACGGCGCGTCCGGGCTGGTCCTACGACGCGTCCGGTGCGGGGAAGCGGGCGTCGAGCCAGGCGACGAGGTCGGCCTCGACCTCGTCGCGGTTGGTCTCCTGGAGCACCTCGTGCCGGGCGCCGGGCCAGATGCGCACGCTGACGTCCTGCATCCCGACGTCGCGGAACAGGGCGGCGACCTCCTCGGTCCCGACCGCCCCGCCGACCGGGTCGACCTCGCCGGCGACCAGGTGCACGGGCAGGTGCTTCGGCATCTGCGCCGCGACCGAGGGTTGGCTCACCCAGCGCAGCCCCATGAGCAGGTCGCGGTAGAAACCGGCCGAGGCGACCGCCCCCGAGAGCTCGTCGGCCTCGTAGGCGTCGACCTGGGCGGGGTCGCGGGAGAGCCAGTCCGAGCGGGTCCGGGTCGGCCGGAAGCGGGCGTTGTAGGGGCCCATGGTCAGCGCCGTCATGAGGTGGCTCGGGGCACGGGGACCGCGCAGCCGCGCCTCCACCGAGGCCACCTGCAGCCCGAGCCACGCCATCAGCCCCGGGGGACCGGCGGTGCCCGAGAGCACCAGCGCGGCGAGGTGGTCGCCGTACCGCGCCGCGTAGGCCCGGGCGAGGAAGGACCCCATGCTGTGCCCCAGCAGCACGAGCGGCACCCCCGGCAGCTCCTGCTCGATCCGCCCGCCGAGCGCGAGGAGGTCGTCGACGACGGCCGCGAAACCGCCCTCGTCGCCCAGGTGGCCCAGGAGGCCGTCGGTGACGGTCCGCCCGTGCCCCCGGTGGTCAGGCGCGTACACGGCATACCCGTGGTCGGTGAGCCGGCGGGCGACGTGGTCGTAGCGGGCCGCGTGCTCGACCATGCCGTGCGCGACGAGGACGGCCGCGCGGGGCCGGCCCTCGGGCGTCCAGCGGCTGACGTGGACCGCGGTGCCGTCGGGGGTGGTCAGGCTGAAGGTGGAGTCGGCCATGGACCGATGATGGCCCACGAGCCGGGTCCCGCGCGCGGGGAGCCGGTCGACCGGGGCGCGCCCGGGCCCCACGTATCCTGGTCCGGCAGGTCTGCCACCCCGACGGAAGAGGCACGGATGAGGATCGCGGTCGTCGCGATGGGCAAGATCGGGCTGCCGCTGGCGGTGCAGTTCGCGGACGCGGACCCGGCGCACGAGGTGGTCGGGGTCGACGTCAACGCCGCGACGGTCGAGGCGGTCAACGCCGGCACCGAGCCCTTCCCGGGTGAGGCGGACCTGGCCGACAGGCTCGCCGAGCTGGTGCCGGCCGGGCGGCTGCGCGCGACCACGGACTACGCCGACGCCGTCCCGGGCGCGGACGCCGTCGTCGTGGTGGTGCCGCTGTTCGTCGACGAGGCGACCGGCGCCCCCGACTTCGCGTGGATGGACGCCGCGACCGCGAGCCTGGCGGAGCACCTGACCCCCGGCACGCTGGTGTCCTACGAGACGACCCTGCCGGTCGGGACCACCCGCGGGCGGTGGAAGCCGATGATCGAGGAGCTCTCCGGGCTGCGCGAGGGCAGCGACGACGGCTTCCACCTCGTGTTCTCCCCCGAGCGGGTCCTCACCGGGCGGGTCTTCGCCGACCTGCGCCGCTACCCCAAGCTCGTGGGCGGGCTCACCCCGGCCGGCGCGGCGCGGGGCACCGGCTTCTACGAGGCCGTCCTCACCTTCGACGAGCGACCCGACCTGACCCGGCCCAACGGCGTGTGGGACCTGGGCAGCGCGGAGGCGGCCGAGATGGCCAAGCTCGCCGAGACGACCTACCGGGACGTCAACATCGGCCTGGCCAACCAGTTCGCCCGTTTCGCAGACTCCGTCGGGATCGACGTCCACCAGGTCATCGAGGCCTGCAACTCCCAGCCCTACAGTCACCTGCACCAGCCCGGCATCGCGGTCGGCGGGCACTGCATCCCGGTCTACCCCCGGCTCTACCTGTCGACCGACCCCGACGCGACCGTCGTCCGGGCCGCCCGCGAGGCCAACGCCGCGATGCCCGACTACGCCGTCTCCCGGGCCGAGGACCTCCTGGGCTCGCTGGAGGGGCTGCGGGTGCTCGTGCTCGGCGCGTCCTACCGGGGCCGGGTCAAGGAGACCGCCTTCTCCGGCGTCTTCGCCACCGTCGACGCGCTGCGCTCGCGCGGGGCGCGGGTGCTCGTCCACGACCCGATGTACGCCGACGACGAGCTCGCCGCCCACGGCTGGCAGCCCTACGCGTGGTCCCCCGGCCGGCCCGGGGAGCCGGTCGACGTCGCCATCGTGCAGGCCGACCACCCCGAGTACGCCCGGCTCGGCACCGCCGACCTGCCCGGCCTGCGCCTCCTGCTGGACGGGCGACGGGTCACCGACCCCGCCCGCTTCACCGGCGTCCCCCGCCTCACCATCGGCGGAGGGGAGCAGCCCGGCTCATGACCGACGGCGTGGGCTGGTCGGAGGTCGTCCCGGGGATCGTCCTGCTCGCGGTCCTCTGGGTGCTTCCGGGGTATGCCGTGCTCCGCGCCCTGGGCGTGCGCGGCCTGCTCGCCCTCGGCGCGGGTCCGGCGGTCACGACGGGGCTGGCCGGGGTGCTCGCGATCGGCTACGCCCTCGTCGGGCTGCCGTGGAGCCTGCTGACCTTCGCGGCGGGCGCGATGGTCGCCGTCGTGGCGGCCGTGCTGCTCGGGGTCCTCCTGGGCACGACCCGGCACCCGTCCGGGGTGACGGTCGCGGGGGAGCGGGCGCTGCGGCATACCGAACGCGGGTGGCTGGCCCTCACCTGGCTGCTCGGCGGCGGCGTGCTGGCGGCCGCCATGATGACCGGGATGGGGCGGGCCGACCAGCCGCCCCAGGCCTGGGACGCCGTCTTCCACCTCAACGCGCTGTGGTTCGTGCGCGAGACGGGCGACGCCAGCTCGCTCGGCGGGCTGTCCCCGATGTACGCCGACAACGCCGCCCCCTTCTACCCCGCCGTCTGGCACTCCCTGGTCGCCGTCGCCCCGGGGTTCGCTGGGGTGACCGAGGCGGCCAACGCCTCCTCGCTCGTCCTCGGGTCCGTCGTCTGGATCGCCGGGCTGGTCGCGCTGGCCCGGGTCGTGTGGCCGGCGCGCGTCCTGCCGACGATCCTCGTGCCGGTCCTGGCGGCGACCTTCGTCACCTTCCCCGCGATCGCCGTGTCGATGCTGGCGGTGTGGCCCTTCGCGCTGTCCACCGCGTGCCTGCCGGGCACGATCGCGCTGCTCGTCGCGACCTTCCGCGGCGTGCTGTCCTGGCGCATGCACCTGGCGCTGGGCGTCGGCCTGGCCTGGGCCGTCGTCGGCGTGGTGCTCGCGCATCCCTCGGGGTTGTTCAGCCTGGCGCTGCTCGCGCTGCCGCTGCTCACCGTGCTGCTCGTCCGCCAGCTGCGCCGGCAGTTCCGGCTGGGGCGCCGGGTCGGCGCGGTGGTCGCCGGTGTCGCCTGGGTGGTGCTCGTGGGGGGCGCCGCGGCCTTCCTGCTGACCTTCCCCCCGGTGCTGGCGATCATGGACTACCGCCGCGGCGGGCAGGAGTCCTACCTGCCGGGGCTCGGCTCCCTGGCCATCGACCACCCGCTCATCTACGTCTACAAGATCACCTCGGTCAACCTCGTGACCACGCTGCTCGTCTGGCTGGGCGTCGCCCTGGCGCTGCGCTGGCGGCACGCCCGGTGGCTCGTGGTCTCGCTCGTCGCCGCCGTCGTGCTGACCCTCCTGGCCGCCGGCCCGCCCGAGCAGCCGCTGCGCGTGCTGTCCGGCTTCTGGTACACCCAGGCGTCCCGGATCAACCAGCTCGTGCTCATCCCGGCGATTCTGCTGGCGGCCGGGGCCGGGGGATGGCTGGCCGGCCGCCTGTCGCGGGTCCTGCGGGTACGCGTCGAGTGGGTCGCCGCCGGGCTCGTCCTCGCCCTGGTCGTGCTGACGTCGGGGCTGCGCTGGACGAGCCAGGTGCAGGTCATGGCCTCGACCTACACCGCGAGCCCCATCGCCTGGGGCACGATCCTGGAGCCGGAGGAGGTGGCGATGGTCGACCGGGCCGCGCAGACGCTGCCCGAGGACGCCGTGGTGCTCGGTGAGCCCGTGGCCGGGTCGCCCTACCTGCTGCACCGGGCCGGGGTCGACGTCGTCTTCCCCCAGCTGAGCCCGATTCCGGACAGCCCCGAGCGTGACATCCTCCTCGACCGCTTCGACCGGTGGGCGGTCGACCCCGAGGTCTGCGAGGCGGTGCGCACGCTCGGGGTCACCCACGTGTATGCCGACTCCCTCACCTTCGAGGACCCCGCCAACGCCAAGTGGGAGGAGACCTCGCCGGGGCTGCGCAACCTCGACCCGGACGGCGGTTTCGGCAGCGGCGCCGACCCGCTCGGCCGGGTCGACACGCCGGCCACCGAGCGGGCCGAGGAGGCGTGGACCCTCGTGGACGAGGGCGGCCACGCCTCCCTGTGGGAGTTCACCGGCTGCTCCTGACCCGCCGGGCGTCGCCCTGTTCAGGCGAGAGCGACCTGTGCACCCCCGAGCGACCTGTGCACGCTTCTGCAGCCGGTGCGCCTGTTCTACGGCATGCACAGGCTGTGGTCCCGTGCACAGGTTCTCCACCGATGCACAGGCCGCGGTTCCGTGCACAGGCCGGGGCCGGCTCAGGAGTCGGCGCGGGTGTTGACCTCGTAGGAGGTGTTGATCGACTCGAAGAAGTTCACCAGCTGCAGGGTGTCGTTGGCGGTGGCCATCCACTTCGCCGGGTTGGCCACGCCGTACTCCGGCTCGAAGCCGAGCTCCTCGAGGCGCCGGTCCGCGAGGTAGCGGACGTACTGGTTGATGTAGTCCGCGTTGAGCCCGAGGATGCCGGTGGGCAGCATCTCGCGGTTGTAGGCCTCCTCCAGCTCCACGGCGTGCAGCACCATCCCGCGGATCTCCTCGGCGAACTCCGGCGTCGCGACGTCCGGGTTCTCGTCGAGGACGGTGAGGATGAGGTTGATCCCGAACTTGAGGTGCAGGCTCTCGTCCCGCACGATCCAGTCGATGAGGGAGCCGAAGTTGCGCAGCAGGTTCCGCTGCCGGAAGCTCAGCGCGACCATGAAGCCGGAGTAGAACCAGATGCCCTCGAGGATGACGTTGTAGGCCACGAGGTTGCGCACGAAGTCCTGCTTGCCCTCCGTGGTGGTGATGTCGAGGGTCTGCTCGGTCATCCGCCGGATGAACCTGACCTCGAACTCCTCCTTCGCGGCCATCGAGGGCACCTGCACGTGCGAGCTGTAGGCGGCCTCCCGGTCGATGGGGAAGGTCTCGAGGACGTACTCGAAGCTCATGCAGTGGTTGGCCTCCTCCCACATCTGCTTGGCGAGGTAGAGGTGGCACTCCGCGGCGTTGACGTAGGGGTAGACCCCGAAGGCCAGCGCCTTGTTGACGAGCAGCTCGTTGGGGTTGAAGTAGGACATGAGGAAGGTGAGCGCGTGCCGCTCGCCCTCGCTCATCCGCTCGAAGTCGCCGAGGTCCTCCCCGAGCTGCACCTCGTTGGGGAACCAGGTGTTGGCGACGGCCTGGTCGTAGAGCTCCATGGCCCAGGGGTAGGTGACCGGCTTGAGCAGCAGCCCCTCCTGGATGCCGGTGCCGAGGATGCCGGTGGTGGTGGCGGTCGTGTCGAGGGTGTCGGTCATGCGGTCGTCTCCTCCGGGAGGTCAGGTATGCGGGTGGTCGTCACTGGCAGGAGTCGCACTGCAGGCGCTCCATGGGGTCGATCGGGCACTGCTGGCCGTCCACCTCGTCGACGACGGGCAGCTGCTCGACCTGGGGCGGCGCCTGGACGGGCGTGGGGGCCACCGCCGGGGCGGCGGGGGCCGCGCCGAAGCCGCGTCGCGGCGGGGCGCTGGAGGCGCCACCGAAGCCGCGCCGGCCGCCGGAGGACCCCGCCGCGGACGGCTCGGTCGCCTTGTTCACCTTGACGGTCGACTGCTCGGCCGTGTGCCGCGGCATCATGTGGAGGTAGTAGGTCGTCTTGACCCCCATCCGCCAGGCGGTGGAGTAGAGCTCGGCCATCGAGCCCACGTCCCGGCTCGCGAGGTAGATGTTGCGGCTGATGGCCTGGTCGATCCACTTCTGGGCGCGGGCGGCCACGTGCAGGAAGGCGTAGGGCGAGAGCTGGAAGCTGGTGCGGTAGATCTCCTGCAGCTCGGCCGGCACCCCCTCGACCTTGGACAGGTCACCCTGGTGGCGCAGCAGGTCCTCGCGCACCTGCTCCCAGAGCCCGTGCTGGCGCAGGTCCTCGACGAGGTTGCGGTTGACCTCGAGGAACTTCCCGGCGCTGGTGGCCCGGCTGAAGATCTGGCTGAACTGCGGGTCCAGCCCCGGGGTGGTGCCGGCGACGAGCCCGATCGAGGCGGTCGGGGCGATCGCCATGAGGGTGGAGTTGCGCATGCCGCCGCGGACCTTCTCGCGCAGGACGTCCCAGTCCATGGTGCTGCTGCGGTCGACCTCGACGGTCAGGCCGCGGTCGGCCTCGAGCAGGTCGATGGTGTCCACCGGCACCATCCCCTGGCTCCACCGGGAGCCCTCGAAGGTGGGGTAGGACCCCCGCTCGCGGGCGAGGTCGGCGCTGGCGTCGACGGCGTGCCAGGAGACGAACTCCACCAGCCGGTCGATGAGGTCGTAGGCCTCGCGCGACTCGTACGACAGGCCGCAGCGCTCGACCACGTCGGTGAAGCCCATGACCCCGAGGCCGAGGGCGCGGTTCTGCTCGTTGGAGTGCTCGGACTCGGGCACCGAGCTGATGGTGATGTCGATGAGGTTGTCGAGCTGGCGCACGGCCAGGCGGGCCGAGCGGGCCAGGCGCTCCCAGTCGATGCGCACCTCGCCGGTGCTGTGCCGCCCGTGGACGTGGCGGGAGAGGTTGATCGAGGCGAGGTTGCAGACCGACACGTTGTCGCGGTCCTGCGGCAGGGTGATCTCGGTGCACAGGTTGGAGGAGTGGATCGTCCCGGTGTTGCTGTTGAGCGCCCGGGTGTTGATGGAGTCCTTCCAGGTCAGCCAGGGGTGGCTGGTGGTCTGCAGGGACACGAGGATGGCCTTCCACTGCTCTCGCGCGCGCAGCGTCTTGTGCCGCAGCTCGCCCGCCCTCGCGCGGGCGACGTAGCCGGCATACCGCGCGGAGAAGTCGGCGCCGGTGGCCTCGGTGAGGTCGGGGGTGTCCAGCGGGTCGAAGAGGTACCACTCGTCGTCGGCGGCCACCCGCTTCATGAACTCGTCGCTCAGCCAGACCGCGGTGTTGGCGGTGCGGGTCCGGCGGTAGGGGTCGCCGGAGTTCTGCCGCAGGTCCAGGAAGGCGGGGAAGTCGAGGTGCCAGTTCTCCAGGTAGAAGCACAGGGCGCCGAACTTCTTGCCGCCCCGGCTCACCGCGCGCAGCGTCGAGTCGATGGTGTGCATGAAGGGGATCGGGCCGGTGGAGGCGGTGTTGTTGGACCGGATCGGGCTGCCCTCGCAGCGCAGCTTGGACACCGACATGCCGATGCCGCCGGTGCCCTTGGTGAGCCACATGACGTCGCGCACGCTCTTGGCGATGTGCTCGATGTCGTCCTCCATCTGCATGACGAAGCAGTTGGACAGCTGGCTGTAGGCGGTGCCGGCGTTGACCAGGGTGGACCCGGCCGCGAGGTACTCCAGCCGGGACATGGCGTCGTAGAACTGCAGCGCGGCCGCGGTGGGGTCGGCCTCGTTGAGGGCCAGCCCCATGGACACCCGCATCCAGAAGAACTGCGGGGTCTCCAGGACGGTCCGGGCCCGGTCGGCGCCGGTGAGGGCGTAGCGGGTGCGCAGCGTCTGGGCGCCGGTGTAGCGCAGGAGGTCGTCGCGCGTGGGGTCCAGCGCGGCGGCGAGCGCCTCCAGGTCGAACAGCTCGGCCAGCCGCGGGTCGAGCAGCCCGGTGCGGACGCCCTGGGCGACGACGCCGGGGAAGTACTGCCGGTGCTTGGCGGCGACGACCTGGGGGTCGTCCTCGCCGAGCAGGTCGCGGGTGTCGCCGAAGACCGCCTTGTACATCGTCTTCACCAGCAGCCGGGAGGCGATGGTGTCGAAGGCGGGGTCGTCCTTGACGTTCTGCAGCGCGACCTGGACGACCGCCTCGTCCAGCTGCTCGCTGGTGATCCCGTCGAAGAGGGTGATCTCCAGCTCGGACTGCAGCTGGGTGGCGCGCACGACGGCGTCGTCCAGACCGGCCGCCGCGGCCTCGATGGATCGGGCGATCTCGTGCCCGTCGTAGGGCACTCGGGTGCCGTCGCGCTTGATGACGGTGATGGTGGCCATCGGTTCACCCCTCGTGAACTCGGTCCTGCTGCGGGCGCGCCCGGGACGGACGAGGGGGAGAGGGGTATGCCGCGGTGCCCCGCCGACGTCGCGGGTCGCCACTGCCAGCCCCAGACCGTCCCTCGCGGTCACGAGCCACGGGCGGCGTCGGGCCACCCGTGCACTGGCAGGTCTTCGGACTCACGGGCAGGTCCGGAGGGTCCCTCCGGACGGACCTACTGGTCGCGGCTTCCCACGCCCGGGGGCGCAGTGCCATAGGTGCGACGGTCGTTCCCGTTCACCGCTGCGGGGCAGTCCCGGGTTCTCACCGGGTTCCCTCTTGCGACGACCACGACCCACGGGAGTCCCGCGGGCCGCAGCCGAACCAGCTGCGTGCGCCACTATATACAGAAGAATGACACTGATGTAACCCCACATCTTGTGTCCCCGTGCAGCGCCGCTGGTGGCCGCCGCAGAGCGCGCCGGGCGGGGCCCCGGCGGGTCGACCGCGGTCCGCCCGGCGGGCGCCCCACGCTCCTGACAGACTGGCCGGGTGGAGTTCTACAGCGCCTACGACCAGGGCTTCGCCCGTATCGCAGCCTGCACCCTGCCGGTCGCCATCGCCGACCCGGCGAGCAACGCCGCGCGCACCGTCGAGCAGGTGCGCGAGTGCGCCGCCGACGGGGTGGCGGTCGCGCTCTTCCCGGAGCTGGGGCTCACGGGGTACGCCATCGACGACCTGCTCCTGCAGGACACCGTGCTCGACGCGGCGGTCGAGGCGATCTGGACGGTGGCGGAGGCGACCCGCGAGCTGCTGCCGGTGGTCGTGGTCGGCGCCCCGCTGCGGCACCGCAACCGGCTGTACAACTGCGCGGTCGTCCTGCACCGCGGCGAGGTCCTGGGCGTGGCGCCCAAGTCCTACCTGCCGAACTACCGCGAGTTCTACGAGAAGCGGCACTTCGCCGCCGGGGTCGGCACGGACGGTCAGACCCTGAGGCTGCCTCGCCCCGGGACGACCCCGGGCGACGCCGTGGAGGTGCCCTTCGGCCCCGACCTGCTCTTCCGGGTGACGGACGTGCCGGGCCTCGTGCTGCACGTCGAGGTGTGCGAGGACGTGTGGGTGCCGGTGCCGCCCTCCGCCGAGGCGACCCTGGCCGGGGCGACGGTCGTCGCGAACCTCTCGGGCAGCCCGATCACCGTCGGCCGGTCCGCCGACCGGCACGCCCTGTGCGCCGACGCCAGCTCCCGGATGCTGTGCGCCTACGCCTACGCGGCGGCGGGGGAGGGGGAGTCCTCCACCGACCTGTCCTGGGACGGGCAGACGATGGTCCACGAGCTCGGCCGGCTGCTCGTGGAGTCCGAGCGCTTCGGCCAGGGGCCGCACCGCAGCGTCGCCGACGTCGACCTGGCGCGGATCCGGGCCGACCGGGCCCGGCAGGGCAGCTTCGACGACAACGCCCTCGCCCTCGGTGACCGGGTCGGCCGGTTCCGCACGGTGGACCTGGTGCTCGACCCGCCGCGCACCGACATCGGCCTGCGCCGCACCGTGGACCGCTTCCCCTTCGTCCCGGACGACCCCGCCGCCCTCGCGCAGGACTGCTACGAGACCTTCAGCATCCAGGTCACCGCGCTGGCCCAGCGCCTGGCGGCGATCGGCGACCCGAAGGTCGTCATCGGCGTGTCCGGCGGGCTCGACTCCACGCACGCCCTCATCGTCGCGGCCCGCGCCATGGACCGCGCCGGGCGGCCGCGCAGCGACATCCTGGCCTTCACCCTGCCCGGCTTCGCGACCAGCGACCACACCAAGGGCAACGCCACCGAGCTCGCGACCTCGCTCGGCGTGACCTTCGAGGAGCTCGACATCCGGCCGCTGGCGCGGCAGATGCTCGAGGACCTCGGGCACCCGTTCGCCGGGGGTGAGCCGGTCTACGACGTGACCTTCGAGAACGTCCAGGCCGGTCTGCGCACGGACGTGCTCTTCCGGGCCGCCAACCAGCGCGGCGGCATCGTCCTCGGGACCGGGGACCTCTCGGAGCTGGCGCTGGGGTGGTGCACCTACGGCGTGGGCGACCAGATGTCGCACTACACCGTCAACTCCGGGCTGGCCAAGACGATGATCCAGCACGTCATCCGCTGGGTCGTCGACGAGGGGCTCTTCGACGCCCGCACCGGCGAGGTCCTCACCTCCATCCTCGACACCGAGATCACCCCGGAGCTCGTGCCGGCGGGCGAGGACGGCCAGGTGCAGTCGACGCAGGAGAAGATCGGGCCCTACGAGCTGCAGGACTTCACCCTCCACCACGTCCTGCGCTTCGGTATGCCGCCCAGCCGGGTCGCCTTCCTCGCGTGGCACGCCTGGGGGGACGCGGAGCGCGGCCCCTGGCCGCCCGGCTTCCCGGAGCATGGGCGCAACGCCTACGACCTGACGCAGATCCGCCGCTGGCTGGTGCTCTTCGTCGAGCGCTTCTTCGCGTTCAGCCAGTTCAAGCGCTCCGCGCTGCCCAACGGGCCCAAGGTGTCCTCTGCCGGCGCGCTGTCGCCGCGCGGGGACTGGCGGGCGCCCTCGGACGCCAACGCCCGCGTCTGGCTCGCCGAGCTCGAGGCGAACGTCCCGCACGGCTGACTCCCGGCCCGCGCGGAGAGGATCCCTGCAGCAGCACCGGTCCTGGCCGCATACCGTGCGGGCGGCGGACGGGATCGCCGCAGGCGCGCCGGTGGTGTCCGCCGGTTTGACGCATCATCCATGCCGTGGAATAAGGTTAGGCATAATCCTTGCTTACCTGTGAGCAGGCACACCGACGTGGGTGCCTGCTCACCCTTGTGACCGGACGGAAAGCCGCACCAGATGCCGAAGAGCCAGCAGGACGCCCCGCTGATCGTCGAGGGCCCGCTGTCCGACAACGAGCGCCTCAAGCGGGAGAGCAACTACCTGCGCGGGACGATCGCCGAGGACCTGCAGGACCAGATCACCGGCGGCTTCAGCCCCGACAACTTCCAGCTCATCCGCTTCCACGGGATGTACCAGCAGGACGACCGCGACATCCGCGCCGAGCGCGCCCAGCAGAAGCTGGAGCCGCTCATCAACGTCATGCTCCGGGCCCGCGTGCCCGGCGGCGTCATGACGCCCGAGCAGTGGCTGGCCGTCGAGGACTGGGCCGAGAAGCACACGATGTACGGCTCGGTGCGGCTGACGACCCGCCAGACCTTCCAGTTCCACGGCGTCTTCAAGCCGGACATCCGGGACACCCACCAGGCGATCAACGCGGTCGGCCTGGACTCCATCGCCACGGCCGGTGACGTCAACCGCAACGTGCTCTGCTCCAGCAACCCGCTGGAGTCCGCGCTGCACGCCGAGGTGCACGACTGGTCGCGGCGCATCTCCGAGCACCTGCTGCCGCGGACGACGGCCTACTACGAGATCTTCCTCGACGGCGAGAAGGCGCTGAGCACCGAGGAGCCGGTGCTGGGCGAGACCTACCTGCCGCGCAAGTTCAAGACCACGGTGTCGCTGCCGCCGGACAACGAGGTCGACCTGCACGCCAACGACCTCAACTTCGTCGGCATCGTCGAGGACGGCACCCTCGTGGGCTGGAACGTCCTCGTCGGGGGCGGGCTCGCCATGACCCACGGGGACACCAACACCTACCCGCGGACGGCCGACGACCTCGGGTTCGTCCCGCTCGAGCACACCCTGGCCGTCGCCGAGCACGTCGTCACGGTGCAGCGCGACTGGGGCAACCGGGTGGACCGCAAGAACGCCAAGACGAAGTACACCCTCGACCGGGTCGGCACCGACGTCTTCAAGGCCGAGGTCGAGCGCCGCGCCGGCATCACCTTCGAGCCCTCCCGGCCCTACGCCTTCACCTCCCGGGGCGACCGCTTCGGCTGGGTCAAGGGGACCGACGGCACCTGGCACCTCACCGCCTTCATCCTCAACGGCCGCGTCCGCGACGAGGAGGGCCGGCCGATCAAGACCGGGCTGCGCAAGATCGCCGAGGTCCACCGCGGGCACTTCCGGCTCACCGCCAACCAGAACCTCGTCATCGCCGGGGTCCCGACGGCGCAGAAGCGGACGATCGAGCGGATCGCCCGCCAGCACGGCCTCGTCGACGACACCGTCACCCCCCAGCTGCGCAACTCCATGGCCTGCGTATCCTTCCCGACCTGCCCCCTGGCGATGGCCGAGTCCGAGCGCTTCCTGCCCGGCTTCGTCGCCCAGGTCGAGGAGCTGCTGGTGAAGCACGGCATCCCGGACGACCACGTCGTGCTGCGCGTCTCGGGGTGCCCCAACGGGTGCTCGCGCGCCATGCTCGCCGAGGTGGGCCTGGTGGGCAAGGGCCCGGGCAAGTACAACCTGCACCTCGGTGGGGACCGGATCGGCACGCGCGTGCCGAAGCTCTACCGGGAGAACATCAGCCCCGAGGTCATCCTCGCGGAGCTGGACCACCTCATCGGCGCCTGGGTCTCCGGGCGCGAGGAGGGCGAGGGGTTCGGCGACTTCCTCATCCGCACCGGGGTCGTGGCCAAGGTCACCGTCTCCCGCACCGACTTCCACGCCTGACAGCCGAGAGGACCACCACATGAGCGCTCTCGCCACCCACCACGACGGGTGCACCACCCTGCCGTTCCTGCCGCACGACCTCGGGTCGGTGTCGGCCCGCCTCGAGGGGTGCAGCGCCCAGCAGCGCGTCGACTGGGCCCTGCAGCACCTCCCGGGCGGGTATGCCGTGACCTCCAGCTTCGGGGTCCAGTCCGCCGTCATGCTGCACCTCGTGACCCGGGTCGTGCCCGACGTGCCGGTGCTGCTCTTCGACACCGGCTACCTCTTCCCGGAGACCTACCGGTTCGTCGACGAGCTCACCGACCGGCTCGACCTCAACCTGCACGTCTACCGCTCACCGATGTCCCCGGCCTGGCAGGAGGCGCGCTTCGGGCGGCTCTGGGAGCAGGGCGTCGAGGGCATCACCGAGTACAACCGGATCAACAAGGTCGAGCCGATGCAGCGGGCCATGACCGAGCTCGGGATCGGCACGTGGTTCAGCGGGCTGCGCCGCGAGCAGTCCAGCGGCCGCGCCGGGCGGCAGCCGGTGGAGCAGCAGAACGGCCGGGTCAAGGTCCACCCGCTCGTCGACTGGACCAACCGCGACGTGCACCGCTACCTCACCGAGCACGACCTGCCCTACCACCCGCTCTTCCACGAGGGCTACCTCAGCATCGGCGACACGCACACCACGCGCCGCGCCGAGGACGAGCTGGACGCGGAGGGCTCGCGCTTCTTCGGGCTGGTCCGCGAGTGCGGGCTGCACGTGGAGCAGGAGGGCGCATGACGACGACCTCCCAGCTGCTCCAGGGCGCGAGCCCGTTGTCGCCGGACCAGCACCAGCGCTTCGCCGAGCTGGCCTCCACCCTGACCCCGCTGCAGCGGATGTGGGTCAGCGGCTACCTCGCCGGCAGCGCCGAGGGCGCCGACCCGACCGGCCCCGCCGCCGCGGCCTCCGCCGAGGCGGCCACCCTCACCGTCCTCTACGGCTCCCAGACCGGCAACGCCCGGCACGTGGCCGGCGACCTGGCCGAGGCCGCCCGGGCCCGCGGGCTCACCGTGTCGCTGACGGACATGGCCGACTACAAGCCCACCCAGCTGAAGTCCGAGAAGTTCCTCACCGTCGTCGTCTCCACCCACGGCGAGGGCGACCCGCCGGAGAGCGCGGAGAAGCTGCACGCCTTCCTCGCCTCCCGCAAGGCCCCCGACCTCTCCGGCGCCCAGGTCACCGTCCTCGGGCTGGGCGACTCCAGCTACGAGTTCTACTGCCAGGCGGCCGTGGACTTCGAGGACCGGCTGCGCGCGCTCGGCGCGAGCGTCGTCGCCGAGCGGCTGCTGCTGGACGTGGACTACGAGGACGAGGTGGCCGGCTGGGTCGAGTCGACCCTCGACGTCTTCGAGCCCGAGCTCACCGCCGTCACCCCCGCCGGCGGCACCGTGGTCCAGATGCCCGGTCTCGCGGCGGCGGCACCGACGGCATACTCCCGGCGCAGCCCCTTCCTCGCCGAGATCGGCGAGGTCCAGAAGATCACCGGGCGCGACAGCACCAAGGACGTCCGGCACGTCGAGATCTCCCTGGAGGGCTCCGGGCTGACCTACCAGCCGGGAGACTCCCTGGGGGTGTTCTTCCGCAACGACCCCGACGCGGTCGACGCGGTCCTGGAGGTCCTGGACCTCGACGGGACGCAGGAGGTGACCCTCGGCGAGACCACCAGGACGCTGCGCGACGCCCTCCTCGAGGACCTCGAGCTCACCCAGTCCTACCCCGGCTTCGTGCAGAAGTACGCCGAGGCGGCCGGTCTGCCCACCCTGGCCGAGATGGCGCAGGACAAGGCGGCGCTGCGCTCCTTCCTGGAGGAGCGGCAGATCTACGACATCCTGCACGAGCACCCCGCGCAGGTCGGCGCTCAGCAGCTCGTCGACGCCCTGCGCAAGATGCAGCCGCGGCTGTACTCCATCGCCTCCAGCCAGCGCGAGGTCGAGGACGAGGTGCACCTCACCGTCGGCGTGCTCGAGTGGGACGGCTTCGGGCGCGCCCACCTGGGCGGCTGCTCGGGGCACGTGCGCCGCTCCGCGGAGGGTGACCGGGTCAAGGTCTACGTCGAGCCCGGCGAGCACTTCCGGCTGCCGCAGGACCCGGACGTGCCGACGATCATGATCGGCCCGGGCACCGGCATCGCCCCCTTCCGCGCGTTCCTGCAGGAAAGGGACGCCGCCGACGCCGAGGGCGACAACTGGCTGCTCTTCGGGAACCCGCACTTCACCCAGGACTTCCTCTACCAGGTCGAGATGCAGAGCTACCTGAGGTCCGGGCTCCTGACCCGGATGGACGTCGCCTTCAGCCGGGACCAGGCCGAGAAGGTCTACGTGCAGGACCGCCTGCGGCAGCACGGGGCCGAGGTCTACGACTGGCTGGAGCGGGGCGCGCACCTCTACGTCTGCGGTGACGCCGACCGGATGGCGAAGGACGTCCACGCCGCCCTCGTCGACATCGTCGCCGAGCACCGAGGCGTGGGCGCCGAGGCCGCGGAGGACTACCTGGGCGGGCTGCGGGACGCCCGGCGCTACCAGCGCGACGTCTACTAGGTCGGGCCCGGGGTCAGGCGACCCACTGGCCGCGCCGCGTCAGCACGTCCTTGAGGACGTCGGCGCGGTCGGTCATGATCCCGTCCACGCCGAGGTCGAGCAGCCGCTCCATCTCGGCGGCGTCGTCGATGGTCCAGACGTGCACGAGCTTGCCGATCTCGTGGGCCGCGTCCAGCGTCGTCGGGGTGACGACCTCCAGGCCGTGGTGGTGCGGCGGGACCTGGAGGGCGTCGACGGCGCGCAGGGCGCGGGCCGCCACGGTGGCGCGGATGAGCGGCGGGAGCGTGGCGGCGGCCCGGAACGACGCCGTGCTGCGCTGCCCGGCCGAGGTCGCCACCGGTCGGGTCAGGCGCATGACGGCGGCGTCGCGCCGCTGGTCGGAGAAGCTGGTCACGCACACCCGCCCGTGCGCCTGCGTGCGCTCGAGGACCTGCACGAGCGGGACGACCGCGCCGGGGGTCTTGATGTCGATGTTGACCCGCAGCTCGGGGAAGGACCCGAGCAGGTCCTCCAGCCGGGGCACCGGCTCCCGGCCGGCGATGAGCGCGCGGGACACCTCGCGCCAGGACAGCTCGGGGATGGCGCCGCGGCGGTCGGTGACGCGGTCCAGGGTCTCGTCGTGGAACGCCACGACGACCCCGTCCCGGGTGGCGTGCACGTCGGTCTCGACGTAGCGGTACCCCAGGTCCACGGCCGCCTGGAAGGCCGACATCGAGTTCTCCACCCCGGCGGCGTCGGCGTCGAACCCGCGATGGGCCATCGCGATCGGGCCGGGGTGGTCCAGGTATGCCGTGCGCACCCCCCGAGCGTATCGCTGGGCGGGGTGCGCGGTCACACGTCGCTGCGCGGCGCCTCGATCTCGGAGGTGACCGGCTCGCCGGGCACCAGCTCGCCGACGCCGTCGAGGACCTCGTCCGGCCGGAAGGGGTAGGACGCGAGGGTGTCGGCGCTGCTGATCCCGGTCATGACGAGCACGGTGTGCAGCCCCGCCTCCATCCCGGCGATGATGTCGGTGTCCATGCGGTCGCCGATCATGCCGGTGCTCTCGCTGTGCGCGCCGATGGTGCGCAACGCGGACCGGAACATCATCGGGTTGGGCTTGCCCACGACGTACGGCTCCCGCCCGGTCGCCTTGGTCACGAGCGCGCTGATCGCCCCGGTCGCCGGGAGGATGCCGTCGGTGCTCGGGCCGGTCGCGTCCGGGTTGGTGACGATGAACCGGGCCCCGTCGGCGACGAGCCGCACGGCCGTGGTGATGGCCTCGAAGGAGTACTGCCGGGTCTCGCCGATGACGACGAAGTCGGGGTCCTTCTCGGTCATGGTGAAGCCGACCTCGTGCAGGGCGGTGATGATGCCGGCCTGCCCGACGACGTAGGCGGACCCGCCGGGCTTCTGCGTGGCGACGAAGTCGGCCGTCGCGAGGGCGCTGGTCCAGATGCGCTCCTCGGGCACGGGCAGCCCGGCGTGGTGCAGCCGCGCGGACAGGTCGCGGGCGGTGTAGATGGAGTTGTTGGTGAGGACGAGGTAGGGGGTGTGGGTCAGCTCCCAGTGGTCGATGAGCGCCCGCGCGCCGGGCAGCGCGTGGTTCTCGTGCACCAGGACGCCGTCCATGTCGGTGAGCCAGGCGTCGATGTCCTCACGGGTCCGCATGGTCCCAGCCTAGGCCCGCTTCGATGACGGCGAGGTTTCCGCGTCCACCGCCCGAGGAGGGGTCAGCGCAGGCGCAGCGGGCCGGAGTCCGGCGGCGGGGGAGAGGGCTCGCCGACCTCGCCGAACGGCCGGACACCGCGCTCGGCCGCCGCGACCTCGGCGCTGGGCCGCCAGCGCGTGGGGAAGGGCGCCCGCGCGGCGGCGCGGGTCAGGGTCACGTCGTCGAGCGGGCGGCGCGAGGCGACCAGCACGACGTTGCCGTAGCGCTTGCCGGAGGCGACCTCGCGCAGCACGAGCTGCCCGACGTGCGGCAGGCAGGTGCGCAGGGTGGCCCCGAGCCGGGCCACCCAGCGCAGGCCGGGCAGTCGGCCGCGTTGACGAGCAGCAGGCCGTCGGGCGCGAGCACCCGGGCCAGCTCCCGGGCGAAGGCCTGGCCGGCCAGCGCCCCGGGGACGCGGCCGTCGTCGTAGGCGTCGACGACCACGACGTCGGCGGAGGCGTCCCGCAGGTGCTGGACCCCCTCCTGGCCGGTCTGCGGGCGCACCCGGACCCGGTGGCCCCGCGGCAGCGGGAGCTCGCGGCGCACCAGCTCGGTGAGCGCGGTGTCCGGCTCCAGGACGATCTGCGGCGACCCCGGGTGGGTCCGGTGCAGCCAGCGCGCGAGGGTCATCCCCGCTCCGCCGACGTGGGTGGTGGCCAGCGGAGCCGGGTCCGGCCGCAGCGACTCCAGCACCAGGGCGAGGTGCTGGACGTACTCGAAGACGAGCAGGAGCGGGTCGTCGGGGTCGACGTAGGACTGCGGGTGGCCGTCACGGACGACGGTCACCCCGCCGCGCTCGTCCCGGACGAGCTCCACCTCAGATGTCGCGGAAGGTCTGGATCCGCGCGCCGAGGGCGTTGAGCCGGGTGGCGAGGTCCTCGTAGCCGCGGTTGATGACGTAGACGTTGCGCAGGACCGAGGTGCCGGGCGCCGCCAGCATGGCCAGCAGGATGACCACGCCCGGGCGCAGGGCCGGCGGGCACATGATCTCGCCCGCACGCCAGCGGGTCGGACCCTCGATCATCACCCGGTGCGGGTCCATGAGGTGGACCTTGGCCCCGAGCGTGGTGAGCTCGGTGAGGTAGATGGCGCGGTTCTCGTAGACCCAGTCGTGGATGAGCGTCGAGCCCTGCGCGCAGGCCGCGATGATCGCGAAGAACGGCAGGTTGTCGATGTTGAGCCCCGGGAAAGGCAGCGGGTGGATCTTGTCCAGCGGCGCCCGCAGCGGACCCGGGATGGTGGTGAGGTCGACCAGGCGGGTATGCCCGTTGGCGCTGGCGTACTCCTCCGACAGGTCGCACTCGAAGCCCATGGTGCCGAGGACCGCCAGCTCGATCTCCATGAACTCGATCGGCACCCGGCGGATGGTGATGGCGCTGCCGGTCACGACTGCCGCCGCCAGCAGGCTCATGGCCTCGATGGGGTCCTCGGAGGGGGCGTACTCGATGTCGGTGTCGATCTCGCCGACCCCGGTCACGGTGAGGGTGGTCGTGCCCAGGCCCTCGATCTGCACGCCCAGCTGCTGGAGGAAGACGCAGAGGTCCTGGACCATGTAGTTGGAGCTGGCGTTGCGGATGACCGTCGTGCCGGTGTGCCGGGCGGCGGCCAGCAGGACGTTCTCGGTGACCGTGTCGCCGCGCTCGGTGAGCACGATCGCGCGCCCCGGGGAGGCCGCCCGGTCGACCGTCGCGTGGTAGCTGCCGGTGGTGGCGGTGACGTCGAGACCGAAGTGGCGCAGCGCGATCATGTGCGGCTCGACGGTGCGGGTGCCGAGGTCGCAGCCCCCGGCGTACGGCAGCTCGAAGGTGTCGAACTCGTGCATGAGCGGGCCGAGGAACATGATGATGGTGCGCGTGCGCCGCGCCGCCGCCTCGTCCATCGCGTCGAGGTCGATCCGCTCCGGCGCCACGATCTCGAGGTCGGAGGAGTCGGGTAGCCACCGGATCTTGTAGCCGATGCTGGTGAGCACCTCGGTGATCCGGTTGACCTCCTCGATCCGGGCCAGGTTGCGCAGGGTGGTGCGCCCCTTGTTGAGCAGCGAGGCGCAGAGCAGCGCGACCGCGGCGTTCTTGGAGGTGCGGACGTCGATGTCGCCGGACAGCTTGACGCCGCCCTCGATCCGCAGGTTCTGCGGGATGCCCGAGGAGACCTGGACGATCTCGGAGTCGAGCTTCTCCCCGATGCGGGCGATCATCTCCAGCGAGAGGTTCTGCTTGCCCTGCTCGATGCGGGCCACGGCGCTCTGGCTGGTGCTCAGCAGCTCGGCCAGCTCGGCCTGGGTGAGGTCCTTGTGGCGGCGGGCGTCGCGGATGAGCCCGCCGATGCGGGAGAGGTAGCTCTCGGTCATGGAATCACCTTAGATCACATATATGAGATATGCCTGGACGGATGGGGTGTCTGTGCCGTTGGATCACCCGGCGTTGCGCTCCGGGCGGGGAGGCCGCCTGAGGCCTACGCTGGGGACGTGGTGAGCCGGATCTCCGACCAGCGGCCGCGGCGGCGAGCCGCGGCGGACCCTGTGACGCCCGACGCCGGCGTGTTCCAACGTGCCCTCGACGGTATCAGGAGCGCCGCCCTGCGTCCGGAGATGGTGCTCGAGGAGGTTCCGGCCCCCACCCGGCTGGCCCCGCACGCCGTCGCGCTGTCCGGGGAGGTCGTCCCGTCCCGCCTGGAGGACGAGGACCCCATCGCCACCGGCCGCTTCGTGCTGCTGCACGACCCGGAGGGCCCGGAGCCGTGGGAGGGGACGTGGCGCGCCGTCACCTACGCCAAGGCGCAGATGGAGCCGGAGGTCGGGCACGACCCGATGGCCGGCCAGGCCGGCTGGTCCTGGCTCACCGACGCCCTGGAGCAGGCCGAGCTGGGGTGGACCGCCGCCGCCGGCACGGTCACCTGCGTGACCTCCGAGAGCTTCGGCGCGCTCGCCGACCGGGAGCCCTCGGTCGAGCTGGAGATCCGGGCGTCGTGGACCCCGGTGCTGACCGAGGGCGACGAGGCCCGCGAGATGGCCGCCCACCTCGGCGCGTGGGGCGACCTGCTCTGCACGCTCGCGGGTCTCCCGCCGCTGCCCGAGGGCGTGGTCGCGCTGTCCGGGGCCCGTCGCTGAGATGAGCCCCGACCTCCAGGACGACGACCCCGGCTCGGACTTCCATCGGCTGGAGGCACCCCCCGAGGGGGTGCCGACCGTCGTGGACAGCCCCGCGAGCCTGGACGACGCCCTCACCGCCCTGGCCGCCGGCGAGGGGCCGGTCGCGGTGGACGCCGAGCGCGCCTCGGGCTACCGCTACGGGCAGAAGGCCTACCTCGTCCAGCTGCGCCGCGAGGGGTCGGGCACCTGGCTCATCGACCCCGTCCCCTTCGAGGACCTGGGTGGCCTGGACGAGGTCCTGGCGCCGGCCCAGTGGGTGCTGCACGCCGCCACCCAGGACATCCCCTGCCTGGCCGAGCTGGGCCTGCGCCCGCGCTCGCTCTTCGACACCGAGCTGGGCGCCCGGCTGGCCGGCCTGCCACGGGTGGGGCTGTCCGCGGTGCTGGAGTACTACCTGGGCGTCACCCTGGCCAAGGAGCACTCGGCCGTCGACTGGTCCACCCGGCCGCTGCCCGAGCCCTGGCTGCGCTACGCCGCCCTGGACGTCGAGCTGCTCGTCACCCTCCGCGCGAGGATGGAGCGCGACCTGCGCGAGCAGGGCAAGCTGGAGTGGGCCGAGCAGGAGTTCGCGGCGCTGTGCGACTTCACCGGTCCTCCCGGGCCGGAGGAGCCGGAGGCGTGGCGACGCACGACCGGCATCCACCGGCTGCGGCGGCGACGCTCGCTGGCGGCGCTGCGCGAGCTGTGGCTGACCCGGGACGCCATCGCGAGGGAGCGGGACGTCCCCCCGGGCCGGGTGCTGCCCGACGGCACGCTGCTGGACCTCGCCCAGCGGATGCCCGGTCAGGCCTCGGCGCTGGCCTCCGAGCGCAAGGAGAGCTCGCGCACCCGGCAGCGGCGGGCCGAGCAGGGGCTGCTGCGCCACCAGCGCGCCTGGTTGGCGGCGATCCGCACCGCGGCCGACCTCGCCGAGGAGGACCTCCCCGAGCCCGCCCGGCGCAGCGACGCGCCACCCCCGCCCCGCGCCTGGGGCGACCGTGACCCGGCCGCGGCGCAGCGCCTGACGGAGGTCCGGGCCGCCCTGGCCGAGCTGTCCGAGCGGCTGGACATCCCGGTCGAGAACCTCATGACCCCCGACGTCGTCCGCCGGGTCCTGTGGACGCCCCCGCAGGAGCGCACCGCCAGCGCGGTGGACGAGGCGGTCGCCGCGCTCGGCGCCCGGCCCTGGCAGCGCGAGCTCGTGGTGCCGGTGCTCGTCCACACCCTCGCCGCCCACCCCTGACCGGTCACCGCGACGGCGAGCCGCGGGCCGCCCCGGGCGGGGCGGGTGGTGGCCTCAGCGGGCGGAGATCTCGTGCACCAGCTCCGTGACGCGGGTGAGCACGGTGGGGTCGGTGTCCGGCAGCACCCCGTGACCGAGGTTGAAGATGTGGCCGGGTGCCGTCCGCCCCTCCTCGACGATCTCCCGGACCCGCGCCTCGAGCGCCTCCCAGGGGGCGAAGAGCAGCGCCGGGTCGAGGTTGCCCTGCACGGCATACCGGCCACCGGTCCGCTGCACCGCGTCGGGGAGGCTGACCCGGTAGTCGACCCCGATGACGTCGGCCCCGGCGTCCGCCATGGCCGGCAGCAGCTCGCCGGTGCCCACGCCGAAGTGGATGCGGGGGACGCCGAGGTCGGCGACGCCCTCGAGGACGGCGCGGCTGTGCGGCTCCACGTGGCGCAGGTAGTCGGCGCGCGAGAGGTGGCCGGCCCAGGAGTCGAAGAGCTGCACGGCGCTCGCGCCGGCCTGCGCCTGCACCCGCAGGAAGGCGCCGGAGATCTGCGCCAGCCGGGCGCACAGGTCGCTCCACAGCTGCGGGTCGCCGTGCATGAGCGCCTTGGTGCGCTCGTGGTTCTTGGAGGGGCCGCCCTCGACGAGGTAGGACGCGAGGGTGAAGGGCGCGCCCGCGAAGCCGATGAGGGGCACGGAGCCCAGCTCCGCGGTCAGCAGCCGCACCGACTCGGCGATGTCGGGCACGTGGTCCGAGGTGAGCTCGGGCAGCCGGTCCAGGTCGGCGCGGGTGCGGATCGGCTCGGCGATGACCGGTCCGGTGCCGGCGACGATGTCCACGTCCACCCCCACCGCCTGCAGCGGGACGACGATGTCGCTGAAGAAGATCGCGGCGTCGACGCCGTGCCGACGCACGGGCTGCAGGGTGATCTCGGTGACGAGCTCGGGGGTGCGGCAGGAGGTCAGCATGGCGACGTCCTTGCGGACCTCGCGGTACTCCGGCAGCGAGCGCCCGGCCTGCCGCATGAACCACACGGGGGTGTGCGGCACGGGCTGGCGGCGGGCCGCCCGCACCAGGGTGCTGTCGGCCAGGTCGGGGGTGGGGTCGAGCGTCGGCGAGGCGGCGGAGGTCACTCCTCCAGTGTCCCACGCCCGGCCCCACCGGCCCGCGCCCGTCGGCGCCGCAGCCACCACAGGGCCGGCAGGCCCAGCAGCGCCACGACCACGGCGAAGGGCAGCAGCGCGCCGACGAGGGTCAGCACCATCGTCACCGACGTGGTGAAGGCCTGCCACCCCTGACCCAGCCCGCCGACGAAGCCGGTGCGGGGCGCCACCTCCTCCAGGTCCTCGGTCCGCTCGGCGAGGTGCAGGGTGATGGTCGACAGGGCCACGTCGTCCTGGAGCACCTGCATCCGCGCCTTGAGGGCGTCCAGCTCGGCCTCGCGGCTCGTGAGCTCGCTCTCCAGGTCGGCGATGTCCTGGAGCGTGGAGGCCTCGGCCACCAGCTCGCGCAGCCGCTGCGCGCCCGCCTCCATGGTGGCGATCCTCGCCTCGACGTCGCGGTACTCCGTCGTGACGTCGTCGGCGCTGCTGCGGCTCGCCCGGACCTCGCCGATCTCCGCCAGGCTGGTGACGACCGCGTCGAGACCGTCGGAGGGGACCCGCAGGACGAGCGAGCCGTAGCCCCCGCCGCCGTCCCCTCCCGGCACGACGTCCTCGGAGGAGACGTAGCCGTCGGCGCCCGCCGTGGTCGCGCGGGCCCGGGTCACGGCCGCGCCGACGTCCTCCACGACGACCTCCAGCTCGACGCTGCGCACCATGAGCGGGGCCTGCGCGTCCGTGGCGACGCTGCCGAGGTCGGCGACCGCTGCCCCGTCCTCGGCGGCCTCGGAGCCGTCCCCGCCGGAGTCGTCGCCCCCCGCCGCGGCCTCGGCCCCGAGGTCGGAGGCGTCCATCGCCTGGTCGGAGCCGCCCGAGCTGCCGGAGCTGCCCGAGCCCGTGCACCCGGTGAGCAGGAGCAGCAGGGCGAGCACCACCGCTATCGGTCGAGCCGTCATGGGAGTCCTCCTGGGCCGGGCGCAGGCCTGTCCTGCGGTCGTGGCCCTGCGACGACCCGGTCGACGGCGGCGTTCCCGTCCTGGCGTCACGGTCCGGTCACGGTCGGGTCACGGCCCCGCACCCGCGGGTCGACGTCCCGGGTGAGACGCTGGAGGTATGACGTCCACCCTGGTCATCGGCGGCGGCATCAGCGGTCTCGCGGCGGCGACGGCGCTGCTCACCGGGGACGGACGCGTGCCGGCCGGGGACGAGGTCACCCTGCTCGAGGGGGCCGACCGCGTGGGCGGCAAGCTGCGCGGGGAGCAGGTCGCGGGGCAGCTGGTGGACACCGGGGCCGAGGCCATGCTCGCCCGACGCCCCGAGGGGACGGACCTGGTGGCCCGCGCCGGGCTCGGCGACGACCTCGTCCACCCCACCGGGGCGCGGGCGCAGGTGTGGAGCCGCGGGCACATCCACCTGCTCCCGCCCCGCACGCTCATGGGGGTGCCAGCGGACCCGACCCTGCTGGACGGGGTGCTGAGCGAGCAGGAGGTGGCCCGGGCCCTCGCGGAGGTGCCGCAGCCGCTGGAGGAGGACGACGTCTCGGTCGGTGACCTGGTGGCCTCCCGGCTCGGGGCGGCCGTCGCCGAGCGGCTGGTGGAGCCGCTGCTGGGCGGGGTCTACGCCGGCCACGCCCGGCTGCTCTCCGCCCGGGCGGCGCTGCCCGCCCTGCTGCGCGCGGCCCAGGACGGGCAGCGGCTGCAGGACGCCGCCGGCCGGCTGCTGCCCGCCCCGACCGACGGCACCCAGTCGGCGGCCGCCGCCCCCGTCTTCGCCGGGGTCCGTGGCGGCCTGCACCGCTGGCCGCGCGCCCTGGCCCGGACCCTGACCGACGCGGGTGTCCGCCTCGAGACCGGGGCGGTCGCCCGCGAGCTGCGCCGGCTGCCCGAGGGGGGCTTCGAGGTGGTGACCGGTCCGCGACCGAGCCCCACGGCATACCGGGCCGACCGGGTGGTCCTCGCCCTGCCGCCCGCCCCCACGGCCCGGCTGCTCGCGGGGGTGGCGCCCGGGGCGTCCCGCACGCTCGGCGGTGTCGAGACGGCGTCCATGGCGGTGCTCACCCTCGCCCTCGACACCGCGGCGCTGGGCGGGCTGGACGGCTCCGGCATCCTCGTGCCCCCGGTCGACGGGCGCACCATCAAGGCGGCGACCTTCAGCGCCACCAAGTGGGCGTGGGTGCACGACCTCGGCCGGGACGCCGGGGGGACCGGCCGGCACCTCACCTTCCTGCGGGCCTCGATCGGGCGGCACCGCGAGGAGACCACGCTGCAGCGCCCCGACGACGAGCTCCTCGACGCGGCGCTCGCCGACCTGGGCGAGGCCCTGGATCGGCCGCTGCCGCCCCCGGTGGACGCGCACGTGCAGCGGTGGGGCGGGGCGCTGCCGCAGTACGCCGTGGGGCACCTCGACCTCGTCGAGCGGGTGCGTGCCGACGTCGCCCGGGTCCCCGGGCTCGCGGTCTGCGGCGCCACCTACGACGGGGTCGGGATCCCGGCCTGCATCGCCTCGGCCCGGCGTGCCGTGGCCGACCTCGCCCAGGGACAATGAGAGGCATGGCCGACTACTCCCACTCCACCACCGAGCAGGCCGAGGAGATCAACGCCTCGATCCGCTACGCCGCCTACTCCGTCTTCCGCGCCGTGACCCCGCTGCCCCGGGGCGAGGCCCGGGCCGCCCTGGCCACCGAGGTCGAGGAGCTCTTCGCGACCCTGGAGGGCGAGGGCCTGGTCGTGCGCGGCGTCTACGACGTCTCGGCCCTGCGCGCGGACGCCGACCTCCTCGTCTGGTGGCACGCCGAGCACGTCGAGACGGTGCAGCGGGCCTACCAGCAGTTCCGGCAGACCGCCCTGGGTCAGCACCTGGAGCCGGTGTGGAGCAACGTCGCGATCCACCGGCCGGCGGAGTTCAACCGCGGGCACGTGCCGGCCTTCCTCTCCGGGCACCCCGCCAAGGACTACCTGTGCGTCTACCCCTTCGTGCGCTCCTACGACTGGTACGTCATGGACGCGGGTGACCGCTCCCGGATGCTGCGCGAGCACGGCGAGGCGGCGCGCGACTACAAGGACGTGCTGGCCAACACGCTCGCCAGCTTCGCGCTCGGGGACTACGAGTTCCTGCTGGCGTTCGAGGCCGACGAGCTGCACCGCATCGTCGACCTCATGCGCGAGTTGCGCAACACCGAGGCGCGCCTGCACGTGCGCGAGGAGATCCCGTTCTACACCGGTCCGCGGGTGGAGCTGCCGACGCTCGTCGCCGGCCTGCCCTGAGGCTGCGCCGACGCGCCGACCGTCGGCCGTCGCCCACGGCGGGTGCGCCGTGGGCGACGGTGGATGCGCCGGGTCAGCCCTGCTTCGGCTGCAGCGTCATCGCAATGCTGTTCATGCAGAAGCGCTGGTCGGTGGGGGTGTCGTAGCCCTCACCCTCGAAGACGTGGCCCAGGTGGGAGCCGCAGGAGGCGCACCGCACCTCGGTGCGGGTGCGACCCAGGGAGTCGTCGCGCAGGTACTCGACCCGGTCCTCGGCGAGCGGGGAGTAGAAGCTCGGCCACCCGCAGTGGCTCTCGAACTTCGTCTCGCTGCGGAAGAGCTCGGTGCCGCAGGCGCGGCAGGCGTAGACGCCCTCGGTCGTGGTGTTGGTGTACTCACCGACGAAGGGACGCTCGGTGCCGGCCTCGCGCAGCACGGCGTACTCCTCCGGGGAGAGCTGCTCGCGCCACTCCTGCTCCGAGCGGGTGGTGCGGTAGCCCTTCGCGTCGGGCTTGCTGGCGTCGGTCGCGGGCGTGCTGTGGTGGCTCATGACCGGGACAACGACGCAGCCGCCCGATTGCTTCCGCATCGGGTCTGCGTCCGTGACGGGGTGCGCCGTCCCTGTGCCGCTAGGTTGTCGGTATGCCCGCCGACGCGCAGACCCTCACCGCCCCGGGGCCCGACGGCCAGGCACGCGACGTGCGGCTCTCCAGCCCGGACAAGGTCGTCTGGCCGGCCACCGAGCACGGCGCGGCCATCACCAAGGCCGACCTCGCGGCATACCTGGAGGCCGTCGCCGAGCCGATGCTGCGCGCGCTGGCCGACCGACCGGTCACCCTGCAGCGGGTCCGTGGCGGGATCGAGGGCGAGGAGTTCTACTCCAAGAACCCGCCGAAGGGGGTGCCGGAGTGGTCGCGGACCACGGTCTGCACCTATCCCTCGGGGCGGAGCCACCCGCAGCTGGTCGTCGACGAGGGCGATCTCGCGACCCTGCTCTGGACCGCGCAGATGGGCACGGTCACCTGGCACCCGTGGCCGGTGCGATCCGGCGACAACGACCACCCGGACGAGCTGCGCATCGACCTGGACCCGCAGTCCGGGCGGGCCTTCGCCGACGTCGTCGAGGCGGCCACCGCGCTGCGCGAGGTCATGGGTGAGGCCGGGCTGACGCCCTTCGTCAAGACCACCGGCAACCGGGGGGTGCACGTCTTCGCCGCCATCGAGCCGCGCCTGGAGTTCCTCGAGGTCCGGCACGCCGTCATCGGCCTCGCGCGCGAGCTCGAGCGGCGCCAGCCCGACCTCGTGACGACGGCGTGGTGGAAGGAGGAGCGCGGCGAGCGGATCTTCGTCGACTTCAACCAGGCCACGCGGGACCGCACCCTGGCGGCCGCGTGGAGCACCCGCATCCTGCCCGGCGCCCCGGTCTCGGTGCCGGTGACCTGGGACCAGCTCGGCGCGGTCGACCCCACGGCGCTCACCCTGCACACCGTGCCCGCGTTCCTGGCCGAGCACGGCGACGCCTGGGCCGACCTGCACGCGTCCCCGGGGGTGGTCGACGGTGCCTACGCGCTGTGGGAGGCCGACCTGGAGCGCGGGCTGGGCGAGCTCAACTTCCCGCCGGACCACCCCAAGATGCCGGGGGAGCCGCCGCGGGTCCAGCCGTCCAAGAAGGTCGCCGAGCACTGGGACGAGGACGGCAACCGGGTGGAGAAGGCCTGAGCACGGCCGGCCACCGCCCCCTGGTCGAGAGGGTCCCGTGGAGGTCGGGTCCATGTCCGACTCCCACGGGACCTCCTGCGAGGGGGCCGGTCAGATCACGGTCGTCGCGAGGTAGAGGGCACCCGAGCCCTCGAGCGTGATGTCGCCGGGGTGGTCGACGAGACCCGCCTCGCCGCGGGCCAGGGTCAGCCCGCTCCCCGGGGCGCCGGGGCGCCCGGTCCGCAGCGTGAACTGCCCCTCCAGCACGAGCGCGACCGCGGGGCCGCCGGCAGCCACCTCGGCCGGGCCGGTCACCGCCACCAGCTGCCAGGGCACGGTGCCGCCGGTCTCCTGCGTGCTCGGACGGTAGGCCTGCGCCCCGGGCCCGAGGCTGGTCGGCGGGAGCAGGGGAGGCGGGCCAGG
Source organism: Serinicoccus chungangensis (assembly GCF_006337125.1). Lineage (GTDB taxonomy): Bacteria > Actinomycetota > Actinomycetes > Actinomycetales > Dermatophilaceae > Ornithinicoccus > Ornithinicoccus chungangensis. The sequence continues at coordinate 1,498,739 of NZ_CP040887.1, forward strand.
AGTGGTGTCCAGCACCCGCAGCAGCTCGTCGGTGTCGACGTGCTTGCCGGTGAGCCCGCCGCGCAGGACGTTGTCGCTGGGGCCCATGACCTCCACGCCCAGACCGCCGAGGTAGGCGTGGATGGTCCCCGGCGCGAGCCACAGCGCCTCGCCCGCCGCCAGCGTGACGCGGTGGAGCATGAGGGCGACCGCGATCCCCGGGTCGTCCGGGTGGTGGGTGTGCAGCAGCGCCACCAGGCGGCGGACGTCGGGGTCGGGGGGCTCGGCCGCGGTGATCCCCCTCACCAGGTCGCCCACCAGGGGGTCGCCGGAGAGCAGCCACCCGAGGGCGTCCCGCACCCCCTGTGCCTCCGACGAGGCCTCGGTGAGCGCCGAGCGCCAGCGCGCCAGCCCCCCCGAGGGCACCTGCGCCCCGAGACCGTCCAGCACCGCGACGACCTCGGTCACCGGCCGGACGCCGCAGAGCGCCTCGAAGCCGTCCTCGACCGCCAGCAGCACCTCGGGCTTGGCGTTCGGGTCGCGGAAGCTGCGCCCCGGTGCGTCCCGGGGGATGCCCGCGGCCTCCTCCCGGTCGAAGCCGGCGCGGGCCTGGTCGGGGCCCGGGTGGGCCTGGAGCGACAGCGGCGACCCAGCGGCCAGCAGCTTCATGAGGAAGGGCAGGGTGCGGCCCGTCCCGGACTCCCAGGCGCTGAGGTCGGGCCACGCGGCACCGTCCGGGCCCTCGGAGGTCACCGGGCTGGGCGCGGCGGGGTGTGCTCCCAGCCACAGCTCGGCCTCCGGGCCGTCGCCCGGCTCGCGGCCGCGGGCGGTCGAGATGCCCCCCGGGCGCCCCCAGGCGTAGTCGCGCACCACGCCGTCGATCCTCACGATGCCGCTCACCCGCTCCAGCCTACTGAGCCGCCCCGACGGCGGGGGAGCAGCGGCATACCTCTCCTCTGTCGGTGCCATCGGGCAGACTGACGTCGTGGACCTGCCCGTCATGCCCCCGGTCACGCCGATGCTCGCCAAGCCCGCCGCCGCGCTGCCGCCCGGCTGGCTCTACGACCCGAAGTGGGACGGATTCCGCTCCATCGTCTTCCGCGACGGCGACGAGGTCGAGCTGGGCTCGCGCAACGAGAAGCCGATGACCCGCTACTTCCCCGAGCTCGTGGAGGCGGTGCGTGCCGAGCTCCCGCGGCGCTGCGTGGTCGACGGCGAGATCGTGCTCGCCTCGCCGACCGGGCAGCGGCTCGACTTCGAGGCGCTCGGCCAGCGGATCCACCCGGCCGACTCCCGGGTCCGGATGCTCAGCGAGGCGACCCCGGCCGCCTTTGTCGCCTTCGACCTGCTCGCGCTCGACGACGAGGACCTCACCGGTATGCCGTTCCGCGAGCGCCGCGCCCGGCTGGAGGCGGTGCTGCCCGACGTCAGCGTCGGCTCGGTCCACCTGTCGCCGCTCACCGACGACGTCGACCTCGCCATGAGGTGGTTCGTCGACTTCGAGGGCGCCGGGCTGGACGGGATCATCGGGAAGGACCCGGAGGCCCCCTACCAGCAGAACAAGCGGGTGCTCACCAAGCTCAAGCACACCCGCACGGCCGACTGCGTGGTCGCCGGCTACCGCACCCACAAGAGCAGCGAGGAGGCGATCGGCTCCCTCCTGCTCGGCATCTACACCGACGAGGGGAGGCTGGCCCACGTCGGGGTCAGCTCCTCCTTCCCGATGGCGCGACGGCGCGAGCTCTTCACCGAGCTGCAGGCGTGGGTGACCGGGTTCGAGGGCCACCCGTGGGACTGGGCGTCCCAGGTGCAGGGTGACACCCCGCGCAAGAGCGAGGGGTCGCGCTGGGCGGCGGGCAAGGACCTGTCGTTCACGCCGCTGCGGCCCGAGCGCGTGGTCGAGGTGCGCTACGACTACCTCGAGGGCGACCGGTTCCGGCACACCGCGCAGTTCCTGCGCTGGCGCGAGGACCGCGACCCCGAGAGCTGCACCTTCGACCAGCTGGAGCAGCCGGTGGACTTCCCGTTGGCCGACGTCCTCGGCGCCCCGGTGACCGCGGGCGGTGGGCGGGGAATGTCGTGAGCGGGCGGATGACCGCGGCCGGCCGCGCGGCCGCCGTCGGCTCGGCGGTCGCCGGGGGAGCCGCCCTCGGGGGCGCCGTCTCCATGGGCACCGCGACCTACTTCGCGCACCGCATCATCACCCCCGAGCACGAGAAGAAGGACGACGTCACCGTCGTCGCGGTGGACCGGGACGCGGGCACGGTCACGCTGCGGGCCGACCCGCAGACCACGTCCTCGGGCCGCTACGGCCTGTGGCTGGACGGCGGCGCCGGCCACGCCCGCGTCGGCGAGGTCGTCGAGCCGGCGCACGAGGAGGAGGGGGCGAGGGGGTCGCGCCGGCAGACGGTGGTGACCCGCGAGCTGCTGGGCGTGGACGAGGGCGACCTCGGGCCGGGGCCGGCCCGCTGGAACAAGTACTTCTACTGCGGCGACCCGGGCAGCTCCCTGGGGCTGGAGCACGAGGACGTCTTGGTCACCTCCGACGTGGGCGACCTGCCGGCCTGGCGGGTGCCCGGGGCGGCCTCCGCGACGGCGCACCAGGACGACTGGGCCGTGCTGGTGCACGGCCGCAGCGCCCAGCGCGGCGAGACGCTGCGCGCGGTCCCGGTGCTGCACCGGCTGGGCTACACCTGCCTGATCCCCATGTACCGCAACGACATCGGCGCCCCGCCGTCCTCCGACGGCCGCTACAGCCTCGGGCTGTCCGAGTGGCGCGACATCGACGCCGCGCTGCGCTACGCCCTGGCCCACGGGGCGCGCCGGATCGTGCTGGTGGGCTGGTCGATGGGTGGGGCGCTCGTCCTGCAGGCGCTCAACCGCTCCGACGTGGCCCACCGGGTGCACCGGGTGGTGCTCAACGGGCCGGTCATCGACTGGGGCTCGGTGCTGGCCCACCAGGCCGACCTGCACCTCATCCCGCGACCGGTGGAGCAGCTGGCCCGGAGCCTGCTGCGCAGCCGCGCCTCGCGGCACCTGCTGCGCATCGCCGAGCCGGTCGACGTGGCGGCCACCAACTGGGTGGACCGGGCCGAGGAGGTCACGCACCGGATGTTCATCATCCACTCGGCGACCGACGACACCGTCCCCTTCGGCCCGTCCCAGGACCTCGCGCGCCGGCGACCCGGCCTGGTGCAGACCTTCGTCTGGCCACAGGCGCGGCACTGCCAGGAGTGGAACACCAACCCCTCGCTCTGGGAGGACCTCGTGGCCTCCTTCCTGCGGTGAGGGCCGAGGAGGCGGACGTGGACGGACCTGACGTGCGGACCGGGCGTGGCCCGCTGAGCGAGGCCGAGCTCGACGACTGGTATGCCGTGCCGCCCGACCGCGCGGCCGGCCCGTGGGTGCGGGGCGGGTTCATCACCACCCTCGACGGCCGCGCCACCGGGCCGGACGGGCGCAGCGGCAGCCTCAACGAGGGCTCGGACGGCGACCGCGCCGCCTTCGCCACGCTGCGGCGCTGGGCCCAGGCGGTCGTGGTGGGGGCCGGCACCGCGCGGGAGGAGGGCTACGGACCGCTCGAGGGCACCTCGCTGGTCGTGGTCACCCGCAGCGGTGACGTGCCCTCCGAGCTCGCCGACCACCCGGACGTCCACGTCGTCTCCGGGGACGGCGCGGACGTCCCCCCGGGGCAGGTCCTGGAGGTCTGCGGCCGGCACGGCTGGGACCGCGTGGTCGTCGAGGGGGGCCCGGCGCTCTTCGGCGCGTGGGTGGGCGCCGGTACCGTCGACGAGCTGTGCGTGACGGTGCGGCCGGTGCTGGCCGGGGGAGACGGTCAGCTCCTCCTGCCCGCCAGCACGGCCCTCCCGGGTCTCACCGGGCGGCTCACGCACCTGCTGCGGTGGGAGGGCGACCTGCTGCTGCGGACCCGTCTGCGCTGACGGACGGCGCGGGTTCTGCCAGACTGCGCCGATGGCGAAGAAGAAGGACGCGAAGCCCACCCAGAAGGCCGCGAAGGCCGCGAAGGCCGCGAAGGCCGCGAAGAAGGGGTCGAAGAAGGACGTCACGGCGCCAACGGAGCCGGTGACCTTCACCGACGCGCTCCGGGTGGGCGAGGGCTTCACCCTCGCGGAGGTCGACCCGCGCTCCACCCCGGCCTTCGCCGGGGACAAGCAGGCCGGCAAGGACGCGCTGGCCGCTGCCGACGCCGAGCTCGACACCCTTCAGGAGCAGCTCTACGCCCAGTCCCGGGCGGGCGCGCGGCGACGGGTCCTGCTCGTGGTGCAGGGCATGGACACCGCCGGCAAGGGCGGCATCATGCGCCACGTCGTGGGGGCCGTCGACCCGCAGGGCGTCGAGCACACGGCCTTCAAGGCGCCGAGCGCGGAGGAGAAGAAGCACCCCTTCCTGTGGCGGATCCGCCGGGCGCTGCCCGGACCGGGCATGATCGGCGTCTTCGACCGGTCGCACTACGAGGACGTGCTCGTCGTCCGGGTCCACGACCTCGTGCCGCCGGGCCAGTGGAAGCGCCGCTACGCCACCATCAACTCCTTCGAGGAGAAGCTCGCCGCCGACGGGGTCACCATCGTCAAGGTCATGCTGCACATCAGCCCGCAGGAGCAGAAGGCCCGCCTCGCCGAGCGCCTCGCTCGACCCGAGAAGCACTGGAAGTTCAACCCGCGTGACCTCGACGAGCGGGAGCACTGGGCGGACTACCAGGAGGCGTACCAGGCGCTGCTGGAGCGCTGCAGCCCCGAGCACGCGCCCTGGTTCGTCGTCCCGGCGGACCGCAAGTGGTATGCCCGGCTCGCCGTCCAGCAGCTGCTCCTGGAGCACCTGCGCGGCCTGGACCTCGCCTGGCCCCAGGCCGACTTCGACGTCGAGGAGCAGCAGGCCCGCCTGGCGGCCTCGGAGGTCTGAGCCCGACTACTCGGCCGAGAGCTCGGGCCGGGGGGTGGCCTGGAGCACGACGACGGCCCGTGACGGGACCTCGTGCGTCCCACCGGTCTCCCACGGCACGTCGTCGTCCAGCTCGTCCCCGCTGGTGTCCACGACGACCTGCCAGGTGGGGGTGTTGACCCCGTCCGGCACGGTGAAGTCGACGGCCTCGTGGTGGCCGTTGAAGAGCAGCAGGAAGTGGTCGTCGGTCACCTCGCGGCCGCGGTCGTCCCGCTCGCTGATGGCCTCGCCGTTGAGGAAGACCATGACCGCCTGCTCGCGGCTGTGCCAGCGCTCCTCGGTCATCACCTCGCCGGTGGGGGAGTACCAGTGAATGTCACCGAGGTCGCTCTGGCCGCCGTGCTCGGCGTCCCCGAGGTAGAAGCGGCGCCGGCGGAACGCCGGGTGCTCCTTGCGCAGCGCGATGAGCCGGGAGGTGAAGTCGAGCAGGTCGGCCTGGTCGGGGTCGAGGTCCCAGTCCATCCAGGCCAGCTCGTTGTCCTGGGCGTAGACGTTGTTGTTGCCCTGCTGGGTGCGACCCATCTCGTCCCCGTGGGCCAGCATCGGCACGCCCTGGCTCAGCATGAGCGTGGCCAGGAAGTTCTTCTGCTGGCGCAGCCGGAGCGCACGCACCTGCGGGTCGTCGGTCGGGCCCTCGACGCCGCAGTTCCACGACCGGTTGTGCGCCTCGCCGTCGGCACCGCCCTCGCCGTTGGCCTCGTTGTGCTTCTCGTTGTAGGACACGAGGTCGGCGAGGGTGAAGCCGTCGTGGGCGACGACGAAGTTGATCGAGGCGTACGGGCGCCGCCCGCTGTGCTCGTAGAGGTCGCTGGAGCCGGTGATGCGGGAGGCGAACTCGCCCATGGTCGCGGGCGCCCCGCGCCAGTAGTCGCGGACGGTGTCGCGGTACTTGCCGTTCCACTCGGTCCACAGCGGCGGGAAGTTGCCGACCTGGTAGCCCCCGTCGCCCAGGTCCCACGGCTCGGCGATGAGCTTGACCTGGGAGATCACCGGGTCCTGCTGGACGATGTCGAAGAAGGCGGAGAGCTTGTCGACCTCGTGGAACTGCCGGGCCAGGGTCGCCGCGAGGTCGAAGCGGAACCCGTCGACGTGCATCTCGGTGACCCAGTAGCGCAGGCTGTCCATGATGAGCTGCAGCACGTGCGGGGAGCGCATGAGCAGGCTGTTGCCGGTGCCCGTCGTGTCGTAGTAGTGGGCCTTGTCGTAGTCGACGAGGCGGTAGTAGCTGGCGTTGTCGATCCCCCGGAAGGACAGCGTCGGGCCGAGGTGGTTGCCCTCCGCCGTGTGGTTGTAGACGACGTCGAGGATGACCTCGATGCCCGCCTCGTGCAGCGTCTTGACCATCGACTTGAACTCGGTGACCTGCTGGCCGCGGTGCCCGTAGGCGGAGTAGCCGTTGTGCGGGGCGAGGAAGCCGATGGTGTTGTAGCCCCAGTAGTTCGACAGCCCCTGGTCCTGCAGGTGCGGGTCGTCGACGAACTGGTGCACGGGCAGCAGCTCCACGGCGGTGACGCCCAGGGCGGTGAGGTGGTCCACGACGGCCGGGTGCGCGACACCGGCATAGGTGCCGCGGATCTCCGGCGGCACCTCCGGGTGGTTCATCGTCAGGCCCTTGACGTGCGCCTCGTAGATGACGCTGTCGTGGTAGGCGTGCTGCGGCGGTCGGTCGTGGCCCCAGTCGAAGAACGGGTTGACCACGACCGAGGTCATGGTGTGCGGCGCCGAGTCGTCGGTGTTGTAGGAGGTCGGGTCGCCGAAGTCGTAGGCGAACAGGCCCTGGTGGCCGCGGATCTGACCCGCGATGGCCTTGGCGTAGGGGTCCAGCAGCAGCTTGTGCGGGTTGAACCGGTGGCCCTCGGAGGGCTCGTAGGGTCCGTGCACCCGGAAGCCGTAGCGCTGACCCGGCTGGCAGTTCGGCACGTACCCGTGCCAGACGTGCGCGTCGACCTCGGTGAGGGGCACCGTGGTCTCGATCGAGCGGTCGTTGACGAGGCACAGGTCCACCGCGGTGGCGTGCTCGGAGAAGAGGGCGAAGTTGGTGCCGCGTCCGTCGAAGGTCGCGCCCAGGGGGTATGCCGAGCCGGGCCAGAGGTCCATCGGGGGGTGGGGCCTTTCGTGTTGCGGGAGTCGCGGGAGGTCGACCGCGTCGTCACCGGGGACCCAGTCTACGGGCCGGGACATGACCGGCATGACGGCGGCCGTCCCGGCACGCCTCCCGCGCGCGCGTGACGGACGGGGCTAGCGTGACGCCTGTGACTGTGGTGGACGTGACGTTCCGGCGCCGTCTGCGCCGGGCCATCGCGCCCGTGCCGGGGGCGGTGCCTGCCGTGCGACTGACCGCCGAGACGGCCGTCGTGGCCTTCCGCTACCGCGCCACGGGGCTCGCCGCCGAGGCCGCCTTCTTCACCCTGCTGTCGCTGCCGCCGCTGCTCGTCGCCCTCGTCGCCGGCGCGGGTTTCGCCTCCGAGTGGCTCGGGCCGCAGACGCTGGCGCGGATGAGCAGCGCTCTCGAGCAGTGGACCCTGACCTTCCTCACTCCGCAGGCCGTGGACCAGGTCATCATGCCGACCTTCGAGCAGACCCTCAGCGCCCGGCGCGGGGACTACCTGTCCGTCGGGTTCCTCATCGCCCTGTGGTCGGGGTCGCGGGCGCTGCACATCTTCCTCGACGCCATCTCGATCATGTACGGCCAGGGTGGGGACCGCGGACCGGTCGGCGCGCGCGTGCTCTCGCTCACGGCATACCTCGCCTCGACGGTCGTCATGGGGCTGACCCTGCCGCTGCTGCTCATCGGGCCGGGCTACCTGCTGCGCTGGCTGCCGCCCCGGCTGGACCTGCTCGTCGAGCTGTACTGGCCCTTCGTCGGCCTCCTGGGCCTCGTCAGCCTCACCGGGCTCTTCCACGTCGCGACCCCCGCCCGCTCGCCGTTCTGGCGGGACCTGCCGGGGGCGCTGCTGACGATCCTCCTGTGGGTGGTGAGCTCCCTGCTCATCCGGCGCTGGGCCGAGATGGCGGCCGGTGGCTTCTCGGTCTTCGGTCCGCTGACCGCCCCGATCATCCTCATGGTCTACCTCTACTTCCTGTCCTTCGCCGTGCTCGTCGGCGCCTCCCTCAACGCCGCGATCCGTCGGCTGTGGCCGCCGCCCGAGTACCGCGGGCCGAGGGCGCGGGTCCACGAGTGGTGGGAGGAGCGCAGGTCGACCCGGGAGGCCCGCGTCCGGGCGCGCCGGACCGAGCTCGCCGCGGACGCCCCGACCGACGACGAGGAGGCAGACCGGATCGCCGCCATGGACGGCATACCGGGGCCGCGCTGAGCGCTGCGCCGCGCGCCGCGCGCCGCGCGGGGTGATTTTGATTCGCCTGCCGACGTCGGCTACTGTTTCATCTCGCGCCGCTGGAGACAGCGGAGCAGGCGGATGTAGCTCAGTTGGTAGAGCGCAACCTTGCCAAGGTTGAGGTCGCCGGTTCGAGCCCGGTCATCCGCTCTGAGGCACCACCACCAGATGCCTCACGGTGGAGTGGCCGAGAGGCGAGGCAGCGGCCTGCAAAGCCGTATACACGGGTTCGAATCCCGTCTCCACCTCGCACTCGCGGGTCCACCGCGCAGGGACGATTGGCGCAGCGGTAGCGCGCTTCCTTGACACGGAAGAGGTCACTGGTTCGATCCCAGTATCGTCCACCAACAAGCCCCTGACCAGCAGGTATGCCGGTCAGGGGCTTTGTCGTGCTGGCGGGAGGATGCCCGTCGACCTGTCAGGCGTCGGGGTCGGTGGTGTCCCCGCCGCTGCGCCGCAGCGCGCGCGCCTTGTCCTGGTCGGCCTGCTCCTTCTCCTGGGCGGCGATGATCTTGGTGTCGTCGCGCGGGGGCAGCTGGATGTCCTCCTCGGCCTCGATGCCGGCGATGAGCTGACGGGAGCGTTCCAGCTCGGCGTCGACCTCCGCCCCGAGGAGCAGCGCGAGGTTGGTGATCCACAGGTAGAGCAGGAAGATGATGACGCCTGCGAAGGAGCCGTAGGTCGCGCCGTAGCTGGAGAAGTTGGCGATGTAGAAGCCGAAGGCGACCGACACCAGGATCCAGACGACGATCGCCAGGGCGGCACCGATGCTCAGCCACCGGAACGTCGGCTGCTTCACGTTGGGCGTGCTGTAGAACAGCATCGCGACCACGAGCATGACCAGCACGAGCACCACGGGCCACTTGGCGAACTGCCACACCGTGACCACCGTGGACCCCAGCCCCACGGCCTGTCCGACCGCCTCGGCGACCGGCCCCGACAGGATCAGCATCAGGGCGACGAGGACCACCATGACCACCATGACCAGGGTGATGAGGAGCATGACGGGGCGCAGCTTCCAGACCGGCCGTCCCTCCTCGATCTCGTAGACCCGGTTCATCGCGCGGCTGAAGGCGGTGACGTACCCCGAGGCCGACCACAGCGCGGTGGCCAGACCGATGACCAGGGCGAGCCCGGCGCCGGGCGAGGTGGCCAGCGACTGGACCACCGGCTCGAGGGTGGAGGCACCGGACTCGCCGAGCACGCCGCTGAGCACGGGCATGACGGTGGTGACGACCTGCTGGCTCTGACCGACCAGGCCCAGCAGGGAGAAGATCGCGATGAGCGCCGGGAAGATCGCCAGCACGGCGTAGTAGGTCAGCGCCGCGGCGAGGTCGGTGCACTCGTCGTCCAGGAACTCCCGGAACGCCTTCCCGGCGGTGTACCTCCAGGCCGGACCGGTCATCTCGGCGGGCGAGTCCGGCTTGTCCTCGTGCTCCGGGTCCGGCGCGTCCAGCTGCGCGGTCCGACGGTCCGCCTCGGTCCGGCTCACCGGCGGGCCCGCCTCGTGACACCGACGAGGAGGAGCACGACCGCCACGACACCCACGGCAGGGGCCAGCACGCTGAGGACGTCGCGATGGTCATCGCTCTGCAGGCGGGCCGTCACCCCCTCCAGCTGCGCGTCGACCCGGGTCCGGGCGGACTCGAGCGTGCGCCGGGCCCGCTTCGTGACGTCCATCCGGTCTGTCAGCTCGTCGACGGTCTCGCCGAGCTCGGCCCGGTGCCGGGCGATGTCGGCCTCGATCTGCTGCGGGTCGTCAGGTGTCCCGTCCTGACCGGTGTGGTGGTCCTGCGGCGTGGTGCTCATGTGTGGGCTGCTCCCTTGACCTCGGCGATGTCCTGCTTGATGGTGTCGATGGTGCGTCCGGGTGCGACCGGGGTGGCCTGCTCCACCCGCTTCTTGCCCAGCAGCGACACGACGGCTGCCGCGGCGAGCAGCACCAGGGTCACGACACCCGCGGACGCCCACGCAGGCAGCGCCAGGGCGAGAGCCAGGATCGCGGTCGTGACCAGGCTGGCGACGCCGAAGAAGGCGAGCAGTCCGCCGACGCCGAACATGCCGATCCCCACGCCCGCGGTCCTGGCCTTCGCGCTCAGCTCTGCCTGCGCCAGGCGCATCTCGTCGCGGATGAGCGTGCTCGTCTGCTCGCTCATCCGGGCGATGAGCTGGCCCGTGCTCGCGTGCTCGGTGTCCGGGGTGGACCGCTCAGCCACGAGGCTCCTCCAGGTCATCACCCGTGAAGGTGCTGTCGGAGGCCTCGGCCTGCTCCTGCACCTTCCCGGCCTGCTCCTTGGCCCTGGTCGCCTGCTCCTGGACCTTCGGGTGCCCCCACAGCTCCTGCGCCTTCGTGCTCAGCTGCTCGTAGCGCTCCCGGCCCGCCTTGGCGCCCAGGACGTATCCCGCCCCGAAGGCGGCCGCCATCATGATCTTGCTCATCGTCTCTCCTGACGTCACGGTGTCGGGTGACGCACGGTGGCGCTTCACGTTCCACCACCGGCCCCCGACTACAGCGTAAACGTACGGTGTATACGGCGAGCGCGCAAGCGAGTCCGCCGCGCGTGAGAGGCTGGGCCTCATGGAGGCACGGGGATGAGCGTGGACGGCGCCCGGGACGACACCGGCACGCGACGGCGGCTGGACCGTGACCGGATCATCGACGTGGCGCTGGTCGCGATCGAGGCGCACGGCGTGGAGCAGATGTCCATGCGCAGCCTGGGGCGCGATCTCGGGGTCGAGGCGATGGCGCTGTACCGCTACGTGTCCGGGCGGGAGGACCTGCTCGAGGCGGTGGTGGCACGTCTGCTCGACGGTCTGGCCGAGCGAGTCGAGACCGCGGGGGCGAGCAGCTGGCAGGAGTACCTGCAGCACCTGGCCCACGAGATCCGCGACGTCGCCCTGCGGCACCCCTCGGCCTTCCCGCTCGTCGTCTCGCGCCACCCCGCCACGCCCTGGCTGCGTCCGCCCCTGCGCGACATCCAGACGGTCGAGCACCTCCTGGCCATGCTCACCCGCTACGGCTTCGACGAGGAGCGTGCGGTCGACACCTACAAGGCGTTCACCAGCTTCCTCGTGGGTCACCTGCTCCTCGAGGTGTCGATGTACACCGAGAACGTCAGTGCCATGGCTGAACCGATGAACGAGGGCAGCGCCGACATCCCTGAGCAGGACACCCCGGCCGACGTCCAGGGTGCCCCGCACGTGCTGCGGATGAGGGAGCGGCTGAGCGAGGACCGTGGCGCCGAGGAGTTCGAGATCGGCCTCGAGACCCTCCTGGACCGCATCGAGCAGTCCGTCTCGCACTGACCGGACCTCCCTCCGCCGGGGCGGTGCTCGGGCCGCCGTGTCGGGGAGGGCCGGGCACGATGGTGTCTCGGCCCGACCCTGCTATCCGGCACCCGTCAGGTCAGGGTGGGATGCGGGGTCGGTGACCACTTCCGACGCCACGTCGCCCAGGCGCCGACCGGTGTCGCGGCAGTAGGTCCGCAGCAGCCGGAAGGCCTCGTCGACGCCGACCCCCCGCAGCTGGGCCAGGGTCCCCTTGGCCTGCTCGATGGTGATCCGGCTGTTGAGGGCGCCCTGCAGCTGCTCGGCCAGCACCAGCCCGCGCCGGATCGTGCGCTCCTGGAGCAGGCCGATGGTGGCGACATCCGCGAGGGCCTGCACGATGCGCACGTCGCTGGGGGAGAGGTGGCCGCTGGTGGCCCCGAAGAGGCCGAGCGCCCCGATCACCGCGGAGTGGTGGCGCAGCGGGATGGCGTGGACCGAGCGGTACCCGAGGGCCACCGCGTGAGGTGCGAAGAGCGGCCAGGACTCCTGCGCGTGGTCCAGGTCGGCATTGACGACGGGTGTCTGCGTCCGGAAGCAGTCCCGGCACGGCCCCTCGTCGTTCTGGACCTGGAAGAGCTCGAGCAGCCTGGCCGACTCGTCCGAGGCCGCCATGAAGGCCAGGTCCCCCCGGGGGTCGGCGAGCAGCAGGCCGGCCGCCGAGACGCTGGTGAGCTCGGTGGTCCGGGTGGTGACCATCTGCAGGAACTCGATGAGGTCGAACTCGTCGACCAGCGTGTCGGCGATCTCGACGAAGGCCTCGGCCAGACGGTCGGCGGGGATCGTGTTCATGGTGTCTCCTCAGGCATCTGGCGCACCCTCGACGGGGTCGGCAACGAGGGTGGTCCGCTGGGCCACGATATCGCCGGCCAGCTCGGACAGGGGGATGTTCCGGCCGTAGGCGTGCGCGCGCATCCTGGCCATGGCGTCGCCCAGCGACACGCCCAGCTGGGCCATCACCATGCCCTGGGCCTGGTACACCTCGGAGTAGTTCCCGAGGACGCTCACCACACCGCTGCCGGGCTCCCCGTCCAGGGGTCCGGCGAGCAGGGTCTCCACGCCGAGCGCGGCGAAGTCCAGGGCGTCGAGCAACGACTGGGCCGGCAGCGGTGCCCCGTCGCTGGTGTAGATCGCCTGGACGGCCAGGCGTGCTGCGCCCACCTGCATCGGGAAGGCGAAGACAGCCCCCACCCCGCGCTCGAGCATGACGTCGGAGTAGGCGGGCCAGCGCGCTCTGCCGTGACCCGCCAGGTCCGGCTCGAGCGCGGGGCGGCGCGAGTCGTGGGCGTCCAAGGAGGGTCCCTCGCCGAGGGTGAACTGCATCTCCTCCAGCTCGGCGACCTGGGGCCCGGACGTGGCCAGGGGGACGCCCAGCCGCTCGGCGTCGACCACGCTGACGGCGACGCCACGGGCCGCCACCGCTCGGCTCAGGGCTCGGCACTGCCTGGACAGCACGCCCGCCTGCGCCTCCCCGTCGGCCTCCTGGGCCGGCTCCTCAGCGAGCAGCCGACGGACGCGGGCCAACCGTGCGTCGCTCATGAGGCTCCTGAGATGTGCTCGGGGACCGCGGGACCGGGTGCGGCCTCGACCCTCGAGATGGGTGCCCGAGGACCGTCGCGGGATCCGGTGCAGGCCGATGACGGTGCAGGTCACGACTCGAATCCATGCCTCACCGGCATGTAGATGAGGTTCCCGCGCTGGTCCCGGGCAGGGAGATGGGTGAGCGGGTGGTGCACCAGACGGTATCGCACGCGGACCTCCACCGGGGCGTCCTCCCAGAGGATGGGGGGTGTCGCGGTCCCGCTGATGCTCCAGGAGTAGCCGTGCGCCGGACCGCAGTAGGCCCGCGCCCGCCACCGGGACGGCGCAGCGGCCTCGGGGGCGCTCTCGGACGACTCGCAGGACTCACCCGCTCGGAAGGAGCTGGCGCCGGCCAGGCCACCGATGGTCGCCCCGAGCAGGCCGGTCAGACCGGCAGCCACGGTCTGCGCGATGCCCAGACTCTGCGGCGTGGCGGCGATGGTCGCGAGGTCGCTCACCGCGCCGGTGACGTCGGGGTTGTCACCGGCGGCACGTGCGAGCAGTGCCACCGCCACCGTGGTGACGACCACCCACATCCAGACCAGCGCACCGTGCTGCAGCCCGCACGAGCGCGCCATACGTCCGGCCACGAACCCACCGCTGAGACAGGCGACGAGGAGGACGACCAGGGCCACGAGACCGCCGCCGGCCCCGACGAGTGCGGCGAGCGCCGAGAGCAGGACGGCCGACCCGGTGGCGGCGAGCCAGCCGAAGAAGGGCGGTCCGGGCGTGATGCGCCCGGTCCGGTCCCCCTCCGGCTCCACGGCCACCCCGTGGTCACGTCGACCGGCGGCACCGAGCAGGGTCCGGCCGTGGTCGGACCGGTCCTCCTCGTGGTGCCGCTTGTTGAAGGTCAGGGAGCTCATCAGGTCACCTCGTCACCGCGTCGGGCCGACGCGGGCGAGGAACCCGCGCGCGACCTGGCCGGCTCGCTGCTGCTCACCCTGCTGCGCGCCGAGCGCGACCAGCGTGCCGGTGAGGACCGGGATGGCCCACTGGACGACCCGGAGCTGCTGCTGCGCGGACGCGACCGTCGTCGGGGTCCCCTCCGAGGGACGGGTGCCGGCCTCGGTCGGTACCCGGCCGGCCGAGGCGACCCTCGCCCCCAGGACCCCGGAGTATGCGGTGGCGCCCAGCGCGGCACCGGTCAGGGCGGTCTTGACGACCGTGTTGGCCCTGGTCCCGGACTGGTGCTTCACCCGACCACGGTTGGCCTGCAGCAGGCCCAGGCCACCGATCACGTGCGCCCCGATCGCGGCCGCGTTGACCGGTGACCAGGCGGCCCACCCGGCGGAGGCGACCGGTGCGCGGTCCTGCGGGTCGGAGACGATCCCGCTGGCCTGGTTCAGGCCGACGGCTCCCATGAGGGAGCCCCCGAACCACGCGCCGGCGCCGAGGTCGTGCAGGACGCGGAATCCTGTGGTGCGCTTGCTCATCGGTGTGCTCCTTCGTCGTGGGCATGGGGAGGGCGCACGGTGAGAGGGCTGTCCTCCCGCCCGGGCGTGCGTCCGCCGCTGGCAAGGTGCCGGGTGGTGTCGCTCACGACGGACATCGGCTCCTCGGCTGGTCACGGCGATGTCGGCGCAGGACGACGGGTGCTCGGCTGTCACGGACGGCCCGTGGACGCACGAAGCCCCGCGACTCGCGGCGGCATCTCGATTCAGACGCGCTGCCGGGTCCGGGGCAACGATCGCCACCTGGGTGACGACCCTCTCAATCTACAGAATGCCGATGCCGGAGCCAACCGGGATCGCCTCGGGCGGATCGAGGCCTACTCCCCGCGGCGCCGGGTGCGGGCCCGTCCCACCTCTCGCAGCCGCGGGACCGTGCGGAGGGCGAGGACGACCGCCCCCGGGAGCGTGGACAGCAGCGCGAGGATGCCGTAGCCGATCGACACGGTGACCCCGGTGCCCATGTCGAGCCCGCGCACCGTGAAGATCCATCCCGCGGCGGCCTCACGCGTCCCCCATCCACCGACCGTGGCCGGCACCGACATCGCCGCGACGGAGACCGTGGCGAGGCCCGGGGCGAGGGACACGTCCACGTCGGGCGCCACGACGACCACGGCCAGGACGAACATGCCGACGAAGGCGGCCCACCCGGCGACCGACAGCACCACCACCGCGGCGAGGTCCCCGGCCGGCAGGACACGCAGCCACCGCCAGGCCACGGCCGCGGTGACCACGGCACCGGCCAGGCACGCCACCCCGGCCGGCGGGACGGGGCCCACGAGGACCACCGCCGCGGCGACGAGGACCACCGTGGTCCCGACCAGGCGCTCGGCGGCCACGGCGGCGAAGCCGCTGGCCAGCGCCCGCCGGCCGTCTGCCGCCTGGGCGTCGCTGCTGTCGTCCGCCGCACGCAGCGCGTCACCGGCGACCCCTCCGGGCAGCACGCTGTTGAGGAAGGCGGCCTGCCAGCAGCGCGCGACAGCGGGGCCCACGGGGAGGGAGATGTGGTGGTGCCGTGCGACGAGCCGCCAGCGCAGCGCCTGGAAGACCACCCCCGCCGCCCCGAGGCCCAGCCCGGCCACGACCGCCCACCAGGGCAGGGCGCCGGCCGCGGTGGCGAAGGGGCTCAGCCCCCACCGGGCCACGACGAGGCCCAGCAGCCCCAGGGTGAGGCAGACCTGGAGCGCCCCGACGGCCGCGACGCGCCCGCGGTGGGACCGTGGACGGTCGGCGACGAGGCTGGCGCTCACCGCCCCGGTGCCGCCGCCCCGGCAGCATCGTCGACCCCCGACAGCGGCAGGCTCAGCAGGTCGAGGTGGCCGATGCGCGCGCGCAGCACGCCGTCCTGCAGCTGTCGCGCGCGTTCGTCGAGCCACTCGCGCACCAGCGGCGCCAGGTCGGGGTCGTGCTCGACCGCCACCGAGCCGCGGTCGTTGAGGTAGCGGGTGAGCAGCGGGCCGTCCTCCGCGCCCAGGACCCAGTCCGTCGCCCGGAGCTCGACGTGGGCGCCACGCCGGCGCAGGGCACGAGCCATGGCCTCCGCCGCGTCCGGGCCGGGCCGCCCCTCCCGCCGCTGGTGGGCGTCGAAGGCGGCCGCGACGGCGGCGTCGGCGGGGTGGGCGGGCTCGAGCGAGACCTCACCGGTGACGCTGAGGCTGAGCAGGGCCGCGGCACCGGGTCGGCCGGAGGGCGCGACCACGTCGGCCAGCGTCTCGATCTCCACGGCGGACAGCAGGTCGAGCAGCGCTGCGCAGGTCAGCAGGACCGCCCCGTCCTGCGGGACGAGGGAGTGCAGGTCGTCCACCGTCGCCACGGCGCGGTCGGTCGTGACGCGGTCGTCGGCCTCCGCTGCCGACCCGACCCCGAGGAGGTCGGCGTCGTGGTCGACGAGGACCCACCGCTGGCGTCCGGGCAGGCGCGGCGCGAGCCAGGCCTGGTTGGAGCCGGTGCCTGCTCCCACGTCGACCACCACCAGCTCGTCGGCCCGGAGGGCACGCAGGTGATCGGTCAGCTGCTCCAGCAGGTCGAGGGCGTCCTCGCGAGCACGGTGGTCGGCACGGCGCCGCAGCGCCAGCCAGTCGGCCGGGACGGGACGGGCTACCACCCCAGCGCCTGAGTGACGTCCGTCGCGGTCGTGGCCCACCCGCGGAGTCTATCCCGGTGGGCCAGGGCGGCCCGCTGCCACGCGCTCCTGCGGTCGCCGTCGTCCAGCCACCGGGCCAGGGCCGCGGACCAGGCGTGCGGGTCGGTCCCGTCGACGGTGGCGCCCGGTCGCGGCAGACCGTCCCGCTCGCCGGATCCGTCCAGCGCCTCGACGGCCCCCGTCCGGGCCGTGACGAGCGCGGGGACGCCGTGCGCGAGCGCCTCGGTCACCACCATCCCGTAGGTCTCGGCGGAGGAGGGCAGGACGAGGAGGTCGGTGGCCCGCCAGAGCACCTCGAGGTCCTCCCCGCTGCGTGGCCCCAGCACCCGGACGCGTCCGTCGAGGGCGTCCGTCCGGGTGCGCACCGCCTCGGCGTATCCCTCGTCCGGCCCGGCCGGCCCGACGAGCGAGGCGGTCCAGGACCGGTCCAGGACCGTGCTGAGCGCGTCGAGGAGCAGCAGCGGGTTCTTGCGCGGGGTGATCGAGCCCAGGAAGAGCAGGTGCGGGGGAGTGCTGCCGACCGCGGGCGGCGCCACGTCCGCGCCGGGGGGTGCGGAGTGCACCTCGGGCAGGTCGTAGCGCAGGAGCAGGTCGTCCCGGGCCCAGCCGCTGGTCGCCACCACCGTGTCGGCGGCCTGCAGCGCGGCGGTCTCCGCCGCTTCCAGCCGCTGACGCTCCGGGGAGCTGGTGCCGCCCTCGGCGGTCAGCGGCAGGTGGACCAGCACCGCGACCCGCACGCCGTGGCCCCGGGCCCACGCGAGCTCCTCGGGCGCGGCCGACCCGATGATGCCGTCGACGACCACGTCGGTATGACGTCGCAGCGCCGCGCGCAGTGCCGACCGGTCCTCGTCGGCCGGCCGCGGCCACGCCCCGGGGAGGCGCTCGACGGTCACCGCGAGCCCTCGGGCGGCGAGCTCGTGGACGACCCGGTCGTTGTAGTGGTTGCCCCCGCTGGGCCCGGCGAGGTCGCCGGGCACGAGCAGCGCGCGCGACGGACCCTGGTCAGCCGCGGAGGTCGAGGTCATACGTCACCCAGGCCCGGGGGTGCTCGCGCACCACGACGCCGATGCCGTCGATCTCGGGGTCGGCACGCTCGGCCAGCGCGTGCGCGACGTGGGCCGCGACGGCCTCGGTCGTGCTGAGCCGCCCGGCGAAGTCGGGGTGCTCGTCGAGGTTCTGGTAGCGCAGGGGGTCGAGCACCGCGCCGAGGTGACCGCCCGCCTCGCCGATGTCCACCACCACCCCGTGCTCGTCCAGCTCGCGGCGGCGCCAGGTGGCCTCGACGACCAGGGTGGCGCCGTGCAGGCCCTGCGCCGGCCCGAAGAACGGGTCGGGCAGGCTGTGGGCCACCATGACGTGGTCGGTGACGGTGAGTCCGAACATCGTGCTCCTCGTGGTCAGGGGTGTGGGGCCGGGGTCGCCGGCCCGCGGCTGTCGGCACCGGGGTAGGACAGCACGACGCAGCCGCCGCCGTCCCGGTCGTGCTCGAGATCCTCGAACGCGGTGGTGATGGCGTCGAAGGGACGCTCCGTCGCGAGGAGGAGGTCGAACGCGGGGTCGGACAGCAGGTCGAGCGCCGTGCCGAGCCGGGCCGCCGGGTCCCGACGGTGACGCCGGGCCGCCCCGACCCGCGAGACCTGGCTGGCCAGCAGCCGCAGCCGGCGCGAGTGGAAGTCCTCGCCCAGCGGCACCTGCGGGGCGGGCGAGCCGAACCACGACAGCTCGACGACGTCGGCGTCGTCCCCGGCGAGGCTCAGCGCCAGCGCCAGGCCAGGCTCGCTGGCCGAGGCGTGGAAGACGAGGTCGCAGTCCGGCAGCGCCTGCTCCGGGGGCACCGCGCTCAGACCCGCGTCGGCGAGCCGCCGGCGCCGGTCGCCGTCGGCCTCCACCACCTGCAGCCGCTGGAGCGGGAAGCGGCGCAGCAGCAGCGCGAGCGCCCCGCCGATGAGACCGCCACCGACGACGGCGACCCGGTCGCCCGCGCACGGCGGGGCGTCCCACAGCGCGTTGAGCGCCGTCTCGGTCGGACCGGCCAGCACCGCCCGGGCAGAGGGCACCCCGTCCGGGACCCGCGTGAGCGCGCCGACGGGCACGACGTACCGGTCCTGGTGCGGGTGCAGGCAGAACACCCGTGACCCGACCCAGTCCTGCGGGCCGTGCTCGACGACCCCGACGGACAGGTAGCCGTACTTCACCGGGAAGGGGAAGGTGCCCTCCTGGAAGGGCGCCCGCATCCGGTCGACCTGCGAGCCGGGCACACCTCCCCGGCGCACGAGCAGCTCGGTGCCGCGGCTGATGCCGCTGGCGCACGCGCGGACGAGGGCCTCGCCCGGGCCGGGCCGGGGCAGCGGCTCGCGGCGCAGCTCGCCCTGGCCCGGCGCCGTGGCCCAGTAGGCCAGGGCCGTCCCGGCAGCGGCGCTCACCGGCGCGACTCCAGGTCCACCACGTCGCGCCCGAACGAGACGAGGAGGGCCGCGAGGGCCAGGGCGACGCCGGCCGTGGCCAGCGGGGGAGGGACCACCGGCACCAGGGCGACCAGCAGGGCGATCCCCTGGACGGCAGCGACCACCCGGCGGGCCAGGCTCGGGGTCAGCTCGCCCCGCAGGGCCGGGCGCACCCAGGAGGCGAGGACGAAGACGTAGCGCAGGGCGCCGATCGCCAGGACCCACCAGCCGAGCGTCACGGCCGCCAGGACCGACAGGACGAGGAGCAGGGCGGCGTCGGACTCCATGTCCAGCCGCGCCCCGGCCGGGCTCGCCGTCCCGGTCGCGCGGGCGAGCCAGCCGTCGACCGCGTCCAGCAGCAGCGCGGCGCCGACGACGAGGGCGACAGCCCAGGTGCGCGCGGGCAGCTGGTCGGCCAGGACGAGGACCGTGGCGGTCGCGACCACCCCCGTCAGCGCGACCCTGGCCAGCGTGGCCACGTCCGGTGGGCTCACCACCGCGGGGCGACGGCGCACCAGCGCCCAGGTGGCCACGACCGGCACGACCAGACCGACGACGACCGCCAGCACCCCGGTGCCGACGGCGGGACCGACGCGGGTGACCAGTCCCACGCACAGGGCGAGGGGCAGGAGGACGACGGCCGACTCGACGAGCCCGGTGCCGCGGGGCCGCGCCGCGGGCGCCGGTGCCGACATCAGCTGGCGTCCGGGACGTCGGCGGCCAGCGCGGAGGGCAGGGTGTCCCTGCGCCGCAGGTCCAGCTCGGTGACGGTGTCCTCGCCGAGCTGGTAGCGGCGTGCCGGCGGCCGGAGCGCGTCGGACAAGAGGTCCTCACCGGCGACCCGCAGCCCCGGGACCCCGTCGCCGATGAGCACGGGTGCGGTGGTGAGGTAGAGCCGGTCGACGGCCCCGGCCCGGACGAAGGCCGACACCAGCCGCCCACCCCCCTCGACGAGCACCCGGTGCAGACCCCGGGCGGCGAGCAGGTCGAGGACGGCCCGCGGTTCCATCGGTCCCGCGCCGGGCCAGCGCAGCACCTCGACGTGCTCTCCCACCGGACCGACCGGGCGGTCGCCGCCCACGACCCACAGCGTCGGTGCCGCGCCGTCGGTGAGCACCGCGGCCTCGGTGGGGGTCACGCCCCGCGGGTCCAGCACCACGCGGACGGGATGCGGCCCGGTCACCGCGCGGACGGTGAGACGGGGGTCGTCGCAGGCGACGGTGGCCGCGCCCACGACGACGGCGTCCACGAGGGCGCGCAGCCGGTGGAGGTGCTCCCGGTCCTGCTCGCCGGTGACGAAGGCGGCGTCCCCGGTCCGGGTGGCGATGAAGCCGTCGAGGCTCTGGCCGAGCTGCGCCAGCACCACGGGTCCGTCCGCGCGGTTGAGGTCGCCGTAGCGCTGCCCCAGGTCGCCGGTGGCGGGGATGTGCCCGGCGAGCAGCTGCTCCCACTCGTCCTGGTCGGCCTCGTCGTGCCCCATGCGCGCCCGTTTGGTGGCCAGGTAGAAGGCGTTCTCCTCGCGGTCCGGCACGACGAGCGGCACCCGCTCCACGACCTCGATGCCGAGGGCGCTCAGGGCCTCCTCCTTGGCCGGGTTGGACGACAGCAGCCGGACGCGTCGCATCCCGAGGTCGAGCAGCATCGCGGCGCAGTGGTCGTAGGTGCGGGCGTCCGCGGGGTGGCCGAGGGCGAGGTTGGCGTCGACGGTGTCGACCCCCTGGTCCTGCAGGGCGTAGGCCCGCAGCTTCTCCCCGAGTCCGATCGCGCGGCCCTCGTGACCGCGGGCGTAGACCACGGCCCCCCGCCCTGTGCGGGCCAGGAGGTGCAGCGCCTGCTGGAGCTGCTCGCCGCAGTCGCAGCGGCGCGACCCCAGCGCGTCCCCGGTGAGGCACTCGGAGTGCACCCGCACCAGGGGCGGCGGGAGGTCGGGGCCGTCGTCGTCCCGGACGCCGAGGCTGAGGACGACGTGGTCCAGCCCTGTGTCGTCGCGGTATGCCGTCATCCGGAAGGTCGCGTGGTCGGTCGGGAGGCGGGTGTCGGCCACCCGTTCGACCCGGCGCGGTGCGGTACTCGCCTGCTCACCCATCCTCCACATTATGGTCGTGACCGGCGAACTTCTCCTGCGGAGGAGGGAGCAGGTGCCGACGACGAAGGACGGAGGTGGGACAGGTGACAGGCTGGGTCCGTCGGGGCTCCGAGGGTCGGAGCCGCAAGGAGCCGGTGCCGATGGCGGTCGCGGACGAGGTCGAGTCCCTCGCGGGGCGGGCCGTGGGCGGGGTGTCCGACGCCTGGGCGCTGCTCGCCGTCCGCGTGGTCCGACGGCTCTGGATCCCCTGCCTCGTCCTGGGCGTGGCGTGGGTGGTGTGGACCGGCACGACCCAGGACGCCTCCGAGCTGCACCTGGCGACGGTGTCGGAGATCGTCGGGGCACTGCTCAGCCCGTTCGTGGGGGTGGTGCTGGCGCTCGGGCTGCGGGTGGCCTCGACGGCGCTCGGTGTCGTGGCGGCCGTGCCGGTCGCCCGCAGGGACCTTTGGCACGCGCGCCGCCGGATGAGCTCCGGCGTGCCGCACATCGTCTCGGTCGCCATCGGGTTGCGGTGGCTGCGGGCGACGACGGCGGCGCGCGACGTGGCGCTGTCGCGGCTGCACCCCCGGTTCGCCCGGACGATGCTCCTCGTCGACCGCCTCGAGACCGCCCTCGTCCCGGTGGCGGTGCTGGTGCTCGTCGTGGTGGTCGCGGTGTCGCCCGCGTCCTGATCCGCGCGCCCGGCGGGTGTGCCGGGTGTCAGGGCGGGGGGACGAGGGCGCCGACCTCGGCCACCGCGGCCACGGCACCCGCGTCCAGGAGGTCCCGCCGTCGGCCGGCGTCCTCGGCCACCCCGACGACGGCGACCCCGGCCGCGCGGCCGGCCTGCACGTCGGTGACGGAGTCCCCGAGGAAGACCGCCTCCCCGGGCCGGGCCCCGAGCCGCCGCATCGCCCGCAGCAGCAGGTCCGGGGCCGGCTTGAGGTCGTCCACCCGACCCGCGGACCGCCCGACCACCAGCAGGCGGTCGCCGGTCCCGGCCCGCTCGCGGTCCAGGACGGCCGCCACGACCTCAGGGGTGTTGTTGGTGACGACGGCGAGGTGCGCACCACGGCCCAGGGTCCGGTCGACGAGGGCCAGCGCGCCGGCGCGCGGAGGCACCCGGGATGCCGCGTCGAGCTCGAGCCCGGTGACGAGGGCCTCCAGCGGGACGAGCAGCCGGGGCGCGTGCTCGCCCACCAGGCGCAGACACTGCACGTGGTCCGCCTCACCCTCCAGCAGCTGCGCCAGCCCCGGCCCTCCGAGACTCTGCGCCTCGGCGCGCAGCCGGTCACCGAGCTCCGCCCAGGACGCGCCGGGGAACAGCCGGGCGAGCGGGCCGTCGAAGTCGACGAGCAGGGTCCGGGCGTCCTCCACGAGGCGGCGTGCGGTCTCCACCCCGGCGACCCTACCCAGGCCGTCCCGAGGCCCTGCCGCCAGCGGTGCCGACCCGTCCGCGCGCCTCCCCGCCCCACCGTCCCGCTGCTAGATTCTGCGGATGGCTGGGGCGCCGCCAGAGGGCGCGCCGTCGGGTGGTCGTCTCCTGACGGGGGCCTTCGTCGCTCTCGTCCTCGCTGAGCTCGCCTACTTCGTCGGCATCGGGGCCCTCATCCCGCTCGTCCCCCTCTACGCCGCCGACCGGCTGGACGCGGGGCCCCTCGCCGTGGGTCTGACCGTCGCCGCCTTCAGCCTCACCGCCCTCGTGCTCCGGCCGGCGGCAGGACGCGTGGTCGACCGCTGGGGCCCCCGACGACCGTTCGTCGCGGGGGCCCTGCTCCTGTCCGCGGTGCTGCTCGCCCACACGCTGGCCGGCTCCCTGGCCGTCCTCCTCGCCCTGCGGGTGCTCACCGGGGCGGCCGAGGCGGTGGTCTTCGTCGCCGGGATGCCGGCGCTGCTCGACATCACCCCCGCGGCGCGACGCGGGGAGGCGCTGAGCTACAGCTCGCTGTCGCTGTTCCTCGGGATCGCGGTCGGCCCCGCCATCGGCGAGACCCTGCTGGGGCTGGGCGGCTACCGCACCGCCTGGTCCGGGGTGGCGGTCCTCGGCCTCCTCGCGGCGCTCGTCGGCGCCGCCCTGCCGGACACCCCCGCGGGCGCCTCAGCAGCTGGACCGACGGCGCTGTTCCCGCCCCCGGTGCGGCTCCCGGGGCTCGCCTTCGCGGTGGGGGTCGCCGGCTCGGCAGGCTTCCTCGGCTTCGTGGCGCTGCGGGCCCGCGAGGTCGGTCTCGAGGGAGCCGCGTGGCCGCTGGCCGTGTACGGCGGCGTCGTGGTGGTCGGCCGGCTGCTGCTCGCCCGGCTCACCGACCGGTATGCCGCTGCCCGGCTCTCCGCGCTCGCCCTCGGCCTCACCGGGGCCGGCCTGCTGCTCCTGGGCACCGGCCGGGGCGCCGTGGCCTTCGGGGCGGGGACCGTCGTGCTCGCGCTGGGGGCGGTGCTGCTGACCCCGGCCTTCTTCCGGGTGCTCACCGACCGTCTGCCGGCCGACCGTCCGGGGGCGGTGGGGGCGACCTTCGGGGTGCTGGTGGACGTCGGGCTGGGGGCGGGGCCGGTCGTCCTGGGGCTCCTGGCGCAGGGCCTGGGGTTGCCCGGTGCCTTCACGGTGCTGGGGTGCGCGGCCGCCCTGGGGATCCTGCTCCTCACGCCCGGGAGTGCGGGCACCCGCCTCCCGAGGTGACACCGGCCCCCGGCTCCAGCGGGTGCCCGGACGTAAATTCACGCAAACCCTTGTAAGCCCCCGATGGCGTGACCTATACCTGTCAGGGCAAGGACGCAAACGTTTACGCACAGAGGAGAGACAATGACGTCACGGCTCCGACCACTCCCGTCCCGGAGATGGACAGCCCTCACGCTCGCGGCGACGGTCGGCTTCACCGGCCTGGCCCCCGCCGCCCTCGCGGTCTCACCGGCCACGCAGGAGGCCGGTGCGACGGACCAGCAGGCCGCCGACTTCACCGCCCTGCTCGACTTCGAGACCTACACGCCCGGGCCGCTGGACGGCCAGGACGGATGGGTGGGCTCGGCCGCGGCCTCCGTGGTCCAGGACCCGCTCAACCAGAACAACTTCGTGGGCCAGCTCAACGGGCCCGGTGAGAAGACCTACCGGGAGATCCCGGCCATCGAGGACGGCGACACCGGCACGTTGTTCTTCCGCTTCCTGCGCACCGAGACGGTCGACACCTCCTTCGGGATCACCGACGTCGACGTGCCTGGCACCTACACCGACAGCCGCGCCTACGTGAACAACCAGAACGACGACATCCTGCGGGCCCGCGACGGAGGGGCGTTCGCGTCCGTCGGCACGTGGGGCCGGGACTCCTGGCAGTGCGTCTGGATCGTCGCCGACAACGCGACCGACGAGGTCGCCGTCTACAGCCAGGGCGGCCCCTACGAGGAGCAGACCCGGCTGCCGGAGGGTGCCGAGGAGCAGTTCGACTTCCGGGTGCCGGTCTCGGGGGCCCTCGACCGCTTCTTCTGGATCAACGGCTCGCGCAGCCCCGGCGACCTCTACCTCGACGACGTGGGCATCGACACCGCGGGGGAGAACCTCGCCATCCCCAGTGGCAACCCCGCCGACTGCGAGGCCGGGGAGATCCCCGAGCAGCCGCTGCTGAACCCGCTGCCCGACCCCGAGCCGTCCGTCCTGGGCATCGAGGTGGAGGAGCTCGTCCAGCTCCCGGAGTCGTCCACGACCCCGGCCGCGAGCGACCAGCGCCTCATCCGGCACAACCGGATCACCCACCTCGACGAGATCCCTGACGGCTCCGGCCGGCTCGCGATCCCGGACATGAACGAGATGCTCTACCTGGTCGACAAGGAGACGGGGGACTACAGCCCCTACCTCAACGTCCGCGACCAGTTCGTCGACAACTTCCACAACCACGCCGGCCTGGGCACCGGCTTCGGCTTCGTCGAGCACCACCCGGAGTATGCCGAGAACGGCATCTTCTACACGGTGCACACCGAGGCGGGCAGCGCGCTCACCGAGGACGAGCCGGACTTCCCCGCCTTCGGCGGCACGGGCTACCACAGCGTCGTGACCGAGTGGACGGCCGACGACCCCGCCGCGGACGTCTTCTCCGGCACGAGCCGCGAGCTGATGCGCGTCCCGTTCGCGGGCCGCGTGCACACGCTGCAGCAGATCGCCTTCAACCCGACCGTCGCCCCGGGCGACCCCGACTACGGGATGCTCTACATCCTCTCCGGTGACGGCGGCAACGGTGTCGGGAACGACAACCCGCAGGACCTCGCCACGCCGCACGGCAAGATCTTCCGGATCGACCCGATGGGCGACGACAGCAGCAACGGCCAGTACGGCATCCCCGCCGACAACCCGTTCGTCGACACCGAGGGAGCGCTCGGCGAGATCTACGCCGTCGGGATGCGCGACCCGCACCGCATCAGCTGGGACCCCGAGGGCGACCACACGATGTACCTCGGGCACATCGGCGAGTGGCAGGTCGAGTCGGTGTATGCCGTGGAGCCGGGCGACAACTTCGGCTGGTCGGACCGCGAGGGACCGTTCGTGGCGCAGAACCGGCAGATCTTCCCGCTGCCCGAGGACGACGCCGAGCAGTTCGACTTCACCTACCCGGTGGCGGCCTACGACCACAACCGCGACCCCGGGCAGACCGGTGACGCGGGCGTGGCGCTGAACGGCGGCTTCGTCTACCGCGGCGACATCGAGGAGCTCCAGGGCAAGTACCTCTTCACGGACCTGGTCCGGGGCTGGGTGCTGTCCACCGAGGAGGACGAGATGGTCCGCAACGACGGGGACCCCGAGGACCTCGCCGAGATCGAGCAGCTCAAGGTCTTCGCCGACGGCGAGGAGACCACCTTCGCCGAGCTCGTCGGTGACAGCCGGGTCGACCTCCGGTTCGGCTCCGACGCCGACGGCGAGCTCTACCTCGTCTCGAAGGCCGACGGCAAGGTCTGGGAGGTGACCGGCGCCCGCGAGGACGTCCTGTCCTCCCCCTTCGTCCTGGAGGACATCGCCGCCGACGTCGTGGCCCGCTACGACTTCGACCACCCGGTCGAGGGCGACGCCACGAAGGAGGCCGACCAGGGCCCGTCCGGGACCGACATCGACCTCGTCAACGGCGGGGTGGAGATGCGGGTGGCCGACGCGGCCTACCCCGGTGCCGGTGAGGCGCTGCAGACGCAGCAGCTCAGCCCGGACCAGGCCTCGAACGACGACTGGAAGGCCGGGATCTACGACGCCGACGGCGTGCAGAGCCTGTCCCGCTTCGGCGGGGCCGAGCAGACGACGGTGATGGGGTGGTTCAAGCCCACCGGCGAGCTGCCGGCGCCGAACTCCAACACCACCGACCCGGACGACCGCTACAACGCGATCGGCCTGGCCGGCGTGCTGTCCGGCGACTCCGACGGGCACGGTGTTCGCGCGCTCCTCGAGGTCATCGACGTGGGCGGCGAGCAGAAGCTCGTCGCGCTCGGCCGGCGGGTCGACGGGGCGAGCTCGTGGACCTATGCGGCGGACCTGCCCTGGGACGAGATCCTGGAGCAGGGCGAGTGGGTCCACCTGGCCGCGACCTTCGACTTCGTCGAGGGCGAGATGGCGCTCTACATGAACGGTGAGCCCCTCGAGGGCGACTACACCGCCGCCAACCGGTGGGGCTCGGGCGCCACGTCCGACACCGACCCCGCCGGCATCAAGATCGGCGGCAGCTTCCCGCAGGACACGCAGGAGCGCAACCCCTGCGACTGCCGGATGGACGACCTGATGTTCCTCGACTCGGTGCCCACCGCCGAGCAGATGGCGGCCCAGTACGCCCTGTTCGAGGTGCCCGAGGAGCAGCCGGTGTTCGACCCGGGCTGCACGCCTGGTGACACGGTGATCACCGACGTCATGGACGCCTCGGACTGGGCTCCGCGGACCCCCGAGAAGTGGGAGTTCCCCGGGGACGCGGTGGTGCTGGCCGAGGCCGGCGACAACCCGGACGACGGCATCCGCCGCCCGTTCGAGTACGCCGTGCTCACCGAGGGCCCGGAGCTGGGCTCGGTGGTGATGGACGCGCAGGTGCGGCTCGACGAGCCGGTGTCGGTCAACAACAGGGACGTGATCCTCGTCTTCGGCTACCAGTCGGACACGGAGTACTACTACGCGCACCTGTCGCAGGACAACACCATCTACGCGCACAACGGCATCTTCAAGGTGGACGGCGCCGACCGGGAGCGGATCGACGACCAGTGGGACGGCACCATCGGTGCCCCGCCCGCGGTCACCGACGACGCCTGGCACGACGTGCGCCTGGTGCACTGTGCGGACACCGGCAGGATCGCCGTCTTCCTGGACGGCCTGGAGCGGCCGCTGCTCACCGCCACGGACGACACCTTCGGCTCCGGCCGGGTCGGCTTCGGCTCGTTCGACAACGTGGGCCGCATCCGCGGCGTCACCGTCACGGGTGACAGCGCCGAGGTCCCCGTGGTGCAGCCGAGCGTGACCATCACCGGCGGTGGCGGCGAGGTCTCGACCGACGAGACCGTCGACGTGACCGGCGAGGCCGACCCCGGGAGCACCGGCTGGCGTGAGGGCGAGGAGTCGGTGTACGCCGAGCTCCAGGACTCCTCGGGCCGCAAGGTCGTGGGCCGGGAGGTCCCGGTCACCGACGGCACCTTCGCCACCTCGTTCGACGTCTCCGGGTTCGACCCCGGTGACTACACGATCAAGGTGTCGGTCCGGTCCCAGGGTCACGGCAACGCCTCGGACACCGCCCCGGTGAGGCTGGTCGCCCCGGCCGTCCCCACCGACGAGGTGGATCTGCGGGTGTCGGTCGACGCCCAGTGCTCCAACAAGACCGCCGTGGTCGCGGTGCACGTCGTCAACGAGGACGGTCACCGGGTGGACATCCGGGCCACCACCGCCTTCGGCGACAAGAAGTGGACCAACGTCAAGGACGGCAAGGCGGTCTACCACGCCTTCCGCTCCGGGGAGGGCTCCCTGGAGGCCGGCACCGTCACGGTCGCGGGCTACGCCTTCTACGACGGCGTGGGCCACTACGAGCGCTACGAGGTCGAGCACGAGGAGGTGAGCTGCTCCTGACCCGGCACTGACCTGCCCCTGACATGCCCCCGGTGGTGGTGCTCCGCCCACCACCACCGGGGGCCTCGGTGCGTCGGTCGGGGGTGCCGGGAGGGCGTGGGGTGGCTCGGGAGCCCGTCCCGAGCAGGGAGGATGGGGGGATGACTGCTCCCGCGACCCACGCCCGCCCCCGTTGAGCGCCCAGGACGGGGATCCCGACCAGAGCACCGAGCCGGAGGCCGGCGGCCAGGGCGACCGCTACGAGACCGTCGAGGTCGGGGGAGTGGAGCGCCGCCTCGAGGAGGAGCTGCACGAGGAGTTCAACGCGACCGTCTCGGAGGGGGAGGAGCGGCTCAAGCGCACCCACCGCGGGCTCGTCGTGACCGGGCTCTTCGGGGGGATCGACGTCGGGCTGGGCATCATGGCGATGCTGGCCGTGATGCACGCGACCGGCAGCACGCTGCTCGCCGGCCTGGCGTTCGGGATCGGCCTGCTCGCGCTGCGGCTGGCGCACTCCGAGCTCTTCACCGAGGACTTCATGCTGCCGGTCAACGCCGTCCTGGCCGGGCACGGCACCCTCGCCCAGCTCGGCAGGCTGTGGTCGGTCACCCTCGTGACCAACCTCGCGGGGGGATGGGCCTTCATGTGGCTCGTGGTGTATGCCTTCCCGCAGTACCACGAGGATCTCGTCACCTCCGCGGTGGACTACGTCACCGCCGGCTTCACCATGGAGACGGTCGCCCTGGCGCTGCTCGCCGGGAGCACCATCACCCTCATGACCCGGATGAACCAGGGCACCAGCTCCGACGTCATGACCGCGGTCATCTCCCTCATCGGCGGGCTGCTGGTGGTGGGCCTGCAGATGCACCACGGGGCGCTCTCGTCGGTGCTCATCTTCGGCGCCATGCAGGCCGGGGCGGAGATCTCGGTCGGCCAGTGGCTCGGATGGTTCTGGTGGGTCACGCTGCTCAACATGGTCGGCGGCCTGGTCATCATGACGGCCCCGCGCATCGTCCGGACGTGGGAGCTGGTGCGGGAGGAGCGCGGCCGGCGGCTGTCCGAGCGCCGCGCGCACTAGCCCCTGGGGACGGCGCAGGTGCGACCCGGCGTGGGGGCAGCGGCGCTCAGCTGGGCCGCGGTGGCCCGCTGGAGTCCCGCTCGACCAGGGTGGCCGGCATGACGACCCGGCGGGGCCGCTTGGTCGCGGGTCGCAGCGCGAGCTCGAGGGCCTTCTCGCCCATCTGCTGCATCGGCAGCCGCACGGTGGTCAGGGAGGGGGAGAGGTCCGCGGCCACCGGGACGTCGTCGAAGCCGGTGACGGACATGTCCTCAGGCACCCGCACGGACCGGGCCCGCAGCACGGACAGCGCGCCGATGGCCATGTCGTCGTTGAGGGCGAGCACGGCGGTGCTGGCGGGGTGGTCGCGCAGCATCTCGAGGGTCGCCGCCTTGCCGCCGTCCCGCGTGAAGGGGGCCTCGATGACCGGCACGTCGTCGCGGGGGATGCCGGCCTCGGCGAGGGCCCGGTGCACGCCGGTGAGGCGGTCGGCGACGGTGGTGAGCCCGAGGGACCCGGCGATGACGGCGAGCCGCCGGTGGCCGAGCGCGACGAGGTGGCGGGTGACCGCCTGGGCACCGTCGGTGTTGGCCGGCAGCACGGCGTCCGTCGCGTGCTGGTGGCGACCGATGGCCACCACGCGACCGCCCGCCTGCGTGAACCGGGTGAGCTCGCGCTGGATGCTGCGCTCCGCCTCCGGGTCGAGGTAACCGGAGCCGGCCACCACGATGACCCCGACCCGGTTGGCGATGAGGGTCCGCAGCTGCCGCAGCTCGATCTGCGGGTCTCGTCCGCTGTGGCACATCTGGACCGACAGCCCCCGGTGACCGGCCACCCGCATGACGCCGCTGGCGATCTCGGAGAAGTAGGGGTCGGCCACCTCGTGGATGACGAGGCCGACGCTGGAGCTGGTGCCGCCGGCCAGCGACCGGGCGTGGACGTTGCCGATGTAGCCCAGGGACTCGGCGATCTCCTTGACCCGCTCGGCGACGGCGGCGCTCACGCCCTGCCGGCCGCTCAGCGCGCGTGAGGCCGTGGCCACGGAGACACCCGCGGACTGCGCGATGTCCACCAACCGTGGTGCCGCCGCTCCGGTCATCCTCGACTCCTTGCGCTCGTCGTCCTGCTGTCGTCGCCCTGCTCCGGGTGTCGTCCCGAGGCGTCCGGCAGATCCGGCAGGCCGGGGGCGAGCACCTACTTGTCAACGTCCAGGACGCACGTTATCGTACAACGCAATCGTTTGTGCAAACGTTTGCGTAAGCGATCGACCTTCCCCGTGGGCCGCAAAGGAGCGCCAGATGAAGCACAGCACCCGCCGATCCGTCCCGACCGCCGACGTCGTCCGGACCGAGGGGGCCCCGGCCACGGGAGCCCGCGCCGGCCGACGTCGCGGCGTCCTGGCGGTCGCCGCCGCCGGTGCCCTGACGCTGAGCGCCTGCGGGCTCGGCGGCGGCGCCCAGTCCTCCGGAGAGGCCGAGGGCGAGGGCGGCGAGGAGGAGGGCCCGGTCACGATCGGCATCTCCCTGCCCCTCACCGGTGACTTCTCCGAGCCCGGCAAGGGCGTCCAGCGCGGCTACGAGGCGTGGGCGGAGTACACCAACGCCAACGGCGGCCTGCTCGGACGTGACGTCGAGCTCATCATCTACGACGACCAGTCCAACGCCGACCGGGTCGCCTCCGACTACGAGAAGCTCATCAACCAGGACCAGGTGGACATCGTGGTCGGCCCGTTCTCGACCCGCCTGGTCGTGCCGGCCGCGCAGGTGGCGCAGGACTACGGCTTCCTCTTCGTGGAGCCGGCCGGTGCCGCCGAGGAGGTCTTCACCCAGGGGTTCGACAACCTCTTCTACGCCGCCCCCGCCATCGCCAACGACCACTACAACTACCTGGCCGACTACATCCTGGCCATGCCCGAGGACGAGCGGCCCACCACCGCCGCCTACGCCTCCATGGACGACCCGTTCGCCCAGGGCACCGCCTACGGGCTGAAGGAGAAGCTGGAGGAGGGCGGCATCGAGACCGTCGCCGACGAGGTCTACCCCCCCAACACCACCGACTTCTCCAGCATCGCCAACAAGATCGCCAACACCGACGCGGACATCCTCGTGGGGGGGACGCAGTACCAGGACGCGGTCAACCTCATCGTCGCCCTGCAGCAGCTGGACTACCAGCCCCGGCTGGCCGCCTTCTCGACCGCGCCCACCAACCCCGAGTTCCCGGAGGCCATCGGGGAGACCGAGGGCATCCTGTCGCCCACCGGCTACACCCCGGACGCGGACTACGCGTCGAACGCCGAGTTCGTGGACTTCTACACCGAGCAGCACGGCAACCCGCCCAACGAGGACGAGGCCAACGCCTGGACCACCATGCAGGTGGTCGCGGCCGCGGCCGAGGCCAACGACTGCGCCGACCCCAGCCCGGAGTGCCAGCAGTCGATGATCGACTGGCTGCGCGAGAACGAGGTGGAGACCGTGGTGGGCCCGCTGTCCTGGGACGCCGAGGGCCGCCCGCAGGCCGCCCACCTCATCCAGCAGTGGCAGGACGACGAGATCGTCATCGTCCTGCCCGAGGACGCCAGCGACGCCGAGCTCTCCTACCCCAAGCAGGACTGGTGAGCCCCATCCTGGTCCCCACCCCCGACCGCTCAGAAGGGAACCTCTCGTGACGGCCCTCATCACCCAGGCGGTGATCCTCGGGATCCTGCTCGGAGGCCTCTACGCCCTGCTCGCCGCGGGCCTGACCCTCTACTTCGGGGTGATGCGCGTGGTGATGATCGCCCACTCGGCGTTCCTCATCCTCGCCGCCTACCTCGCCTGGGCCTTCCACCGGTCCACGGGCCTCGACCCGTTGTTCTCCCTCGTCGCCACGGTGCCGCTGTTCTTCCTCCTCGGCGTGGTCATGCAGCGGTTCCTGCTGTCCCGGCTCAAGCCCGCCACCCTGACGATGATGTCGGTCCTGCTGACCTTCGCCATCGCGCTCATCATCGAGGGGATGCTCGGGTTCGTCTGGACCGGGACGCAGCGGCGGATCAGCCTCAGCTACTCGACGGCGAGCCTCGAGGTCTTCGGCGCCAACATCGCCGTGGTCAAGCTGGTGGCGTTCGGGCTCGCGGCCGTCAGCCTGCTGGCGCTCTACCTCATCATGAAGGCCACCAGCTTCGGCCAGGCGCTGCGCGCGACCATCCAGCACAAGGAGGCCGCGGCGCTGCTGGGCATCGACACCGAGAAGGTCGCCGGCTACGGCTTCGGTCTCGGCCTCGCGACCGCGGCGATCGGCGGGACCGCCCTGGCCCTCGACTCCACGATCTACCCGTCGCTGCACTGGCACTGGATCGGCCCGCTCATGGCGATCATCGTCGTCGGGGGGCTCGGGAGCATCCCGGGCGCCGCGATCGCCGCGCTCGTCCTGGGCCTGAGCCAGAGCCTGCTGCAGATCCCGCTGGGCACCACCTGGGCCCAGACGGTCTTCTACCTCGCCCTGTTCATCACCCTGATGGTCCGTCCGCAGGGATTCTTCGGAGGTCGCCTTGCCCAACGCTTCTGACCTCGCCACCCCGACCCCCACGGCACCGCCCGGCGGGCGTCCGGACGACAGCGCCGGTGAGCGCTTCGACCGGCGGCTGGGCCTCGCCAAGGCCGGTCTGGGAGTCGTGGCGATCGTGCTCGCGCTCCTGGTGCCCTGGCTCGCGCCGGACGCCTTCATCCTGTCGGTCGCCGTCGTCATCGCCAGCTACGCCGCGTTCGCGGTCGGCTGGAACTTCGTCGGGGGCTTCACCGGCTACATCTCCCTGGGCCACGCCTCCTACTCGGGCCTGGGCGGCTATGCCGTCGCCCTGCTCACCACGCACACCGGGATCAACCCCTGGGTGGCGCTGGTGCTGGGCGCCGTCGTCGTCGCGCTGCTGGCGGTCCCGATCGGCATCGCCTCGCTGCGGGTCCGCGGCGCGTCCTTCGTCATCGTCTCCATCGCCCTCGTCCTCATCCTGCTCCTGGTGTTCCAGAGCTGGGCGTCGGTGACCGGTGGGTCCGAGGGCCTGCGCGTGCCCCGGCCGTTCGACAGCTCGGTCCTGCGGCCCGAGCAGCACACCCGCTTCTACTTCCTCTTCCTCGTCCTCATCGGCATCGCCCTCGTGGTGTGGTGGCTCATCGACCGCTCGCAGTTCGGTGCCGGGCTCAAGGCCATCCGCGAGGACGAGGACAAGGCCGAGGCGCTCGGGGTGCCGACGTTCCGCTACAAGCTCGTCGTCTTCGTCATCTCCGCGTTCTTCACCAGCCTCGCCGGCGGGCTCTACGCGCTCTGGTTCGGCAACCTGGACCCGGTCTTCCAGTTCTCCATCCTCACCGGCTCCTACATGGTCCTCATGTCCCTCTTCGGGGGCATCCGCTCGCTCGTGGGTCCTGTGGTGGGCGCCGTGGTCGTCGGCTACGCGATGGAGGTCTTCAAGGCGCAGTACGGCGACAGCCAGTTCCACCTCGTGGCCCTGGGCCTGCTGCTGGCCGTCGTGGTCCTCTTCATGCCGGAGGGCGTGGTGCCGGCCCTGCTGGGGCTCGTCAACCGCCTCCGGCCCACGGCCACCTCGATCCGTGAGGAGAGCGCCGCCGACCTGCTCGAGCGCAACCGGGCGATCGACGCCCAGCGCCGGGCACAGACCCAGACCGACACCGAGACCGAGCGGGAGCCGGCGCAGGACGTGCACCACGCGACGACGGGGAAGGGACGATCATGAGCGTGCAGCAGGACGTGCGTCCCAGCCTGCAGACCGAGGGGCTGTCCAAGGCCTTCGGCGGCGTGCAGGCGGTCAACGGCGCCACGGTGACCTTCCACGAGGGCAAGGTCAACGCCCTCATCGGTCCGAACGGGTCCGGGAAGTCCACCTTCTTCAACATCGTGACCGGCATGATCGCGCCGGACTCCGGCACGGTGCGGTTCCGGGGCCAGGACATCACCCGTCGGGCGCCGCACCGGATCTGTGCGGCCGGCATCGGGCGCAGCTTCCAGCTGTGCCGCACCTTCCCCCGGATGACCGTGCTGGAGAACCTGCTGGTGGCCGTGCGCCCCACGGGTCTGGGTCAGCTGGTCGGGTCGAGCCAGAACCGGCGTCAGGTGGAGCGGGCTCGCGAGCTGCTGCGCCGGGTCGGCATCGACCACCTGGAGAGCTCGCTGGCCCAGGACATCTCCTACGGGCAGCAGAAGCTGCTGGAGCTGGCCGGCGTGCTCATGGGCGAGCCCGACACCATCCTGCTCGACGAGCCGGCCGGCGGCGTCAACCCCGCCCTCATCGGGCGGATCGGCACGCTGGTCAAGGAGCTCAACGCCGAGGGGCGGACCTTCATCATCGTCGAGCACAACATGGACATGGTGATGAGTCTGTCCGACCACATCGTCGTGTTCGACCGAGGTGCCCCCATCGCGGAGGGCACGCCGTCCGAGGTCCAGCAGGACCCCCGAGTGCTGGAGGCCTACCTTGGCGTCTGACCACCTTCTCGAGCTCAACGACATCGAGGCCGGCTACGGCCGGGCCGCCCTGGTGCTGCGCGGCCTGACGGTGAAGGTGCCCGCCGGCTCGGTCGTCTGCCTCGTCGGCCCCAACGGCGCCGGCAAGTCGACCGTGCTCAAGGTCGCCAGCGGCATGCTGGCGCCCCGCTCGGGCTCCATCGTCGTCGACGGCGAGGAGGTCACCGGGTCCGGGCCGCAGTCGATGATCCGGCACGGGCTGTCGCACGTGCTCCAGGGCCACAGCGTCTTCAAGGAGATGACGGTCGCCGAGAACGTCCAGCTCGGGGCCTACACCGTCAAGGACAAGGCCCAGGTGCAGGAGCGGGTGGAGTTCGTCAAGAACCTCTTCCCCGTCGTCGCCGACCGCTGGGCCGCCCTGGCGGGCGCCCTGTCCGGCGGGCAGCAGAAGCAGGTCGAGTTCGCCCGGTCGCTCATGGTCAGCCCCAAGGTCGTGCTCCTCGACGAGCCGAGCATGGGTCTGGACCCCAAGACGACCTCCGTCGTCTTCGAGCAGGTCGTGCGGATGCGCGAGGCCGGCATCGCCGTGCTGCTCGTGGAGCAGAACGCCCGGCGTGCCCTCGAGACGGCCGACATCGGCTGCGTCCTCGACCTGGGGCGGGTCCACATCACCGGCCCCGCGCCCGAGCTGCTGGAGGACCCGCAGCTGGCCGAGCTCTACCTCGGTGGGGGCGGCGCCCGCGGCACCGACCCCGACGAGGACCCCACCCCCTCCGGCGCGCGCTCACCCGAGCTGAGCAGCCCCGCCCCCGAAAGGACCTGACACCATGGCCACCCACACCACCCGCATCATCATGAACGGCGTGACCGGCCGGATGGGCTACCGGCAGCACCTCGTGCGCTCGATCCTCGCGATCCGCGACGCCGGAGGGGTCGAGCTGCCCTCCGGGGACCGCATCCAGGTCGAGCCGGTCCTCGTGGGGCGCAACGCCGAGAAGCTCCAGGAGCTGGCGCACCGGCACGACGTCGAGGACTGGACCACCGACCTCGACGCCGCGCTGGCCGACGAGACCGCCACCGTCTACTTCGACGCCCAGGTCACCAGCGAGCGCAAGGGAGCGATCCTGCGCGCCGTCGCCGCAGGCAAGCACATCTACACCGAGAAGCCCATCGCCGAGACGGTGGGTGACGGTCAGGAGATGGTGGACGCCGCCGCGGCGGCGGGCGTCATCAACGGCGTGGTCCACGACAAGCTGTACCTGCCCGGGCTCATCAAGCTCAAGCGGCTCATCGACTCCGGCTTCTTCGGCGACATCCTGTCCGTTCGCGGCGAGTTCGGCTACTGGGTCTTCGAGGGCGACGTGCAGCCGGCCCAGCGGCCGAGCTGGAACTACCGCGCGGAGGACGGTGGCGGCATGGTCCTCGACATGTTCTGCCACTGGAACTACGTGCTGGAGAACCTCTTCGGCGCCGTGGAGTCGGTCACCGCCCGGGCGGTCACCCACATCCCGACCCGGTGGGACGAGCAGGGGCGCGAGTACCGCGCCACCGCCGACGACGCGGCCTACGCCATCTTCGAGCTGGCCGGCGGGGTCATCGCGCAGGTCAACTCCTCGTGGGCGGTGCGCGTCGACCGGGGCGAGCTCGTCGAGTTCCAGGTGGACGGCACCCGCGGCTCGGCCGTGGCCGGGCTCTTCGGCTGCCGGATCCAGCCCGCCGTCAGCACCCCGAAGCCGGTGTGGAACCCGGACCTGCCGACCGAGGAGGACTTCCGCGCGCAGTGGGCGCAGATCCCCGACAACACCGAGTTCGGCAACGGCTTCCGGGCGCAGTGGGAGCAGTTCCTCACCGACGTGCACGCCGGCCGCCCGCACGCCTACGACTTCGCCGCCGGCGTCCGTGGGCTGCAGCTGGTCGAGGCGGGCCTGCGGTCCTCGTCCGAGCGCCGCAGCGTCGACATGACGGAGGTCGCGGCGCCGGCGGTCGAGCCCGAGCGCGCCCCGGAGCCGGTGGCGTGAGCACGGCCACCGAGAGGCGCACGCCGACCACGACCGGGACCGACACGCTCGCGCTCCCCGGGGCCGACGGCCGGTGGCGCGAGATCACCCTGCACGCCCCGCGGGAGTGGCAGGAGCACCCGCAGCCCTACACCAGCCGGGTCGCCTTCGCCGCGGCCCACGTGGTGGCCGACCCCTACGGCGACAACACCCCCGGCGCGCCGGCCCGGGTCGACTGGGAGTCCACCCTCGCCTTCCGCCGGGGACTGTTCCGCTACGGCTTCGGCGTCGCGGAGGCGATGGACACCGCCCAGCGCAACATGGGGCTGGACTGGGCGGCGGTGCAGGAGCTGGTCACCCGCAGCGCGGCGCAGGCGGCGGAGCTGGGCGCACGCATCGCGAGCGGCGCCGGGACCGACCACGCCCCCGACGCCACGAGTCTGGCCGCGGTGCGCGACGCCTACCTGGAGCAGGTGGACTTCGTGCAGGGCACCGGCTCGCAGGTCATCGTCATGGCGTCCCGGCAGCTCGCGGCCGCCGCCGAGGACGAGGCGGACTACCGGACGGTCCTGGACCCGGTCCTGGACCGCGCCCAGGAGCCGGTCATCCTGCACTGGCTCGGCGAGATGTTCGACCCGGCCCTCGCCGGGTACTGGGGCAGCCCCGACGTCCCGGGAGCCACCGAGGCGTTCCTGCGCCTCGTCCACGACCGTGCCGACGTGGTCGACGGGGTCAAGGTGTCGCTGCTCTCGGCCGAGCACGAGGTCGGGCTGCGAGCGGCGCTGCCCGACGGCGTGCGCCTCTACACCGGAGACGACTTCAACTACCCGGGCCTGATCCGCGGTGACGGCACGCACCACTCCGACGCGCTGCTGGGGGCCTTCGCGGCGATCGCGCCGGCCGCGTCGGCGGCCCTCGCGGCGCTGGACCGGGCAGACCTGGACACCTACGACGCCGAGATGGCACCGACGCTGGCGCTGTCGCGGCACATCTTCGAGCGCCCCACGTTCCACTACAAGACCGGCATCGCCTTCCTCTCCTGGTTGACCGGGCAGCAGCCCGGGTTCGTCATGGTGGGCGGT
Source organism: Serinicoccus chungangensis (assembly GCF_006337125.1). Classification (GTDB taxonomy): domain Bacteria; phylum Actinomycetota; class Actinomycetes; order Actinomycetales; family Dermatophilaceae; genus Ornithinicoccus; species Ornithinicoccus chungangensis. Next base: position 1,536,649 of record NZ_CP040887.1, read on the forward strand.
CTGCAGTCGGCGCGCAGCGCGGTGCACCTGGCCACGCTCTTCGAGCTGGCCGACGAGGCGCGCCTGCTCCCGGACCCGGACCTGGCGGCCCGGCGGATGAGGACGTGGCTGGCGGGAGCGGGGCTGACGCCGTGAGCCTGGCGGAGGCGGGGACCGTCCCGCTGGACGTCCCCTCGGGGCGACCGGCCTCGGTGCCGACGCCCGAGCCCGGGGACCCCCGGCTCGCGCGGCTCTCGCTCAACCAGCGCACCTGCGCCGGCTGGTCCTTGCGGGAGGCGATCGACGGCTGCCTGGCCGCCGGGCTTCCCGCCCTCGGCGTGTGGCGCGAGCCGGTGGCCGAGGTCGGGCTGGAGACCGCCGTGCGCTGGGTCCGCGAGTGCGGTCTGCGCGTGTCGTCGGTGTGCCGCGGTGGCTTCTTCACCGGGTCCGACCCGGAGGGGGTCGCGGCCGCCCACGAGGCCAACGTGCAGGCCATCCGCGAGACCGCGGCTCTCGGTGCGGCCACCCTCGTGCTCGTCCCCGGCGGCCTGCCGGCGGGCGACAAGGACCTCGTCGGGGCCCGGTCACGGGCGACCGACGCGGTCGCCGCGCTGCAGCCGGTCGCCGCCGAGCACGGCGTGCGGCTGGGCATCGAGCCGATGCACCCGATCTTCGCCGCCGACCGCGGCGTGGTGTCCACGCTGGGCCAGGCCCTCGACATCGCCGAGCAGCTCGACTCCGAGACGGTGGGGGTCGTCGTCGACACCTTCCACCTGTGGTGGGAGCCCGGGGTCGAGCAGCAGATCGCCCGGGCCGGCAGCCGCATCGTCAGCTACCAGGTCTGCGACTGGATCACGCCCTTCCCGGCCGACGCGCTGCTCAGCCGCGGGATGATGGGTGACGGCCACATCGACTTCCCCGCCTTCACCCGCCAGGTCGCGGACGCGGGCTACGACGGCGACGTCGAGGTGGAGATCTTCCACGCCGACGTCTGGGCCGCCCCGGGGGAGGACGTGGTCGCGACGATGGCCCGGCGCTACGTGGAGCTGGTGCAGCCGTACCTCTGAGCGCCCACCGCCGCGGGCGGCGTATCTGCCGACCTCCTCGAGCCTCCTACCCCCTGCACCGGCGCAGGGGCCGGTGCACCCGAGGAGGAGACACACCATGTCGCACGACACCATCAACCCGCACGAGCCCGTCGCGCCGGAGGCCGAGCCCGCCGACGAGGTCGGCACGCAGGAGCTCGCCGAGCCGCCGCAGGCCGGCGAGGGCGAGCAGGAGCAGGAGCTCGCGGGCCACGACATCGAGCCGGTCGCTGCCGTCATGGCGCAGGCGCTGGGCGCGGTCGAGCAGGCCCCGGACACCTCCGGCCTGCGGCCGGTCGGAGAGGCCACCTACGGCCCTCCGGTGGACGCGGAGACCGTCCAGGGGCCGGACAACCGGGTCCAGATCACCACGACCGGCAGCTACCCGTGGCGGGTCCACTGCTCGCTGCTCATCACGGCCAACGACGGCTCGCGCTGGATCGGCACCGGGTGGTTCAACGGGCCGAGCAGCATCATCACCGCCGGGCACTGCGTGTTCATCCACGCGCCCGGCACGCAGCGGCACGGCTGGGTGCGCAGCATCGAGGTCATGCCCGGGCGCAACGGGGCGAGCCTGCCCTACGGCCGGTTCCTCGTGCCCCGCGCCCAGCTGCGCAGCGTCCACGGCTGGATCAGCTCGCCGGACCACGAGTACGACTACGGCGCACTGCTCCTGACCGAGCCGAAGGGCAGCGCCACCGGCTGGCTCGGCTTCGCCAACTGGTCCGACGCCACGCTGAACGGCAAGAGCCTCAACCTCTCCGGCTACCCGGGCGACAAGCCGTCGGGCACCCAGTGGTACCACTGGAGCGGTGTGGCCGCGCTCAGCGCGCGCAAGGTCTACTACACCCTGGACACCGCCGGTGGGCAGAGCGGGAGCGGGGTCTACGTCTTCCACGACGGCGGCCGCTACGCCGTGGCCATCCACGCCTACGGTGGGTCCGGCAGCAACAGCGGGACGCGCATCAACCAGCCCGTGTTCGACAACCTCAAGCTCTGGAAGGGCTGACGGACCGGATGACCGCACGGATCCGTGGCGTCGTGCTCGACGCCGACGGCAGCCCCGTCCCCGACGCCCGCGTGGCGCTGGAGGCGGGGCCCGCCCCGGTGCCCGACGTCGCCCTGCTCACCGCGGCCGACGGCACCTTCGCGCTGGACCTGCCGGCCCCCGGGGACTACGTCCTGGCCGTCCACGGCGACGACGCGAGCGCCCGGGCGCGGCTCACGGCACCCACGGAGCAGGTCCTCGAGGTCCGGCTGGTCCGGGCCGTCCCGCCGGCCTGACCAGGGGTCAGGGGGAGTCCACGACGAAGCCGGCCGACCGGCGGTCGTCGGCGAAGCCGGTCACCGTGCCCTGCTCCCAGTCCACCGCCAGCGCCTGCACCGAGCCGAAGCTGGACCGCTGCGCCGGGTCGGCGACGTCCACGGCATACCCCAGCGACCGCAGGTCGTCGGCCAGCGCGGGCTCCTCGAGCCGCAGCCGCCCGTCGCTGAGGATGAAGCGCCCGGCCGGGACCGCCTCGTCCAGGGGTTCGCCGTGCAGCCCCCAGCGCAGGACGACCGACGCCGTGGTGCTCGGGATCTGCCGACCGCCCGGGGTGCCCACGACGAGGACGGGACGGTAGTCGTCGTCGACCACCATCGACGGCGCGCTCCACGACACCGACCGTCGGCCTGCCTCGGGCTCGTTGGCGTCCGAGACCCCGATCGCGAAGAAGCGCGACAGCTGGTCGTTGAGGAAGTAGCCGTCCAGGTAGCGCCCGCTGCCCCAGAAGCTGGTGAGGGTGTTGGTCATCGAGACCCCGACGCCGTCCTCGTCGACCACCGAGATGTGGGTGGTGTTCGGCGCGCTGTCGTAGGGGTCGGCGACCGCCGCCACGCCCCCGTCACCGTCGTAGAGGTCCGCGGCCAGCAAGGCGTTGGCCTCCTGGTCGGTGATGCGTCCCACCGGTACGTCCACGAACGCCGGGTCGCCCAGCTCCTCCTGCACCGTCCGGTCTGCCACCAGCCACGCCTGGGAGAGCCGGTCCACGAACGCGGCGGAGTCGGGGTCGACGTCACCGATGCCGCCGGCCTCGGCGATCTGCGCCATCTGCACGATGGCGGCGCCCGGCAGCGGCGGGGCCCCGGACAGGAGGATGTGCCCGGCCAGGTCGCCGGCCGCGGGGGCGGACACCTGGACCTCGTAGCCCTCCAGCGTGCCGGCGTCCAGCCCCGGGACACCGGCGACCCGGTCGGACAGGGAGCCGGTGTAGAAGGACGGCGCGCCCTCCTCGGCCAGGGTCCGCATCGTCGCGGCCAGGTCGGTCTGGACGAGGGGGTCACCGGCCTGCAGCGGCGCCCCGCCGGACCGGAAGTGCGGCAGGTCGCGGGTGGCCTCCTCGCCGAAGGGGGTCCTCAGCGCCTCGGCGACGAAGTCCGACACGGGGTGCCCGTCCTCGGCGACGGTGATGGCCGGCTCCAGCAGCACCTCCCAGGGGAGCTCGCCGTGCTCCTCGTGCAGCCGGTGCATGCCGGCGACGAAGCCCGGCACGCCGACACCGTCCTCCGGGACCTCGCCCTGCGCATTGACCACCTCGCGGTAGTCGTAGTTGACCGCCTCCCCGTCGGCGGCGACGATCGCGACGCCCCCGCCGCCGATGCCCGACGAGGACGGCTGGGTCACCGCGTCGGTGAACGCCGCCGCGATCGCGGCGTCCACCGCCGACCCGCCCTGCTCGAGCATCTGCATACCGGCCTCCGCGGCCAGGGGATGTCCGGCGCTCACGCCGCTGGCGCCGAGCGCGGGCGGCGGCGGCTCCGGTGCCGAGGTGCTGGGTGCGGCCTCCGGGGGAGCGGGCTCGGTGGTGGTCGTGCTCGCGTCGTCCTCCGGCGCGCCGGTGGTGGCCGCCGGGGGCTCGGCCGCCGTGGTCGGCGCCGCCTCGGGTGCGGGGTCGCCGCCGCTGCAGCCGGCGGTGAGGACGACGAGCGCCACCACGGCGGCGGGGAGGGTAGGACGAGGGGTCACGACAGGCGCTCCTGCGAGGGTCGGGGGGTGGGTGCGGTCGACCGCAGCCACGGCGTGCGCAGCAGGCGCTCCAGCGGTCCGCTCCTCCCCTCACGCTGCCACACCACGGCGAGCGCCAGCAGGCCGGCCCACAGCAGGGTGGCGGTGAGCACGCCGACGAGGAAGGGGAAGCCGTCCTCCGGCTTGATGAGGGCCAGGACGAGCACGTGCAGGACGTAGAGGGTGAGGGCCATCGTGCCGCCGCCGGCCAGCCACCGGCTGACCCGGCCGCGCACGCCCCACCGCAGGCAGGCGCCCACGACGAAGCAGGCGCCGGCCGTCGCGCTGACGATCCACAGCGGCATCTGGCCGTGGCCGACGCCGGTGAGGATGCGGGTCCACCCGACGTCCGCCTCCGGCCCCAGGGCGGAGTAGGCCAGGTCGGCCAGGATGAAGCTGGCGAGCGCGGTCGTGCCGCCCCACAGCATCAGCCGGCGTTGCACCAGGGGGTCGCCGAGCGCGGTCCGCGACAGCCACAGGCCGGCGAGGAAGGGCACCGACCAGCTGGCCAGCGGGTAGGGCCCGGCGATGAGCAGCGAGTGGACGACCTCGTCCCGGGGCGTCAGCAGGCTGACCGCTCCCTGGGCGTGCCCGTGGACCTCCAGGTCGTGCCAGACGATCCACAGCGGGCCGGCCACGGTGAGGACGCCGGCCACCGTGAGGAGGTGGCGCGAGGACAGCCGCCACGCCAGGGGGGCGAGCAGGAACAGCAGGGCGTAGGTCGTGAGGATGACGCTCACGCTGCTGGTGAGGGTCTGCAGCACCAGCCCGAGGGCCAGGAGCAGGACGATGCGCCAGGACAGCTCGCGCCACCGGCGGGCCCCGGTGCGGCCGCGCAGGAAGAAGCCCATGCCGATCCCGGCGATCGTCACGAAGAGGACCGAGGCCCGGCCGTAGGGGAGGAGGTAGAGCCGTTGCAGGAGGGAGTCGACCTGGATCGGCCCGACGTTGACGACGATCATGCCGATGATGGCCAGGCCACGGGCGACGTCGAGCCCGTGCAGCCGTGCGGGGCGTGGCGTCGGGCCTGGTTCAGCAGTGGTCATCGGCGTCCCGGGTGGAGGGCGGAGTGCGGGCCGCGGACAGGGAGCCGTCGGCACCGGGGCTCCAGTCTACGGCGCGGCAGGCTCCTCACCGGGCAGGCGCCGGACCTCGGGACGGTGCCTGCTCAGAGCTCGGGCGGCGTCTCGAAGAGGTCCACCCGCGCCGGGGCGAGGATGGACCGGGAGACGTTCTTGAAGTCGAAGCGGTCGAGGATGCGGGCGGCGTCCTCGTCGCTGAGGTCGTAGGCGTGCGCGAGCATCCGCACGTGCTCGGTGTAGAACGCGTGCAGCTTGTCGACGCCCTTGATGAACTCCAGCTCCTTGGCCACCCGGTGGACCGTAACGAGGCCGTCTGGCCGTGGGGTGGACGCGACATGAACGTTGGGTCGCAGGACCCGACTGGACACCGGTGGCACCGGTGCAGTGGGGTAGGCCGGTGACCAATCTGCTGCACCTGCGCGCCGCCGGCACCTCCCTCGTCCTCGACCTGGCCGACGACCTGCTCCCGGTGGTCCGCCACTGGGGGAGGGACCTCGGCGAGCTCTCCGACGAGGACCTCGCGGCGGTCGTCACCGCGGGCCGCGTCGCCCACGGGGACAGTCCTTTCGACACCGCCGACCAGGTCAGCCTGCTGCCCGAGCACGCCCGCGCCTGGCTCGGCCGGCCCGGGGTCGAGGGGTCCCGGCAGGGGCGCGACTGGTCGCCCGCCTTCCGGACGGAGGGGCCCGCCGAGGTCTCGACCGGGTCCGACGGCACGCAGCGGGTGCTCGTGCGCGCGGCGGACGCCACGGCATACCTCGCCGTCGTGCTCGAGCTCGAGCTGCACCCGGGCGGGTTGCTGCGCACCCGGGTCACCCTGACCAACACCGGTGAGGAGACGTATGACGTGGGGGCCGTCCGCGTCGCGCTGCCGGTGCCGGAGCGGGCCGGGGAGCTGCTGGACTTCGCCGGGCGGCACACCATGGAGCGGGTGCCGCAGCGCCAGCCCTTCGACATCGGCGTGCACAGCCGGGAGGTGCGGACCGGCCGCACGGGCCTGGACGCGGTGCACCTGCTGTGCGCGGGGGAGCCGGGCTTCGGGTTCGGGCACGGGCAGGTCTGGGCGGTGCACCTGGGGTGGAGCGGCAACCAGAGCACCTACGCCGAGCGGCTCTTCAACGGCTCCCGGGTCCTGGGGTCGGGGGAGCGGCTCGAGCACGGCGAGGTGCGCCTGGGCGCGGGCGAGGAGCTGACCACCCCGTGGCTGCACGCCGCGCACGGCACCGGCCTGGACGAGGTGGCCGCGCGCTTCCACGCGTGGCTGCGCAGCCGGCCGCACCACCCCACCCGGCCCCGCCCGGTCACCGTCAACAACTGGGAGGCGACCTACTTCGACCACGACCTGGACCGGCTGCGTGACCTCGTGGACCGCGGTGCCCGGGTGGGCGCCGAGCGCTTCGTGCTCGACGACGGGTGGTTCGGCGGGCGCCGTGACGACACGACCAGCCTGGGTGACTGGGTGGTCTCCCCGGACGTCTGGCCGCAGGGGCTGGACCCCCTCGTCGAGCACGTGCACGCCGCCGGGATGGAGTTCGGTCTCTGGGTGGAGCCCGAGATGGTGAGCATGGACTCCGACCTGGCCCGGGCGCACCCGGAGTGGATCTTCTCCGCCGGGGGCCGGCGCGGCCTGGAGTCGCGCCAGCAGCACGTGCTCGACCTCGGCCACGCGGGCGCCTACGCCCACGTCCGCGACCAGCTGCTCGCGCTGCTCGGGCGCTACGACATCGCCTACCTCAAGTGGGACCACAACCGCTACCTCAACGACGCCGGCCACACCCCGGGCGGCGAACCGGGCGTGCGGGCGCACACCCTCGCCGTCTACCGGCTCATGGACGAGCTGCTGGCCGCCCACCCCGGGCTGGAGATCGAGTCCTGCTCCGCCGGCGGCGGGCGCGTCGACCTCGGCGTCCTGGAGCGCACGGTGCGGGTCTGGGCCTCGGACTGCATCGACCCGCTGGAGCGTCAGCAGATCCAGCGCGGCACCCTGCTCCTGCTGCCGCCCGAGCTGGTCGGCACCCACATCGCCTCCGGCCGGTCCCACACCACCGGCCGCCGGCACGACCTGGACTTCCGTGCCGGGACGGCCCTGTGGGGGCACCTCGGGATCGAGTGGGACCTCGCCACCTGCACCGAGGCCGAGCTCGCCGAGCTGGCCGCCTGGGTGGCCTTCCACCGCACGCACCGGGAGCTGCTGCATACCGGTCGGGTCGTCAACGGCGACCACCACGACGAGGTGACCTGGGTCCACGGGACCGTGGCGCAGGACCGCTCCGAGGCGCTCTTCCAGGTCGCCGCGCTGGCGCGGCCCGCCACCACCGGTCCGCACCGGGTGCGGCTGCCCGGCCTCGACCCGGACGCGCGCTACCGGGTGACCCTGGAGCGGCCCGGCCGGGAGCCGCTGGCGGCCGGGCCGGGGGTGGTGCCCTGGGCGGTGGACGGGATCGTGCTGCCCGGCCGGGTCCTCGCCGAGGCCGGCCTGCCGATGCAGCCCATGGACCCCGAGCACGGCCAGATCTGGCGCGCGGCCCGGGCGTAGGCTGACCGGATGGCACCAGCACCGGGACGCACCTGGGCCGGCAACCTCGCCTACTCGGCCGAGGAGCTCGTCGAGCCCACCAGCACCGGGCAGCTCGCCGAGGTCATGGCTGGGGCGGGGCGTGTCCGGCTGCTCGGCTCACGGCACTCCTTCAACCGGATCGCCGACACGACCGGCACCCTGGTCGGCCTGCGCCGGCTGCCGGCCGAGGTCGAGCTCGACGGCGAGCGACGCGTGGTCCGTGCCGGGGCCGGCCTGACCTACGGCGACGTGGGCGCGCGCATCCAGGAGCAGGGCTGGGCGCTGCACGCGATGGCCTCGCTGCCGCACATCACCGTCGGGGGAGCGGTCGCCACCGGTTCCCACGGCTCGGGGGACGGCGCCGCGTCGCTGGCCGACGGGGTGTCGGCGGTGGAGATCGTCACCACCGAGGGCGCTCACGTGCGGCTGGAGCGGGGGGACGCCGACTTCGGGGGCGCCGTGGTGTCCCTGGGCATGCTCGGCGCGGTCACCGTGCTGGAGCTGGACGTCGAGCCGACCTACGAGGTGGCGCAGACCGTCTACGAGGGCCTGACCTGGGACCGGGTGGTCGAGGACCTGGACGCCGTCACCGGGCTGGGCACGAGCGTGTCCGTCTTCACCGACTGGCGGGACCCGGACCGGACGACCCAGGTGTGGGTGAAGGAGCGGGTGGACGACCCCGGATCGCGCAGGGCGGACCCGGCGGACCTCGGCCTGCGGCCGGCGGACGGCCCACGGCACATGATCCGGGGCGGGTCACCCGAGCACTGCACCCGGCAGGGCGGCGTGCCCGGGCCCTGGCTGGACCGGCTGCCGCACTTCCGGATGGGCTTCACCCCCTCGGCGGGGGACGAGCTGCAGTCCGAGTGGCTGCTGCCGCGCCGGGCGGTCGGGCCGGCGCTGGACCGGCTGCGGCGGATGTCGGGTGAGCTCGCCGGGCTGGCCATGAGCGCGGAGATGCGCACCGTCTCCCGGGGCCGGCAGTGGCTCGACCCCGCCCAGGAGGACAGCGTGGCCTTCCACTTCACCTGGCGCCCCGCGCAGCCCGCCGTCGAGGCGTTCCTCCCGCGGATCGAGGAGGGGCTCGACCCGCTGGGGGCACGGCCGCACTGGGGCAAGCTGTTCGACGAGCGCGCCCTCGCGGGGCGGGTCGACGACCTCTACCCGCGGCGTGGGGCGTTCTCGGAGCTGGCGGCACGACTGGACCCGCGCGGCGCGCTGCGCAACGACTTCGTGGAGAGGGTAGGACTGTGACGGACGAGGTGACCTGGTCGCCGGCGGCGACCGACGAGGACGTCGAGCCGGGCCTGCGGGCGGCCTTCGCCGCCGAGCTCGGGGGTGCCCCGGACGGCGTGTGGGCGGCCCCCGGACGCATCAACCTCATCGGCGAGCACACCGACTACAACGGCGGGTGGTGCCTGCCCTTCGCCCTGGCGCACCGCACCTACTGCGCCGTCCGGACGCGGGCGGACGGCCGGCTGCGCGTCGCGTCCCGGCAGGCGCCCGGTCAGGCCTGGGAGGGCGAGGTGACCCAGATCCGGCCAGGGTCCCCGGGGGGCTGGGTGGCCTACGTCGCAGGGGCCGTCGCGAGCCTGGCCGGCCGGGCGGGCGGGCCGGTCGGCGCGGACATCCTCGTGGACGGCCGGGTGCCGCTCGGCGCGGGCCTGTCCTCCTCGGCCGCGCTGTCCTGCTCCGGCGCCCTGGCGCTGGCGGACCTGGTGCCGGGTCTGGCCACCCTCGACCGCGCCGAGCTCGCGCAGGCGTGCGTGCGGGCGGAGAACGACTACGCCGGTGCGGCGACCGGGGGGATGGACCAGACCGTCTCGCTGCGCGCGGTGGACGGTCACGCCCTGCTCATCGACTGCAGCGACTTCTCCCTCACCCCGGTGGCGTGGACGCTGCCCGACCACGAGGTGCTCGTCATCGACACCCGGGCCCACCACAGCCTCGCGGACGGGCAGTACGCCGCCCGCCGCGACACCTGCGACCGCGCCTGCCGCACCCTCGGGGTCGAGAGCCTGCGCGAGCTGCACGGGGCGGACGTGGACGGCGTGCTGGGCCGGCTCGAGGGCGACGCGGAGGCGCAGCGGCGGGTGCGGCACGTGCTGACCGAGAACACCCGGGTGCACGACCTGGTCGCGGCGTTGGCCGCGGAGGACGCGGACGAGGTCGGCCGGCTCATGGTGGCCTCGCACGTGTCGCTCCGGGACGACTACGAGGTCTCCTGCCGCGAGCTCGACCTCGCGGTGGACGCGGCACAGCGGGCCGGTGCGACCGGCGCGCGGATGACCGGCGGCGGCTTCGGTGGCTCGGCGCTGGCGCTGGTGCCCAGGGACGGTGGCGAGGACGTCGCCCTGGCGGTGCACGCGGCGTTCCTCGCCGAGGGTCTGGAGGCCCCCCACCTGCTCCGGGCCACGCCGAGCGCGCCCGCGCACCGGGTCAGCTGACCGCGGCTCAGCGGGTGACGAGGGCGGCGGCCTGGCGGGCGATCTCCCACTCCTCCGCCGTCGGTATGACGTAGCCCAAGACGCGGCTGTCCGCGGTGGTGATGCGGGTCTCGCCGTCGGCGGCGGCGTTGGCGGATGCGTCCAGGAGCACGCCGAACCCGGCCAGCCGCTCGAGGACGGCCGCCCGCAGCTCGGCGTTGTTCTCGCCCACGCCCGCGGTGAAGACGAGCGCGTCGAGGCCGCCGAGCACGGCGGCGAAGGCCCCGACGTAGCGCAGCAGCCGGTGCACGACCACCTCGAAGGCCAGCGTGGCCGCGGGGTCCCCCTCCGCCCGTCGGGCCATCACCCCCCGGAAGTCGGCCGATCCGGTGAGCCCGAGGAGCCCGGACTCCGTGGACAGCGCGCGCTCGACCTCCTCGGTCGACAGGCCGGCCACCCGGCCCAGGTGCCCGGCGACCCCGGGGTCGAGGTCCCCCGGGCGCGTCCCCATGACCAGCCCCTCCAGCGGGGTCATGCCCATGGAGGTGTCGACGCTGCGGCCCCCGTCGACGGCGGCGGCGCTGGCCCCGTTGCCCAGGTGCAGGACGATGCTGCGCACGTCCTCCAGCGGGCGGCCCAGGAGCGCGGCGGCCCGGCGGGAGACGTAGGCGTGCGAGGTGCCGTGGAAGCCGTAGCGCCGCACGCGGTGCTCCTCGCGCCACGCGCGCGGCACCGCGTAGGTGGCGGCGGCCTCCGGCATGCCCTGGTGGAAGGCGGTGTCGAAGACCGCCACCTGCGGCACGTCGGGGAAGGCCTCCTGGGTGGCGGCGATGCCGGCCAAGTTGCCGGGGTTGTGCAGCGGCGCCAGGGGCACGAGGCGCTCCACCGCGGCGACCACCTCGGGGGTGATGAGGGTGGGGTCGGCGAACTCCGCGCCGCCGTGGACGACCCGGTGGCCCACCGCGAGGAGGTCGACGTCGGCCAGCCTGGGCCCGTGCTCCTGGAAGGCGCGGGTCGCCAGCTGCAGCGCCGCCGCGTGGTCGGGCACGTCGAGGACCTGCTCGTGCGTCGTCCCGCCCACGGTGTGGTGGGCCACGCCGTCGGCCAGGCCGATCCGCTCCACCAGCCCCTTGGCCTGCGAGGCGCCGGTGCGCGGGTCGAGCAGCTCGTACTTCACCGACGAGGAGCCGGCGTTGACGACGAGCACGACCGGGTCGCCGCCGCCCTGCTCGCCGCTCACCGGCCCGCCCCCGCCTGGATCCCCGTGATGGCGACGGTGTTGATGATGTCGCGGACGGTGGCTCCCCGGGACAGGTCGTTGACCGGGGCGTTGAGGCCCTGCAGCACCGGGCCGACCGCCACCGCGGCGGCACTGCGCTGCACCGCCTTGTAGGTGTTGTTGCCGGTGTTGAGGTCGGGGAAGACCAGCACGGTGGCCTGCCCGGCGACGGGGGAGTCCTGGAGCTTGGTGGCGGCGACGGCGGGGTCGACCGCGGCGTCGTACTGGATCGGCCCCTCGACCAGCAGATCGGGCTCCCGCTCCCGGACGAGGTCGGTCGCGGCCCGCACCTTGTCGACGTCGGCGCCGCTGCCCGACCCGCCGGTGCTGTAGGACAGCATCGCCACCCGCGGCTCGACGCCGAACTGCGCGGCGGTCGCGGCCGAGGAGATGGCGATGTCGGCGAGCTGCTCGGCGTCCGGGTCGGGGTTGATGGCGCAGTCGCCGTAGACGAGGACCTTGTCGGCCAGGCACATGAAGAAGACCGAGCTGACGACCGAGACGCCGGGGGAGGTGCGGATGACCTCCAGCGCGGGCCGGATGGTGTGGGCGGTGGTGGTGATCGACCCGGAGACCATGCCGTCGGCGTGACCCGTCTTGACCATGAGGGTGCCGAAGTAGGCCGGGTCGGTGACGATGTCCTGCGCCTGCTCGAGGGTGACGCCCTTGTGCGCCCGCAGCTCGGCATACGTCCGGGCGAAGTCCTCGCGCCACGCGCTGGTGAGCGGGTCGACGACCTCGGCGGCGTCGAGCCGCAGGCCCAGCGCCGCCGCCCGCTCGCGCACCTGCGTCTCGTCACCGAGCAGCGTCAGCCGGGCGACGCCGCGGGCGAGGACGGTGTCGGCCGCCCGCAGGATCCGGTCCTCCCCGCCCTCGGGCAGCACCACGTGCGCACCGGTCTCCCGCGCCCGGGCCATGATCTCGTGCTCGAACATCAGCGGGGTCACCACGGCGGACCGGCGGCCGGCGTCGTCCCCGACCGGGACGAGGCGGGTGATGTCGATGTGCTGCTGGGCCAGGGAGCGGGCGTGCTCGATCTTGCGCTGCGAGCGGGGGGTGATGCGGCCGACGACGTCGTGCATCGTCATCGCCGTGCGCATGGTCCCGCCCTCGCACCCGATGATCGGCAGCTCGACCGCGAGGCCCTCGACGAGGCGCGACACCTGCTCGCTGGGCCGCAGCCCGCCGTTGAGGACGATCGCCCCGAGTGAGGGGAAGGTCGAGGAGCGGTGGGCCAGGATGGCGCCCAGCAGGACGTCCTCCCGGTCGCCGGGGCAGATGAGGACGTTGCCCTCGCGCAGCCGGTCCAGGACGTTGGGCATCGTCATCCCGGCCACGATGAGCCCGGTGGCCTCCCGCTCGAGCAGGGTCTCGTCGCCCGCCCGCAGGATGCCGTCGGTGGCGGCCATGAGGTCGCCGACCGTGGGGGCGGCGAGCAGCGGGTCGGCGGGCATCGCGAGCACCGCCGGCTCGCTCCCCGTGCCGGCGACCTGCTCGGCGACCGCCTCCTGGACGGCGGCGGACACCTCGTCCAGATCGTCGTCGACCCGGTTGGCGAGGACGCCCGCCACCGAGGCGTGGCGGCTGAGCGCCTCCTGCACGGCGACGGCGGCGGCGGTCGCGGTGTCCTCGACGGTGCGGCCGGCGGCCGGGATGATGAGCAGCATCGGGGCGCCGAGGTGGGCGGCGATGCCGGCGTTGGTGGAGAACTCGGTGGGTGCGGTGACCCCGGTGTAGTCCGAGCCGACCACGAGCACCCGCTCGTGCTCGACGGCATACCGGTGGAAGCGGTCGACGATCTCCCCGATCGCCGCGTCGTGCTGGTGGTGCAGGTCGTCGTAGGTCACCCCGACGGCGTCCTCGATCGCCGACGCGGACGTCGACAACGGGTGCAGCAGGTGCAGCAGCGGGTCGTCCTCCCGGTCCTGGACGACGGGACGGAAGACGCCGACCCGGCCGCCGAGGGCGCAGAGCTGGGCGAGGAGCCCGACCGCCACCGCCGACTTGCCGGAGCGGGGCTCGGCGGACGCGACATACAGGGAGGTGCTCACGGGTCCCACGATAGTCACGCCTTACGCTGCGTCCATGGACACGTCGAGCTCGCTGACCGCTGCCGGTGGACTCTCCGCGGTGCGGGTGTGGGTGGACGGGGCGCTGGTCGGGCCGCAGGGCTCGGTGCGCGCGCTCGACCACGGGATCACCGTCGGCGACGGGGTCTTCGAGACGTGCAAGGTGGTCGACGGCGAGGTCTTCGCGCTCACGCGGCACCACGACCGGATGGACCGCTCGCTCGCAGCGCTCGGACTCGAGCCGCTGGACCGGGACCGGGTGGGGGAGGGCATCGCCGCCGTGCTCGCGCAGGGAGGTATGCCGTTCGGCCGCCTGCGCTACACCGTCACCGCCGGGCTCGGACCGCTCGGGAGCGACCGGGTCGAGGGCGCGGCGACGTATGTCGTGACCGCGGTCGACCAGGAGCCGCTCGGCCCGACGACCTCGGCGCTCGTGGTGCCCTGGGTCCGCAACGAGCGGGGGGCGCTGACCGGGGTGAAGTCGACGTCCTACGCGGAGAACGTCGTCGCCCTCGCGGCGGCCAAGGCGCGCGGGCACTCCGAGGCGATCCTGGCCAACACCGCCGGGATGCTCTGCGAGGGGACCGGCACCAACGTCTTCGTCGTGACCGACGGGACGGTGCGCACCCCGGACCTCGGGTCCGGGCCGCTGGCCGGGGTCACCCGGGGGCTCGTGGTCGAGTGGCTGCGTGAGGACGGGATCGAGGTGGTGGAGGAGCCGCTGCCGCTGTCGGTGCTCGCGGAGGCCGACGAGATCTGGCTCTCGAGCAGCATCCGCGACATCACCGCCCTGCACCGGCTGGACGTCCACGACCCGGTGCTCCTCACCAACGGCGAGGAGCTGGCGGTGCCTGACCTGGCGCCGCGGGACCTGGGGGAGGAGCCCGGCCCGGTGGCCCGGCGGGCCCGGCAGATCTTCGCCGAGCGGGCCGCCCGGACGCTGGATCCTTGACCCAAACTTTGCCCAGGCTTGACCTGTAAGCCCTTACATGGGTGGCGCGACGAGGGCTATGGTCGAGAGAGGACGCCAACGACGGCGTCTGTCCCTCGCTCGAGGAGTTGACGAATGCGTCCTGCTGGAATGCGTGCCCTGGCCCTGGTCGGATCTGGTGTCGTGGCCCTGTCCATGATCGGTGCCACCGGCGTCGGAGCCTCTCCCGGCCACGGTGAGGGCAACGGCCAGGACCAGGCCGTCGCGAAGCACTCCGCCGCCACCACCAAGCAGGCGCAGGCCGAGGTCCGCGCCTACTGGACGAAGGAGCGGATGAACAACGCCATCCCCCGTGAGATGGCCAAGCCGGACGGCAAGGGCAAGCCCGGCGGCTCGGCGGGCTCGGCGAAGGCGGTCCAGGTGCCGGCGCAGGCCGAGCTGGGCAAGGTCTTCTTCACCCTCGGCGGCTCCAACTATTTGTGCTCGGGCACGGCGACGGACAGCGTCAACGGCGACGTCGTCACCACGGCCGGCCACTGCCTCAACGAGGGTCCGGGCGCCTACGCCACGAACTTCGCGTTCGTCCCGGCCTACGACAACGGCGACCGGCCCTACGGCACCTGGGTCGCCGAGTCGCTCTACGCCCCCGCCTCGTGGGTCAACAGCGGCTTCAACCACGACGTGGGCTTCGCCGTCATGGCCGAGCAGGGTGGGCAGAGCCTCACCGACGTCACCGGTGACTACCCGATCGGGTTCAACCTGGGCTACGGGCTCAGCTTCGACGCCTTCGGCTACCCGGCCGCCACGCCCTACGACGGCCAGGAGCTGTGGCGCTGCTCCGGCGTGGCGGGGCAGGACACCCGGGGCACCACCGACCACCGCCTCCCGTGCTCGATGACCGGCGGCTCCAGCGGTGGCGGTTGGATCACCGGTGGCGTGCTGAACTCGGTGAACTCCTTCGGCTACCGCGGGGAGAAGGACGTCATGTACGGCCCCTACTTCGGTGACGTGGAGCAGCAGGTCTACACCACCGCCAGCACCAGCTGAGGCGATTTCGCCGCTCGGGCACGGGGAGGCTAGACTGCCTCCTCGTGCCCGAGGGCACGTCCGGACGTGTAGCTCAGTTGGTTAGAGCGTTCGCTTCACACGCGAGAGGTCAGGGGTTCGAGTCCCTTCACGTCCACTCGCATCGCAGGGCCCTCACCAGCGAAGACGCGGGTGGGGGCCTTCGCTTTGCGCGGAACGTGCATCTTGCGTGTATCTCGCTGACTTACGGGTCACTGGACCGAAGGTTCGGGGTCACCTCTCGGGCCACCTTGACGGGGGCTCGGTGTGGGGCGCCGCTGCAACGAGCCGGGACGTCGCAAGCTGTGTATCGGCCTCCGACCCTCAAAGGTGTCGATACCGGTAGCGACGAGGCCGCACACGACCTCGTAGTCCGCCGGCCGCGGCGACTGCCTAGGACGTGCCCCACCGGTGGCGTGGCGCCGCGCGAAGTTCTTGACGGACTCTTGGGACTGCTGCACGGATAGGTGACACCTGAGCTGCCTAGTCTTCGGGCTGGGCTGGAAGGATGTTCACCGTGACCAAGCCCTACCCCCAGGAGTTCCGCGATGATGTCGTGCGGGTCGCTCGGAACCGTGAGCCAGGTGTCGGGCTCGACCAGATCGCGAAGGACTTCGGGATCCACTTCACAACGCTGTATTCGTGGATGAAGAAGGCCGACGAGGATGACCAGGGTGGCCGGCCTGGTGCTGCGGTCGCCTCTGCTGAGCTGCGTGAGGCCAAGAGGCGGATCCGCCTTCTCGAGCAGGAGAACGAGGTCCTGCGCCGTGCTGCGGCCTATCTATCTCAGGCGAATCTGCCGGGGAAATGATGTACCCGCTCGTCCGCGAGCTGGCCGTTGACGGGATCCCCGTCACGGTGACGTGCCGGGTGCTGAAGATCGCTCGCCAGCCCTACTACCGGTGGCTGGCGAGACCGGTCACCGACACCGCGCGCGGGCAGGCCTATCGCGCGAACGCCTTGTTCGACGCGCACCTGGATGACCCGGAGTTCGGGTACCGGTTCCTGGCCGATGAGGCCCGCGACGCCGGCCAGAGCATGAGCGAGCGGACGGCGTGGCGGTTGTGCTCGGACAACGGCTGGTGGTCAGCGTTCGGCAAGAAGCGCGGCAGGAACGGGAAGAAGCCCGTCCCGCCCGTTCATGAGGACCGGTGCGCTGTGACCGACAAGAATGGCCGGACCCGGCACGCGTTCACCGCCACGACGCCGAACGAGCTGTGGGTCGGGGACATCACCGAACACTGGACTGGTGAAGGAAAGCTGTACGTCTGCGCGTTCAAGGACGTGTACTCCAACCGGATTGTGGGCTACTCCATCGACTCCCGCATGAAGTCCCGGATCGCGGTCGCCGCACTCAACAACGCCGTCGCCCGCCGCGGGAACGTCACCGGGTGCGTGGTCCACACGGATCGCGGATCTCAATTTCGTAGCAGGAAGTTCGTCCACGCTCTCAACCGCCACGACATGGTCGGGTCAATGGGCAGAGTCGGTGCCGCGGGTGACAACGCGGCCATGGAGTCCTTCTTCGCGCTGCTGCAGAAGAACGTGTTCGACCGCCGACAGTGGGTCACCCGGGACGACCTACGCATCGCGATCGTGACCTGGATCGAACGGACCTACCACCGACGCCGTCGACAGGACGCTCTCGGGCGATTGACCCCCATCGAGTTCGAGACCATCATGACCACACCAGCCGACCAGGCTGCCTGACCGAACCTGTCACCTATCCGTGCAGCAGTCCCGAAGACGTCGTCGTACGCGGCAAATCCGGGCGGGTACGGCTGCTCAGTCCCGTTCGTCTCTGACGTCTGCGAAAGCGGAGACCTCCCACCGCAGGATGGCGACGACTTGGTCCGTCTCAAGGTGCCATCGGTGACGGGTCTCTGTGTCGTCCCATCCGCTTTCCGGCAGGTGGTGGGCCTCCCAGAATGCGTAGCAGGACTGAAGCCGCTCCGTGAGCTCTGATGACAATCCGTAGTCACTCGGTTCCATGGCGTACTTGTAGGTCCCGTCCTCCCACAGCGGCCACACGTGACCGTAGTCGAACATGAAGCGGACCACTCGAGCCATGCCACATTGTCGCGCAAGGCGGCATGACAGTTAGCTGGCGGCGCGCCGCCGGGGTCTACTTGCAGCCCTTCTCGCCCTCTCGGGACGACCCGAATAGTGCCTTACCGACTGGTGGTCACGGTGCAGCAGGTCCGAGGTGTAGTCGAGCCTGCACGGCTAGGCTAGTCGTTTCGGGTTCCGTGGCAGCTGGTCTACCTTCAGACGCTGGAATCCCACATCGGGAACCGCTGCTTCAGGCGCTCAATGGTGTGGATCCACTTGGGGTCCTGCGGCTGAGCCACGATGTTCTGGTTCCCGAAGAGCCCGACTTCGTTAAAAGCCTCAGTTGCGACGGCCACCTTGTCCAGCCACTTGACACCGACGAAATGCTCGACCGCATCGCCTTCTTCCGGTCCGTGCCAGGTGTGATTCGTCACCTCGGAAAACCGTCTCTCCTCGCCGTCTAGTGAGACCTCGAAGGCGTCCAAGGGCACTGGGGGCGCAAGGACCTGGGCAACGCCCAGGTAGCCCGTTCCAGGCGCATGCACCCAAATCCGGCTACCGACCGGCAACCGGGACAAGCCGCCACTGAAAAGGCGACCAGTAGCGCTTCGACCCCCCGCGCTGACGAAGCCGTAATCGCGGGCCTCGTCCCAGGGGCGACCGCCATAGGCAACGTACCACTCACCGTTCCATGTGACCTTGTTGCGGCGAATCTCTTGTTCTGCCTGCTCTTTGTTGCGGACACGCACCTGGTAGTCCTCGGCTCCCTTGAACGGGATGACCTGCAGGAAATTGAGAAGTAGTCGGTCGTCCAGTTTGTGCACTGCGAGACGGATCGCAGTCATGTCGACGCCCTTGGCGCTGAGCCACATGATGGCCGAGGTGACCTCAAGTGAGAAGTCTTCGGAAACCAGAACGATGCGCACGTCGCGGCCAAACTCCTCCTCTGGGTCCTCCGCGTCGATGTGCTCAACGATGCGATCTCGGGCGATGTCTATCGAGACTGCCTCGCCTGTCTGCGTGAGGAACTGAGCGAAGGCTCGTGCCGCCTGATCGAGCGTCAACGTCGACACCATCGCCGCGTACCGGACTGCCTGCAAGTCCATGTGCTCCCCGCTGGCCCCGCGCTTGAGCTCGATCACCACCAGGTTGCCTTGGCGATCGACACCAAGTAGGTCTATCCGGCGCTTTGAGTCGGCCCAGTCTGCGAACTCCTCGGCAATGACTAGCAGGTCCCGCGTGCCGTCGATCTCATGCAGGTGTTGCCGCAGGTAGAGCTGCAGATCACGACGTTCCCACAGGTGCTCGTCAGCCAACGTCGTCTGATCGAGCTTGTGGAGCCCACCAGCTATTACTTCAAAGATCGGCATGTGCAGTCCTCGATCGTCAGGGGCTAGACAATTGACGGTAGACCCCGAACGTACCCCTGATTCCCACCCCCAGCGCGTCTCGCCGCGGAAGGACGCGTTCAGGCGACAACTCGCAGGACCTACCAGCCGGACTAGCGTGCGACCACGCTCCTGGCGGCACTGGGAAAGGCTACTGTCGCCAAGCTGTCCAGCATTCCCATCTGATCTCTAGAAGTACCGCCCAGTGAACATCCCATCGGCCAAGGACTTGTCGATGGCCCCGCCTTGCGAACTTGTCAGCTGTCTCTAGGCGCCACCCAGTGTCGCCGTGTTCGACAAGCTAGTGCTGTCCGAGTGCGCCAGTACCGGGGTGGGCGTCCGGTCCCGGCACCCCCCCGACTGTTGACAACGCCCGGCGCAGCTGGGTCTGCCGGTCTAACAGCCAGCCCAGGTATTCCGCCCACCTGGCTTCAACAGTGACGTCGGCATCTGGGAGGTACTCGGCGACCCGGCAGGCCTTGCGGCCGGGTAGCGATTGCCAGTCGAGAGGTCCCCCGTACGCGGCCTCCACTTCCGAGCGCCGGTCCGACAATGCCTCAAACCGAGCTCTGTTGACGTCCGCGTCCGGGGACTCGAACACCAACTCGCTGGATAAGCCCTGACGGGTGAAGGCGTTGTAGTAGGTGACGTGCGGTGTCCCTGCGGTCATCGTGAACCAGGAGTCCCGGGGTGGCCGGGTTGCCCTAGACCACCCTGACCGCTCGGATTGGACCATCTCGATCCAGCGTGCCCAGAAGGAGCGGTAGAGCACTTGCTTGCCGCTCGCCTCCCCCTGACCCGTGACGCTGCGCACGGTCTTCTCCCAGTCGTTGGGCTGGGCCACCAACCTGAAGGACGGGGCCGGGGCGGAGTCCCCGATGCGCACCACCCCCAACTCCACGGCAAAGAAGCGGGTGTCCTCATCGGTGCGTGTGTTCAACCAGTCGATGGCGGCGCGGTGTTCGGACCGGAAGGCAGCGGCGACCCACACAATCGTCGTCGGGTCTGTGCCCGCTGCGTAAGTGAGGATCTGCCCGAGGTGTCCGTGGTCAGAGGTCTCGAGCTGGTTTTCGACGATCACCACGTCCCCTGTGCTTTCATCCCGCCCCATCAGATCGAGACTGAAGCCCCCGACCGGGTGCTCCGCCACGTCCAGTACCAGTTCCATACCGAGCAGGTCGCTCAGGACGTCGACGTTGTCCAGCAACCAAGGGGTGAAACTGTGGGCCTCGTGGGGCCACACGTCCCGAGGGGGAACGCTGACCAACCGACCGAGCGCCGGGGGACTGGAAGCGACCATGTACACAACTTGTCAGGGAAGGCCTACTCGCGCCACCGCCGCCGAAGAGCGTGTCCACTTGCCCGGAGAACGACCGACCTCTGCCAGGGTGTCGCGTACCGGGCGTGATGGTGGCTCTCATTCCAGTAAGGGGCGGATGCGCCGACGGGTGATAAGCCCAGCCACCGAGTGACGTCCGACAGGACCACCCGTAGGGGCAGTTGGGGTCGTCGCCGCAGCGAGCGTGCTAGCTCAGCGCGGCCAAGGGGACGGTGGACCGCTGGGCTCGGAACTGGCAAAGTGCACTCATGGTTGACGTCCCGCCCACCGGGAGGCCTCAGGCCTTCTTTCCGAGGTGGCTTCGCAGCCTTGTTCTGGGAGTATCGGCCCTTTCCTTTGTTCTAGGGGTCATTGCGCTCTTCCTGACCTCGAATGATGCTGGCACGGCCGCGTTGCTGGCAGCGGCTGTTGCCCTGCTTGCCTTGGGAATCTTCGCTGACCGAATCTCGATAGTGGAAGCCGGGGGCTGTGAAGTTGGAGCTGTTGGCGGCGGATCAACTTGCGCTTGCTGATGTCGCCGCGCGGGAAGGACGAGACGTCGAAGCCGCGCAGCTGCGTGAGTCAGCCATGACTCTGCTGGCAGCAGCGAGGCCGGTGTCTTCTAACTTGGAGATGATTCGCCGAACCATGCCATCAAGTTGGCAGCGCACCACTGTGCTGGAAGAACTCATGCACCAGGCGCGAGGGCTGGCGAATGCTGGCACCTCGGCACAGGAGGTGAAGCGCCTGTTCGACACGGGAACAGATGGGGACCGGGTCTCGGCTATTGGGATCATGCAGGCTCGGCCCGAATTTGCTGACCTAGATTGTCTAGCCGCCGCGGTGATGCGATCGCGTAGCGCCTTCGAGCAGTATCAGGCGCTGAGGGCTGTCGACGAGGCGGTGTCCAGGCTTCCACAAGACTCAGCCCTGCGAGCTGATCTCCTGACCATGGTCGCGGACGCGCTAGCCCGAGACACCCTCCTACGTGACAGTTCCGATCGTCGCCACCTCGCCGAACGCTTGTGCATCGGGAGCGTACGTAGCACAAACTCGTTGCGGACCGCACGGGTAACTTGCTCTCAGGCGTCGGCGCGCGCCACGCTGCTGGCGGCATTTCAGGATGGTTCGCTCGGGGGGCAGTTGCGGGCAGAACTGCGGCGTTAATGGGGCTCTTCGTAGTTGAGCGGGGCGCCCGGTAGGTGATCGGGCTCGTGGCCCCGACATGCTGTTGGTCTCTCACCACCGACAGCGACGAGGCCACGAGCATGGACGACGGTACGGCAGTACTTCTGGGTCTGGAGGACGAGTTCACCGTCCTGCTGATCGAGCGGATCGACCCGGGGCGGGTCAAGGCGCTCATCGAGGTCAGGGTGAGCGAGGGTGCCTGCCCGGGGTGCGGGGTCCTGACGAGCAGGGTCAAGGACCGTCTGATCGTGGCGGTGAAGGACCTGAAGGTCAGCGGTCAGATCCTGGATCTGTGGTGGCGCAAGCGGCGCCTGGTCTGTCAGCAGACTGGGTGCCAGCGGGCGACGTTCACCCAGCAGTCCACCCAGATCCCGGCCCGAGCCAGGCTCAGCGCCCGGTTGCGCGCCGAGCTCGCTGCAGCGATCGCCCGGTCGAACCGGGCGGTGTCCGACGTCGCCGAGCACGGCGTGTCCTGGCACACCGCGCACAGGCGCTCATCGCCGCGGCGACCGCATGGTTCCCCGAACCGGAGCCGACCCGGGTGCTGGGCATCGACGAGACCCGCGCCAGGTCCGTGCGGTGGGTCCTGGAAGAGGCCGGGTGGAGAAGGTCCAACCCGTGGATGACCTCCTTCGTCAACGCCGACACCAGCGCCCCGGGCGCGTTGCTGGGCCTGGTCCCGGGCAGGTCGGGGGCCTGCGTCGTCGACTGGCTCGGTGAGCAGTCCCAGGCGTTCCGCGAGGGCATCGAGCTGGTCGTCATCGACCCTTCGGCGCCGTACGCCTCCGGTGTGCGGGCCGCGCTACCGCACGCGCGGGTCGCGGTCGACAAGTGGCACCTGGTGGCACTGGCCAACCAGATGGTCACCGAGGTCCGCCAACGCGTTACCCGGGAACGTCTGGGCCGGCGAGGCACCACCGCCGAGGCGACCTGGGCCCACCGGCAGCTGCTGCTCACCGGGTACGAACACCTCTCGACCAAGCAGGTCGCGCGCCTGCAGACCACCTTGGCGGCCGAGGACACCACCAACGAGATTGGCGCCGCGCACGCCGTCAAGGAACGCCTCAGGCTGCTCCTGGACGCCAGCGACCCGCCCGTCATCCGGGCCCGGCTGTTCGACTTCTACAACGCCGCGGCGGACTCCCACATGACCGAGACCACCCGTCTGGCCACCACGGTCCAGACCTGGTGGCCGGCCATCCTCACCGCGCTCACCGAGAACGTCACGAACGCCCGCACCGAGGGCTTCAACCGGATCATCAAGGACACCAAGAGAGTCGGCTGCGGGTACCGCAACATGGAGAACTACCGACGACGCATACTGGCCCACATCACCCTCACCCGAGGGCACAGGTCAGCAGCATGAACAGCCCCGCCCCGCTCAACTACGAAGAGCCGTTAATGGTGGGTTATTGCTCAAACGTCGGTAGGTCAGCACGTCGACGCGCTCCCCGGCGAGGAGGAATCTCGTCCGCTCTGCGCCTCCCCCGCCGAAGGACGTGGCCATGGCGGATGCATCCGCAGGCAGGGACCCTGGCGTGGTGGCCCAAACGAGTAGTTCGAGGCCCCCGTCGCATAGTGCCCGCCTGTGACGCACTACCAGGGTGGCATCGCGGCCGTCCAATGTCGCCGACCACCTGAGGACGGAGCACGGGCCGTCCCTTCTAGTATACGTGGCTAGACTCGAGAGCGACCCACTTCACCGAAGACTCCATCAGGAAGAGAAAAGAAAACAAGGTCTAGTCGAGACGGAACGACCTACGGACCGTGTGGGCACCGACTCGTGACTAGGCGACCGGGGATGAGAGTCCATTCGCGGAACGGATGCGCCCTGCTAGGGCTCTCACTAGTTTGCGAAGACGAGGCTCGATATGTTCAGCTCGCAATTGTGGTGCCACGACCTTTGCGATGGCAGCTTTGGCGGGGAGCTTGCACCCTGCGAACGGATCCTCATACCTACCAACGGCTACCTTGAGCCTGGACCCCTTCTCCGGATGAATTTGCTGGACCGCAGCACGCAAAATATCCCGGGGCAGCAAGTTCTCGACGGTGCGGACCCAATTTGCGACGACTAGGTCGCCAGTTGCGGACAAGTCAGCCTCCTCAACAAGCCTCAGAAGCAATGGTGGAAGCTTATCTGAGGGGCGCCTCTTATCGCTGTCTGCAATCAGCGTGCACCGTCTGCCAAATTGTAGTAGTTCTATCAGGTCAGAAGCTACGTCTTGTGCGTCGGGATGGTTTTCCGCCTTCTTGAGCTGCGCAGCCAGAGACAAGTGTGAAGCCAGTTTCCCACCGTACATCATTACTCCAAAATGCACACCCTCCTGCAATTCGGGGTCCAGTAGACTGATCCATGAACGCCAGTACAATCGGTCAGACGGTCCCTCCACCCAGATGGTGTAGTTGGCCTGCAAGATGTCCGAGGCCAAGTATCCTAGGTCTGCTGTCACGCTGGCAAGAGCGTCGCGAACCACAGGGCCTGTCACTTGTGACGAATCACCATCATGAGTAACGTGGAAAACGTGAGCTCCGGGGGTATCCAAAGCATGCGCCGAGTGTGTGGCCACCACGTACTGATTGTCAGTGGCTTCCAGTAGATAGCGCATCAGCCGCCTCTGCAGACCCGGGTGGAGGTGGATCTCCGGCTCCTCCAGAAAAATTAAGTGCTTGGAGAAGTGTGTGCAAGCGACGGCGATCATGAGTAGTTGCTTTACCCCATCGCCCAGATCGTCCAGAAGTAGGTAATCTCCGTGCTGCGCCAGACGTACTTGCAGTTCGGTATGGTCGGCCGATATGGTCACGTCGGCTAGATCGTCCTCCAGGACCTGACGCAGAAACTTCTTTACCTTCTCCCAACGCTCCTGCTTGGGGTGCCGGGACTGCAAGGTCGGTCGCTCCCAGTCGGCCAATGTCTCCAGCACTCCCGTACCGTTGGCGATTGCATCTTCGCCAGGCTTCCCGGGCTTCACACTGCGAAAAGCAGGAAGCGTGACCGCCCCGAGGAATGACGGATGTAGGGAGTCTGCTGAGAAGAGGCTGTCTTCACCCACGGATGAGGCGCGACCCAGCAAAGCACTCAGGGCTTGCCTGTTGACTCGCTGCGGTCCTATCTGAGGCACCCACATGTACGTGTCATCAAGGTCTAATACCACCCCCTCATTTCGCATTCGGTCGAGCTCCCTTTGCATGACCGAAACATTGTTGCCGTACCAAGACTTTAGTCTTGTGGTGTCGATTGCTACGAGTTGTTCATGTTGGTTGCCGGAAGAGAAGTTCGAGGGCGACGGCGCTGCAAATTTGAGCGCTTGGCGTCCTAAGGTGGATTTTCCATGGTTGTTTCGTCCGACGAGCCGTGTTAGCGGTCCTACCCTTATCGGAGTTTGCCCTCTGAGCGCACCGACCCCAGTGACCGCATAGCCGTGCAGGTGAACTTCTTCGATATTTTCGTCCTGCATCCTTGCCCCTCCCTGCCTGGCTCTGCATTCAGTCATGCGATTCGACCATAACTTGGTGGAAGACTAGCAAGTGGGGTAGTGCTTTGCAGTCTTCTGGGTCACCTCTACGTTGTCGCACGCCGTCAGGCCACCTCGAATGCTGCCTTGGGCGCCGGGGTAAGGCATGGAGTGAGCAGAATGAGGGCCGGGCGAGGTCAGGTTCGACCGGCTAGCACTAGTGGGGGCGCGTGCGGGCGCGGGAGACTGGAACGCCGCGGTCAGCTGGCGCTGCGAGCGCTTCACCGGGTAGGGGTAGGTCTCGGCAGTCGGCGGAGTTGGCCATCTACGGCCGGCGCCAACCGCTTGACGCGGCATGTCAGCGATGTATCACCCCCCACCGCGTCCCGATCACCGACATATTCTGGATGAGCGTTCGCTCACCGGCACATGTGCCCGTCGTCACGTCGGCTTACAAGCATCCGACTTTCGGCAGATCCGGTATGTCATGACCATGGCGGCCGGCAGTCTGGTGCACCGCGCTTCGCGTCGTCTCACATGCGTCTCTCGGTGTGGCCGACCCTTGATCGCTCCGGCAGGCGGTCCTGCCGCACGCTGACTACCGTGACGGCATGACTGAGCAGCAGAGCAGCGGTGCAGGAAGCGACGAGTCCGACGCCAAGCAGGAGGCCGCCGAGCACGTGGTGGACCGGGTCGAGAGCTGGGACGAAGGTGCGCAGCCCGAGACGGTCCGCGAGGACCTCGAGGAGGGGATGGCCCAGGCGCAGGTGGAGGTCGAGGACAGCGAGCTGGACCAGATGGCCGAAGAGATCCACGACGAGGGCAGCACCGACGCCCCCGAGGTCGGGTGAGCCAGGGGCTGCGCCTGCTTCTTCTCGCCGACACCCACGTGCCCAAGCGCGCCAAGGATCTCCCGGCGGAGGTGTGGGAGCAGGTGGGCGAGGCCGACGTCGTGGTCCACGCCGGGGACTGGGTCGACCCCGGGCTGCTCGACAGGTTGGAGGAGCGTTCGGCCCGCCTCGTCGCCGTGTGGGGCAACAACGACGGTGCCGAGCTGCGGCGCCGACTGCCGGAGGTGGCCCGGGTGGAGCTCGGGGGGATGCGGTGGGGCGTGGTGCACGAGACCGGTGACAAGAAGCGGCGTGAGGAGCGGATGCGCGCGGCATACCCCGACCTCGACGTCCTTGTCTTCGGCCACAGCCACATCCCCTGGGACACCGAGCACAAGGGTCTGCGCCTGCTCAACCCAGGCTCGCCCACGGACCGGCGGCGTCAGCCGCACTGCACCTACCTGACCTGCAGCGTCGCCGGGGGTGTGCTCAGCGAGGTCACCCTGCACCGGATCCCGGCGCTGCGCTGACGCGGCACGGTCGCGGCGGGTACGGTCGAGCCGTGGAACGGCGCGTCGTGCTGGTGGGAGCGGTCAACGTGGGCGGGACCGCGAAGCTGCCCATGGCCCTCTGGCGGGAGCTGGCCACGTCGCTGGGGGCGTCCGACGTCGCCACCTACATCGCCTCGGGCAACATGGTGTGCACCCTCCCCGGCGACCCGCACGCCTTCGACTGTGTCCTCGAGCAGGCCGTCCAGGAGCGGTGCGGCTTCTTCCGCGAGGTCATCAGCCGCTCGCACGAGCAGGTCACCGCGGCCCTGGACGGGCACCCGTTCGACGTGGTCGATCCGGCCCACTCCTACGTGTGCTTCCTCGCCGACGAGCCCACCCCCGAGGGTGTCGCGGCTGCTCGCCGGCTGCCCACGGGCGAGGACCGGTGGGAGGTCGTGGGTCGCGAGATGCATGTGCGGTATGCCGGGGGCGCCGGCCGGCCTCAGATGAGCGACGCGGCCGTGGGCCGGGCACTGGGGGTGTCGAGCACCGCGCGCAACCTCCGGACCGTGCGCCGGCTCGTCGAGATGTCCGCCCCCACGACTGCCTGACGCCGTGCGGCCAGGCCCCCGGCGCAGACGACAGCCCCGGCCGTGACCGGGGCTGTCGTGGTGGGGGCCGGGACCGTCAGCGCAGTGCGGGGGGAGCGGTCCGCGCCCACCAGGTGCCGAGCCCGAGGGTGCTCCAGGCCGCCGGGATGGCGGCGATGGTGAGGAGCACCAGGGCTCCCGTGAGGTGGTCGTCCAGGAACGGGTTGTTGACGGTCGGGATGGCAGCGCCGTACATGAAGAGGTACATCAGCGTGCCCGCCAGGGCTCCGACGCGGGCGCCGGCACCGGTGATCAGCGTGACGCCGATGCCCAGCAGACCGAGCATGAACAGCCAGTCGATGACGACCATGCCCGCCATGCCGTTGTAGAAGCCGGCCAGCGGACCCTCGACACCGCTGAGGTAGCCGGTGGTGGGGCTGCCGCCGTTGATCCAGGCCCGCTCACCAGGGGTGGCGTAGCCGAGGCCGAAGGTCTTGTCCAGGAACGCCCACAGGAAGTAGAAACCGAAGGCGATGCGCGTGATGGCCAGCATCCAGGCACCTGCCGCGGGCAAGGGAGCCTGGTCCCGAGCCGTGAGGGGGGTGGCGGTCGTGGTGGCCGAAGCTGTGGCGGAGCTCATGATGCCTACTTTCGACGTGTCCAACTTGGTACTACAAAGTGTAGCAGTTAGTCCACGACGGCGTGTAGTGCTCGCGCCACCCAGGCCGACACCTCGCTGGTGAGGGGCAGCCGCGAGGTCGCGTCGGCGTCCAGCCAGACCATGCCGTAGGTCGGCGACACCTGCGGCAGGCCGTCCGGGCCCGGCCGCCAGCCCGGACGCGGCACCGCGAAGTAGATGAGGTCGATGTGCTGGTGCGGCGGGTCCTGCGAGATGTCCTCGACCTGGACGCCCTCGGGGCGCACGAGCTGCCGGGGGGAGCCCGGGGCGTCGTGAGGTATGCCGGGGGAGCCGAGGAGGTCGACCGCCAGTCCGGTCTCCTCGAGGGTCTCGCGGCGGGCCGCGTCGTCCGGCAGCTCGTGCGGCTCGATGTGCCCACCCGGCGGCAGCCAGAGGCCGACCTTGGGGTGCGGGTGCAGCAGCACGTGTCCCGCGTGCACGACGAAGACGGCCACGGTGAAGTGCCTCGTGATGCCGTCCGGCGGCTCCCTGTCCTCGACTGCTCCCACGACGAGCACCCTAGGTGCTCCCTGCCGTGCCGCCGGGGGAGAGGTCGGCGCGCCTCAGGGCGA
The DNA here is from genome assembly GCF_006337125.1 of Serinicoccus chungangensis. Classification (GTDB taxonomy): domain Bacteria; phylum Actinomycetota; class Actinomycetes; order Actinomycetales; family Dermatophilaceae; genus Ornithinicoccus; species Ornithinicoccus chungangensis. The sequence goes on from NZ_CP040887.1 coordinate 1,564,728, forward strand.
GAAGGCGCGGACCAGCGACGGCACGGCGCGCAGGTGGGCGCGCAGCGTGGTGATGGCCGTCTCGGCGTCGTGCTCGTCGAGCGCGCGCACGATGTCGCGGTGCTCGGACTGGATGAGGCTGAAGCGCTCCGGTGCCGTCGATATCGTCCGGACCCCGACGTGCACCTGGCGCGAGCGCAGGGCGTCGTACATGTGCGTCAGCACGGTGTTGCCGTGCTGACGCACCAGCGCGAGGTGGAAGGCCTGGTCGAGCTGCGCCGACCGGTTCCACGCGCGCTCGCGGCCGGCCTGCTCCATCTGCTCGAGCAGCTCGCCGGCCTCCGGCGGGGCGCCTGCCCGCCGGTCGCAGATGCCCTGCACGGCGTGGGTCTCGATGAGCAGGCGGGCCTCGTAGACCTCCCGCATCTCGTCCGCGGTGATGGTCCGCACCTGCGCCCCCCGGCGCGGGGCGATGTCGATGAAGCGCTCGGCGTGCAGCCGGCGCAGCGCCTCCCGGACCGGGGTGCGGGACGTGCCCACGGCCGCGGAGAGGGCCACCTCGTCGAGGAAGTCCCCCTCGGCGAAGGACCCCTCCAGGATGGCCGAGCGGATCCACGAGTAGGCCCGGTCGCTGGCCGAGGCGGCACCGCTCGCCGCGGCGGGGGCGGACTCCTTCGGCTCGGCCATGACGCCAGTCTAACCCTTTACATGACTGCACACCTGTTGTATACAAGACGTACACAAGCCCGTGCAGCGCCGCACCATCGGAGGAACAGTGACCCCGGACCACCCCACCCGCCACGCGGTCTGGCTGACCGAGCCCTCGAGCGCCGCCATCGAGATGGCCTCCCTGGCCGGGTACGACACCGTGGTCCTGGACGTCGAGCACGGACTGTTCGACCTGGCCGCCCTCGACTGGGTCGTCCCGCTGATCCGGGCCAACGGCATGCGGGCGATCGTCAAGGTCCTCGGCCCGGAGCGCGGCCCAATCCAGCAGGCCCTCGACTTCGGCGCCGACGCGGTCGCCGTGCCGCACATCGAGTCCGCAGACCACGCCCGCGTGGTCTGCGGCTTCGCCAAGTTCCCCCCGCTCGGCGACCGGTCGTTCGCCGGCGGACGCACCTCGTCGTACCGCGGCTTCACCGACGCCTGGGTCGCCGAGCAGGACGCCCGCACCCGCTGCTACCCCATGATCGAGGACGCGTCGGCCTTCGCCGACATCGAGGGCATCCTGGCGCTCCCGGTCGTCGACGGGATCTTCGTCGGACCCTCCGACCTCTCCCTGCGCCGCGAGCGGGGCGCCTACAGCGCGGGGGAGGAGGACCTCGCCGACATCCGTACCCTCGCCCGGGCGGCGCGGGCGGCCGGCAAGGAGTGGATCCTCCCCGCCTGGAGTCCGGCCGAGCAGCGGCTGGCCCTGGAGGAGGATGCCGACGTCATCGTCATGACCATGCAGTACGGCGCCCTGCTGGGCGGCTTCACGGCCGCCATGGGCGCCCTCACCGACATCCGCGACGACCTGAGGAGGTCCGCATGAGCATCACCGTGGCCGCCCTGCAGCTGGCCCCGACCGAGGACACGGAGGCCAACCTCGACCTCATCGAGCAGATGGTGCGCGACGCCGCCGACCGTGGCGCTCGCCTGGTCGTGCTCCCGGAGTACGCCGTCTTCACGGCCCCCGCCATGGACGACCGCTTCGTCGACTCCGCCCAGCCCCTGGACGGTCCGACGGTGACGCGGCTGACCGCGCTCTCCGAGCAGCTGGGCGTCGCCCTGGTCGTCGGCGTCAACGAGAGCGCGGGGGAGGGGCGCATCCACAACACCCTGTTGGCCCTCGACGGCGGGCAGGTGAAGGCCGTCTACCGCAAGGTCCACCTCTACGACGCCTTCGGCTACACCGAGTCCGACCGGGTGGAGGCCGCGGAGCCGGACCTGCCCGAGACCTTCGAGGTCGACGGCCTGCGGGTGGGGATGCAGACCTGCTACGACCTGCGCTTCCCGGAGACCACGCGCATGCTCGTGGACGCCGGTGCCGACGTCGTCGCGCTCCCCGCCGAGTGGGTCCCCGGCCCGCTCAAGGAGGACCACTGGCGCACCCTGGTGCGCGCCCGCGCCATCGAGAACACCGTGCACGTCGTGGCGGCCGGGCAGTGCGCCCCGACGGGAGCCGGCAACACCATGGTGGTCGACCCCATGGGCATCGTGCTCGCGAGCCTCGGCGAGGCGCCGGGCACGGCGCTCGCGCAGGTCGACCCCGAGCGCACCGCGCAGGTCCGCCGCACCAACCCCGCCCTGTCGCTGCGTCGCTACCACGTCCTCCCGGGAGCACCCCGGTGAGCGTCACCGCCGGTCGACGGGTCCTGCTCGCAGCGGGCCTGGGGGCGACGTGCCTCGGCGCGGCAGCGTGCTCGGGTCCGGGGCAGGAGTCCTACGTGCTGGAGTACTCGACCTACTCGACGGCCACGTCCGACCAGTCCCGCACCGTCCAGGCCTGGGCGCAGGAGGTCGAGCAGCTCACCGACGGAGGCGTCACCGTGCGCTTCCACTACTCCCAGAGCCTCGTCGGTGCCGACGAGGCCATCCAGGCCTCGCTCGACGGACGCACCGACCTGGCCCAGGTCGGCTCGCTCTACGCCGCGTCCGACCTCGCGATGTACACCGTCATCGAGCTGCCCTTCGAGACGACCAACCCCGAGGTCCAGATGAGGGCCATCGAGCGGCTCTACGAGGAGAACGACACCTACCGCGAGGACTTCGACCGTCAGGGCATCCGCCTGCTCTACCCGCTGCCCCTGGGCAGCGCGCTGGTCGGTCTCAACGACCCGGTCGAGAGCCCGGACGACCTCGCGGGGCTGAGCATCCGCTCCGGCGGCCTGACCTCCGAGGCCCTGCTCACCGTCGGCGCCAACCCGGTCGCGATGACGGCCACCGACGTCTACGAGTCCATGGAGCGCGGGGTCATCGACGGCTACACCTCGCTCGCCCTGGCCAACCTGCCCACCTTCGGGCTCTCCGACTCCACCCCCTACCTGCTGGAGCCGGGCATCGGCGTCTACGCCTCCTCGATCGTCGTCATCAACGAGGACCTCTTCGACTCCATGCCCCCGGACTACCAGGACGCTCTGCTGGAGGCCTCCGGGTCGTCCATCGAGACCGGCCTGGAGGAGATGGACGCCCTCGGGGGCGAGGCCTGCCAGGAGGTCACCGCGGCCGGCACCGAGTTCTCCAGCTTCACCGACGAGCAGGTGCAGGACTGGAAGCAGCGCAGCGGTCTCGCCGAGGCCTGGGTGGCCCGCAACGCCGAGCGCGGCTACGACGCCCAGGGCGTGCTGGACGACTACCGCCGCATCATCACCGAGGAGAGTCCCGTGTCGACCTACGCCGACCCGCTCGTGGCCTGCATGGAGGAGGCGTCGTGAGCGTCGCCGGGGTGCCCCGCCCCCTGCGGGTGCTCGCCGGCGGTATGCACGTCGTCGCCGGCGTGCTGCTGCTCGTCATCGCCGTGCTCACCGTCGCCGACGTCCTCAGCCGCACGCTGCGGGACACCTCGATCCTCGGCACCGCCGAGATCTCGGCCCAGCTGCTCGTGGCCGTGGCCTTCCTCGGGCTCGCCTCGGCCGAGCTGCACGGCCGCCACGTCAGCGTCGGACTGCTGACCGACCGTCTCGGGCCGAAGGGGTCGGCGGTCGCCGCGGGCATCCGCACCGTCGTGCTGGTGCTCGTCGGGGCCGTCCTCGTGTGGGGCCTCGTGCAGGTCCTGATCAGCGGCGTCGAGCGCGGTGAGACCACGAACGGCATCCTGCGGCTCGCGACCTGGCCCGCGAAGGCGACCCTGCTGCTGTCGTTCGCCCTGTTCTTCGTCGTGGCGATCGGCCGGTCGGTCGCCGAGTGGAGGGAGACCCGATGAGCACCACCGCTCTGCTGGCCCTGCTCGTCGTCCTGCTGGTCTTCGGCGCGCTGCTGGCGCTGCGCCTGCACATCGGGCTGGCGCTCGTGGCCGCGGGCTTCACCGGTGTGGTCCTGCTCCGCAGCACCGACGCCGCCGTGAGCACCGTCTCCAACCAGCCGTACTCCTCGGCCGCCGACTACTCGCTGACGATCGTGCCCCTGTTCATCCTCATGGGGGTGCTCGCGGTCCGGGCCGGGCTGGCCCAGGCCGGCTTCGACCTCGCCTCCCGCGTGCTGCGCCGCCTCCCCGGGGGCCCGGCGCTCGCCTCGCTCGCCGGCTCCGGCATGTTCGCCGCGGTCACCGGCTCCTCGGTCGCCACCGTGGCGACGATGGCCCGGGTGTCCACCCAGGCGATCGTGCGCGCCGGCCTCAGCGTCCGTCTCGCGGCCGGCGTGGTCTGCGCGGGCGGCACCCTCGGGGTGCTCATCCCGCCCTCCATCGTGCTGGTGCTCTACGGCGTCGTCACCGAGGAGAGCATCGGGCACCTGCTGCTCGCCGGCATCGGGCCCGGCCTGCTGACGATCCTGGCCTACGCGGTGACGGTGGTCCTCGTCGTCGTGTCGAGCCGGCGGTCGGGACGTGCGAGGACCGACGACGAGACCGCCCTGCTGGGCGACGACGCCCAGGACGACGCGTCGGGCGACGGGCTGCGCGTCCGGCCCGGCCAGCTCGACCCGGTCGGCTTCGCCTACCTCGTCGTCATCTTCGCCGTCTCCATCGGCACCATCTACCTCGGCATCGCCACCCCCACCGAGGCCGCGTCGTTCGGCGCGCTCACCGCGCTCGTCGTGCTGCTGCTGCGCGTGCGTCCCCCGCGCTGGCTGCGGGCGCTGCGCGACGCCCTGGGCGAGGCCGTCGGCCTCACCGCGATGACCTTCCTGCTCATCACCGGGGCCGGGGTGTTCACCTACTTCCTCGCCCTCTCGGGTGCCAGCTCGGCGCTCGTGGGCACGGTCGTCGGTGCGGAGCTGTCGCCCTACCTGGTGCTCGTCCTGTGCCTGCTCCTGCTGCTGCCTCTCGGCATGTTCCTCGACGGCATCTCGATGATCCTCATCGCGGCGCCGCTGCTGCACCCGATCCTCACGGAGTACGGCTTCGACGGCATCTGGATCGGCGTGCTCGTCGTCAAGGTGGCCGAGATGGCGCTCATCACCCCGCCGGTCGGCATGAACGCCTTCGTCTACAGCGGGGCGGTGCCCCGGGCCGGTCTCGGTCGGGTGTTCCGCGGGATCGTGCCGTTCATCGTCGCGGACCTCGTCGTGGTGGCCGTGCTCATCGCGGTGCCCGGGATCGTCACCTGGCTGCCCTACCTGTCCAGCGCCCAGGGCTGACCCGTCCGGCGCGCCGTGCGCGGCCCGATATCCGGTGCCGGCACGCGCGGCCCGGCGGGTAGGGTTGGGCGACCCGACGGGCGCGCGCGGCGCACGTCATACCCCACCTCCGAGGAGCACCAGCGTGTCCACCCAGATCACCGTCAGTGTCGCAGGCAGCGAGCGAGCGGTCGAGCAGGGCACGACCGCGGGCGACCTCGTCGGCGACGACCGTCAGGTGGTCGTCGCGCGGATCGGCGGCGAGCTGCGCGACCTGCACCACGAGCTCGCCGACGGCGACGTCGTCGAGCCGGTGCTCGTCACCGAGCCGGACGGGCTGGACGTGCTCCGGCACTCCTGCGCGCACGTGCTGGCCCAGGCCGTCCAGCAGACCTGGCCCGAGGCCCGCCTCGGCATCGGGCCGCCGGTGCGCGACGGCTTCTACTACGACTTCGACGTCGCCGAGCCGTTCACCCCCGACGACCTCAAGCGCCTCGAGAAGGCGATGCAGCGCATCATCAACAGCGGGCAGACCTTCGCCCGGCGCGAGATCGACGACGACGCGGCCCGCGAGGAGCTGGCCGCCGAGCCCTACAAGCTCGAGCTCATCGGCCTCAAGGGCGGCGCCGCCTCCGACGCGGCCGACGGCGCCGACGTCGAGGTCGGCGGGAGCCAGCTCACCATCTACGACAACCTCGACCGGACCGGCGAGAGGGTCTGGGGCGACCTGTGCCGTGGCCCGCACCTGCCGAGCACCAAGATCATCGGCAACGCCTTCAAGCTCATGCGCAGCGCCGCGGCCTACTGGCGGGGCAGCGAGAAGAACCCGCAGCTGCAGCGCATCTACGGCACCGCGTGGCCCTCGAAGGACGAGCTCAAGGCCTACCTCGACCGGCTCGCGGAGGCCGAGAAGCGCGACCACCGCCGCCTCGGCGCCGAGATGGACCTCTACTCCTTCCCCGAGGAGCTCGGCGCGGGCCTGCCGGTCTTCCACCCCAAGGGCGGCGTGCTCAAGCGGGTCATGGAGGACTACCTGCGCCAGCGGCACATCGACGAGGGCTTCGAGTACGTCGGGACCCCCCACGTGGCCAAGGAGGGGTTGTTCCACACCTCCGGGCACCTGCCGTACTACGAGGACACCATGTTCCCGCCGATGGAGGAGGACGGGCAGCGCTACTTCCTCAAGGCGATGAACTGCCCGATGCACAACCTCATCTACCGCAGCCAGCAGCGCTCCTACCGCGACCTGCCGCTGCGGCTGTTCGAGTTCGGCCACGTCTACCGCTACGAGAAGTCCGGGGTGGTCCACGGGCTGACCCGGGTGCGCGGCCTGGAGATGGACGACTCGCACTCCTACGTCACCCGCGAGCAGGCCCCGGGCGAGATCCGGCACCTGCTGACCTTCGTGCTCGGAGTGCTGCGCGACTTCGGCCTGGACGACTTCTACCTCGAGCTGTCGACCCGCGACGAGGTGGGGGAGAAGAAGGACAAGTTCATCGGGACCGACGAGCAGTGGGCCGAGGCGACCGCCGTGCTGGAGGAGGTCGCGCGCGACTCCGGCCTGGAGCTCGTGCCCGACCCCGGCGGTGCCGCGTTCTACGGCCCCAAGATCTCCGTGCAGGCCCGGGACGCGATCGGCCGGACCTGGCAGATGTCGACCGTGCAGTACGACTTCAACCAGCCGGAGCGCTTCGGGCTGGAGTACTCCGCCGCGGACGGCACCCGGCAGCAGCCGGTGATGATCCACTCGGCCAAGCTGGGCTCGGTCGAGCGCTTCATGGGCGTCCTCATCGAGCACTACGCCGGGCAGCTGCCGCCGTGGCTGGCGCCGGTCCAGGTGGTCGGCGTGCCGGTGGCCGAGGAGTTCGAGGGCTACCTCGACGAGGTGGCCGCACGGCTGCGCGCCCAGGGCGTCCGGGTCGAGGTGGACCGCGGCGACGACCGCTTCCCCAAGAAGATCCGCAACGCCAGCCGGTCCAAGGCGCCGTTCATCCTCATCGCCGGGGGAGAGGATCGGGACGCCGGGGCGGTGTCCTTCCGGTTCCGCGACGGCTCCCAGGAGAACTCGGTGCCGGTGGACCAGGCGGTCGAGCGGATCGTCACCGCCGTGCGCGACCGCGTCCAGGTCTGAGCCACCGGCGCCGGTCCGCCCTGCCCGACCCCGCCTGACCTGGGACGGACGCCGCCCCGGGTCAGGCGGAGGGTGGCTAGGATCACGCATACCCGAGGGATCAGGAGAGCGGTATGCCGACGCTGGGCGAGCTGGCCGACGCCGTCCGGGTGCGCGTCGTGAACGACGACGAGGCGCTGCTCCTGGGCGCGCTGCACAAGCAGGTGCTGCTGCGCGCCGGGACGGACCCGGACCCCGAGCGCCCGAAGCACGTGCGCGCCTTCGCCAGCGCCTGGCACCCGCGTGCCGCGGACCTGCCGGCCTGGGTGGCCGAGCACGACGGCCAGCACGTGGGGATGGCGCTGCTGCGCCGCACGATGCTGCCGCACCTGCCCGGCGCCGCGCCGCGGCTGCTGGTGCTCTCCGCGCTCGGCCCCGGCACCGGGGCCGGCGAGGAGGCGGTGTGTCTCGCGCTGGTCCGGCAGGTCGTCGGCTGGGCGCGCCAGCGAGGTGCGGACCGGGTCGAGGTCGCCGACGACGTCGCCCTGCCCGGCCCCGTGCTGGACGCCGTGCGCGCGAGCGTGCGCCAGGTGCGCTCCGTCTCCCTCCCGACGCAGCCCTAGGCGAGCGGCTCGAGCACGAAGACCGGGATGAGCCGGTCGGTGTTCTCCTGGTAGTCGGCGTAGCTGGGGAAGGCCGCCACGGCCCGCTCCCACCACGCGTCCCGCTCGGGCCCGTCCGCCAGCTCCCGCGCGCGCAGCGCCTGCTGGCTCGTGCCGTCCTGCACCAGCACGTCCGGGTTCTTGGCGAGGTTGTAGTACCACGCCGGGTGCTCCGGCGCCCCGCCCTTGCTGGCCACCGCGAGGTAGGCCCCGTCGTGCTCGACCCGCATCAGCGGCACCCGGCGCAGCATGCCGCTGCGCGCCCCGCGCATGGTGATGACCATGACCGGCCGGTCCTGGATGGTGGCGGCCGCGGTGTCGCCCGCCGCGTCGATGTCGCGCAGCTGGCTGGCCACCCACTCGCTCTTCTCCGGCAGGTATGCCGTGGGGTCACCGATGGCGGCGTCGTGCAGGTCGTGCTGAGGCTGGTTGTCGTCCATGCTGGGGCAACTCGCCGCGGTCACCGGCTGTTCCCGCCCGGTCGGCGACGAGGTCGGCCAGGGCCTGCGGCGGGCCGGGCACCCCGCGGTAGCCGGGGAAGGCGTTGACGTCGACCAGCACCGGCCCGGCGGGCCCGATGACCACGTCGACCCCGGCGAGGTCCAGGCGGCAGGTGCGGGCGGCGGTCAGGGCCAGCTCCTCGAGGAGGGCGGGCACCTCGAAGGGCGCCCCGGTCGGCACGTGCCCGCCGCCCAGCGGTGACGGCTTGAGCAGCCCGGTGACGCGGTCGCCGACGACGTAGAGCTTGCGGTCCAGGCCGTCGTTCGGCACGAACGGCTGGGTGACGTAGGGCCCGGGGAAGGGCGGCTCGGCCGGGAGGTCGCGCGTCCGGCCGGCGAGCACCTCCGCGCCCCGGCCCCGGCCGCGGCGGCCCCGCTTCACCACCCGCTCCTCCTCCTCGGCGTCCGCCAGCACGCCGGTCCAGGTCGGCACGGGCCGCGAGGGCGGCACCGGCAGTCCCGCCCGGGCCAGCCGCTCCTCGAGACGCTGGTGCCGCCGCAGCAGCCGGACCGCGGGCACCGGGTCCACGACGGCCACGCCCTCCGCCGCGAGCCCCTCGACGACGCCCAGCGCGGCCGGGCGCAGACCCCGGTGGACCACGAGCGTGACCTGCGCGGGAGGCGGGGGCGCCTGCCCGTCGTGCGGCAGGCATACCTCCACCCGGACGCCGCGGTCCCGCAGGAGCGCGAAGACCTCCGGGAAGATGCTGGAGGACGACGGCGGCTTGCCCAGCACGAAGAGGACGAGCGGCCCGCGGTCGGGGCGGGGGTCGGCCATGCGTCCTCCTCGGGAGGCGGTCGCGGCCAGCATCGCGGACGCGCGTGAGGGGCCGATGAGAGCCGCCCTAGACTGCCTGCCATGACGGGGCAGCTGCAGCCGGAGGACGCGACCTCCTTCGCCGGGTCGCAGGACGGGTTCGAGCGGCTCTGGACACCGCACCGGATGGCCTACGTCCGTGGCGAGCGTCCGAGCGCGGACGCGGGCGACGGCTGCCCGTTCTGCTCGGCGACGTCCGGCGCGGGCGGGGACGACCTCGTCGTGCACCGCGGGGAG